>JACCEK010000002.1:359895-719790 GCA_020112395.1 Aerococcaceae bacterium DSM 111021 | reverse complement strand
CTTTTTATACTGGTGGTCATCCAGATCGAATTGTTTGGTTGTGTCTGCTGATAAATCAACAGACCCCATTACACATTTGGTGTGTTTATCTTTGTTCAGTTTTCAATGAGCTTTCGTTGTGCTTTTTTCAAGCGACAACTTTTATATTGTATCACATCCTCCAAACTGTTGTCAACACTTTTTTAAAAGCGTATCGAATATATCGTTTGCTTAGATATGTTTCATTGTCTTCTTGACAACTTAATAAGTATACCACGCATTTTGCGTCGATGTCAACAATTTTTTAATAATTGTTTTTCAACACTTTGTTCGTGTTTTTTTGTAACCGCTACAAACGTTACTGTAACGACTTACGTTATAATAACACTGCATTTACATATTGTCAACAAGTTTGTAAATTCTTTGTAAATTTAATGTAAATGATTTTGCCATCAGACAATTTAATCAACGTCCTGTGACGACAAAGAATAATATACCATTAATTTTGGTAGTTGGTCAACCTTTTTTTCCTGTTTTCTCACTTTTTTTACTTTTAAATCATTTTTAATAATGGATTTAGAGGTTTTTCTTGTATATATATATAGGAGGTTTTTATATGATTTATATTGTCTCGTTTATTCTCGGTAGTTGCCTTGGCTCCTTCGCTTACTGTTTTGCACATGATTGGGTAAATCAACAAATTAATTTATCTCGACGTTCCTCATGTGATCATTGTTCTACTACACTTATTGCAATAGATCTTATTCCCATTATTTCACAAATATTGGCGTCTTTTCGGTGCAGATATTGTAATTATCCAACGAGTCCCTTCTATATAATAGTTGAATTCGCTAGTGGCATTTTTATGGTTTGGTCTACGTTCATTCTTTTTGAATACCCTTTTTACTTTGTTGTCGTTTTTACTTTGATTGCTCTTTTAATGATTTTTTGTGACGTGCACGCTATGATTATCCCAGATTTATTACAAGGTTCACTTCTACTCGTATCTTTTTACATCCTTTTTATGAGTCACCTTAACATATGGGATCAATTCTTACTGGCATTTACTACCTTTACAGCTCTGTTTCTCTTTAATATTTTAAGACCTGGTTCAATCGGAGGTGCAGATATTAAAACCTTTACCATTCTATCTTTATGTATTCCTATACCTTTGTTTCCTTTATTCTTATTAATCTGTTCGAGTTCAGCTCTTCTATTCATTATTTTAAGATACGTATTCTCAAAAAAAGTTATTAGTCCACTCCCCTTTTTTCCTTTTATCTTTTTCGGATTTTACTGTGTTCTTTCTATGTAGTTTACTTATAACACAAAAACGCCACCTCACTCTGATGTACCTAGAGTGAGGTGGCATTTGTTAAAAAGATTAATTAATTATTTGAATGAAGATTCAGTATCTTTTTCTTCTTTTGCTTTATCTTCTTTTGCTTTTTCTTTCGCTAATCTTTCTTCTTCTTGAATTCTTTCGATATCCACAGACGTTGATGTTTCAAGTGAACGGTAACGGTTCATACCTGTACCAGCCGGAATAAGCTTACCGATAATAACGTTCTCTTTCAGTCCAATCAATTCATCGCGATCTCCACGGATAGCAGCATCTGTTAACACACGAGTCGTTTCTTGGAATGATGCAGCAGAGATGAATGAATTTGTCTCTAGAGCTGCTTTTGTAATTCCTAGTAAGACTGGACGTGCTGTTGCAGGGACTTCTCCTGCTTTAATTGCCGCTTCATTGGCTTTAGTAAAGTCAGCGATATCTAATAATGCACCTGGTAGGATATCTGTAGAAGCTGGATCCATAACACGTACTTTACGAAGCATTTGGCGAACCATTACTTCCACGTGTTTATCTCCAATTTCTACCCCTTGTCCACGATATACATTTTGTACTTCATGTAGCATATAGTTTTCAACTGTTATAACATCAGTTACACGTAACAATTCTTTCGGATCAATAGAACCATCTGTTAAGGCTTGTCCACGTTCAACAGAATCACCCACTGCAACTTTAAGTCGTGATTGGAAAGGTACATTATATGTACGCGTATCTGTAATACCACGCACTGTAATATCTTTCGTACGGTCAGAAGATTTTTCTTCAATTGCTTCAATTTGACCAGCAACTTCAGTAATTTGAGCCAATCCTTTCGGATTACGCGCTTCAAAAATCTCTTGGATACGAGGAAGACCTTGAGTGATATCTCCACCACCGGCAACCCCACCCGTATGGAATGTACGCATTGTTAATTGAGTACCAGGCTCACCGATTGATTGAGCAGCAATTGTACCAACTGCTTCTCCAACTTCAACTTCATCACCTGTAGCTAAGTTACGACCGTAACAGTGTTTACATACACCGTGAATCGTATCACACGTAAACACTGATCGAATAGTTACTTCTTCAATACCAGCAGCAATGATTTGTTGTGCAATATCTTCTGTAATTAACTCACTATTAGAAATAATCACTTCTTTAGTATCTGGATGACGAATAGTTTTTTGTAAGTAACGGCCAATTAGACGTTCTTCAAGTGATTCAATCACACTGTTACCATCTTTTATTGCGCTAATTACGAGTCCTTTATCTGTTCCACAGTCATCTTCACGAACAATAACATCTTGTGCCACATCAACTAAACGACGTGTTAAGTAACCTGAATCGGCTGTCTTCAATGCAGTATCGGTCATCCCTTTACGAGCCCCATGGGTAGAAATAAACATTTCTTGAACGTTTAATCCCTCACGGAAGTTAGATGTAATCGGTAATTCGATTATCTTACCACTTGGAGCGGCCATGTTACCACGCATACCAGCTAGTTGAGTTAAGTTAGAGATGTTACCACGGGCACCAGAGTCAGACATCATACTAATTGGGTTAAGACGCGGTAATTTTGCGACTAATTCATTTTGAATTTGATCTTTCGCGCGTTCCCAAGTACGAATAACATTGTTATAACGCTCATCTTCAGTGATTAAACCACGACGGTATTGCTTAGTAATTTTTTCAACACGATCATGAGCATCTGTAATGATAACTTCTTTAGTGTCTAAGTTAATTACGTCTGCAACCCCTACAGTAATACCTGAACGAGTTGAGTGTTTATAACCTAAGTCTTTCATCTTATCTAGCATGATAGATGTTTCTGTAACTTGATAACGTTTGAACACTTCTGCAATCACGTTACCTAAATGTTTTTTCTTGAATGGAGGAACAAGTTCCATCTCTTTAATCGCTTCTTTGACATCTACTCCATGGTCGATGAAGTATTTGTCAGGTGTGCGTTCGATTAAGTTTTCATTCGTTGGTTCATTTAAGTAAGGGAACTCTTCTGGCATGATTTGGTTGATAATAATTTTACCAACTGTCGTCATCATCAAGCGTTCTTTTTGCCATTCAGTAAATGGTTTTCCTTCTAATGCTGTTGCTGGAATCGCAATACGTGAATGTAAGTGAACATATCCATTTTGGTAAGCTAGTTCAACTTCACTTACAGATGAGAAAATCATACCTTCTCCGATACGTCCTTCTTCTTCTAAAGTTAAGTAATAGTTACCTAAAACCATATCTTGAGATGGTGTAACAACTGGTTTACCATCTTTAGGGTTAAGGATATGTTGTGCAGCTAACATTAATAGACGCGCTTCTGCTTGAGCTTCTTCAGATAATGGAACGTGAACAGCCATTTGGTCACCATCAAAATCGGCGTTATAAGCCTCACACACTAATGGGTGAAGACGAATTGCTTTACCTTCAACGATAACTGGCTCGAAAGCTTGAATACCTAAACGGTGAAGTGTAGGTGCGCGGTTTAAAAGAACCGGATGTTCTTTTATAACATCTTCAATAACTGGCCAGATTGCATCATCTTGAGTTTCAATCATTTTCTTCGCGTTTTTAATGTTTCCTGCGATATCGCGTTCAACTAATTCTCTCATTACAAATGGCTTGAATAATTCAATTGCCATTTCTTTTGGCAGACCACATTGGTACATCTTTAATGATGGACCAACAACGATTACCGAACGACCTGAATAGTCAACACGTTTACCAAGTAAATTCTGACGGAAACGCCCTTGCTTACCTTTTAACATGTGCGATAGTGATTTCAATGGACGGTTACCCGGTCCGGTTACTGCGCGACCACGACGACCGTTATCCACTAACGAATCAACAGCTTCTTGTAACATACGTTTCTCATTTTGAACGATAATGTTTGGTGCACCAAGATCTAATAAACGTTTCAGACGGTTATTACGGTTAATAACACGACGGTATAAGTCGTTTAAATCACTTGTTGCAAAACGGCCACCTTCAAGTTGAACCATTGGACGTAATTCAGGTGGAATAACTGGTAAGGCATCCATAATCATCCAAGTTGGATCGTTACCTGATTCTAAGAATGAATCCAGAATATCAAGACGACGAATTGCACGCGTACGTTTTTGTCCTGTCGCTGTTTTCAACGCTTCTTTTAATTCTGCTACTTCTGTTTTAATATCAACCGCCGCTAATAGGTCACTAATTGCTTCAGCACCCATTTTCGCTTTGAATCGATTTCCAAATTCACGACGTTTTTCACGATACTCTGTTTCAGTTAATAAAGACTTAACTTCTAATGGTGTATCTCCTGATTCAATTACAATATAAGAAGCGAAGTAAATAACTTCTTCTAATAATCGTGGACTTAAATCTAAGATAAGACCCATACGACTTGGAATTCCTTTGAAATACCAAACGTGAGTAACTGGAGCTGCTAATTCGATATGTCCCATACGTTCGCGACGTACTTTAGAACGTGTAACTTCTACACCACAACGTTCACAAACACGACCTTTATAGCGAATACGTTTGTACTTACCACAAGAACATTCCCAGTCTTTTGACGGACCAAAAATACGCTCACAGAATAAACCATCTTTTTCCGGTTTAAGTGTACGGTAATTAATTGTTTCAGGCTTTTTAACTTCACCGTATGACCAACTACGGATTTTCTCTGGGGATGCTAAACCAATCTGCATTGATTCAAAAGTATTAACATCTATCAAAGGGCCAACCTCCTTATAAAATTGCCGATAGTCGATGGAGTCCACTCATTCAAAGAGTGGCCCTGACCATCAATCTATCCTGTCATACTAAATTTAAATTATTTATCAGTGTTTTTTTCTTTTGCTTCGCTTGCGGCAACTGGTTTACTACCTGTTTGTTTTTGATCTTCTTTATACTTCTCTAATGCGTTGAAGTTAATGATGTCATCGTCTTCTTCGTCATCTTGTAAGTCGATTTCTTTATGTTCCGCATCAAGTACTTGTAAGTCTAATCCTAAAGATTGTAACTCTTTTACTAACACTCGGAACGATTCAGGTACACCTGGTTTTGGAATTGGCTCACCTTTTACAATGGCTTCATACGTTTTCACACGTCCTACAACGTCATCCGACTTGTAAGTTAAGATTTCTTGTAACGTGTAAGCAGCACCATATGCCTCAAGTGCCCAAACCTCCATCTCACCAAAACGTTGTCCACCAAATTGTGCTTTACCACCTAATGGTT
The DNA here is from genome assembly GCA_020112395.1 of Aerococcaceae bacterium DSM 111021. Classification (NCBI taxonomy): domain Bacteria; kingdom Bacillati; phylum Bacillota; class Bacilli; order Lactobacillales; family Aerococcaceae; species Aerococcaceae bacterium DSM 111021. The sequence goes on along the minus strand of JACCEK010000002.1, from coordinate 714,242 downwards.
GTTGCGTTACTAATGAGTATGGTCCTGTTGAACGAGCATGGATTTTATCGTCAACCATGTGTCCTAATTTAAGCATGTACATAACTCCAACAGATACTTTACGGTCAAATGGTTCACCTGTTCGACCATCATATAAGGTAGTCTTAGCATCTTCGGCTAAGCCAGCTTCTTTGATTGTCTCCCAAACATCTTCTTCACTTGCACCATCAAATACTGGTGTAGAGATGTTAATCCCCATCTCACGTGCAGCCATACCGAGGTGAAGCTCGAATACTTGCCCGATATTCATACGTGATGGTACCCCTAATGGATTCAGCATAATATCAACTGGAGTTCCATCCGGTAGGAATGGCATATCCTCTTCCGGCACGATTAAAGAGACAACCCCTTTATTTCCGTGACGTCCGGCCATTTTATCCCCTTCACTAATTTTACGTTTTTGTACAATATAAACACGAACTAACATGTTTACACCAGGTGATAATTCGTCTCCGTTTTCACGCGTAAATATTTTCACGTCGTGAACGATTCCGCCCCCACCATGTGGTACACGTAGTGATGTATCACGTACTTCACGTGCTTTCTCACCAAAGATTGCATGTAATAATCGCTCTTCTGCAGATAATTCCGTTACACCCTTAGGTGTTACTTTACCTACTAGAATATCACCATCACGTACTTCAGCACCGATAGCAATGATTCCATCTTTATCAAGATATTTCAGCGCGTCTTCACCGACGTTAGGAATTTCACGAGTAATCTCTTCAGGTCCTAATTTAGTATCACGTGCTTCTGATTCATATTCTTCAATATGAATTGATGTATATACATCATCTTTTACAAGTCGTTCTGACATGATAATAGCATCCTCATAGTTGTATCCATCCCAAGTCATGAAGGCTACTAATGGGTTTTGACCTAAGGCCATTTCTCCATTTTCCATTGATGGTCCATCAGCTAAGATGTCGCCTTGTTCAACCATTTCGCCTGATTCAATAATTGGGCGTTGGTTATAACATGTACCCGCATTTGAACGTGCGAATTTAGTTAAATGATAATCATCGAATGATCCGTCTTCTAATTGAACACGGATATGATCTGCATCAACATAAGTAACTTTACCAGAACGTTTACATAGTAAAGCCGCCCCTGAGTCATGTGCTGCTTGATATTCCATACCAGTACCGATATATGGTGCTTTAGGATTAATCAATGGTACAGCTTGTCGTTGCATGTTCGCTCCCATCAGGGCACGGTTCGAGTCATCGTTCTCTAAGAAAGGAATTGATGCTGTTGCTACAGAGACAACCTGCTTAGGTGAAACGTCCATGAAGTCAATTTGATTTCTTGGCACTTCGATATTCTCAGATTTGTAACGAGCCATAACTGTTTCGTTAGTAAAAGTTCCATCTTCATTCAGTAATGAGTTTGCTTGCGCAACGATATATAAATCTTCCTCATCAGCTGATAGATAGTGAATCTCTTCCGTTGCACGGTTAGTTTCACGATCAATTTTACGGAATGGTGTTTCAATGAACCCAAACTCGTTAATTTTAGCATAAGTCGCTAATGAGTTAATTAAACCGATATTCGGTCCCTCAGGTGTCTCAATTGGACACATACGACCATAGTGAGAGTAATGCACGTCACGCACCTCATACCCAGCACGGTCACGGGTTAATCCACCAGGTCCTAATGCTGATAGTCGACGTTTATGTGTTAACTCACCTAATGGATTTGACTGATCCATGAACTGAGATAATTGAGATGAACCAAAGAACTCTTTGATTGCAGCTACAACTGGTCGAATATTAATCAATTGCTGTGGCGTCATTGACGTTGTATCTTGTAACGACATACGTTCACGAACAACACGTTCCATACGAGATAATCCAATACGGAATTGGTTCTGAAGTAATTCACCTACTGAACGAATACGACGGTTACCTAAATGGTCAATATCATCTGTTCCACCAATTCCAAAGTCTAAGAATAAATAGTAGTTAATTGAAGCAATGATATCTGCTGGAGTTAAGCTCTTAGCTTCTTCAGTTAAATGACCATTACCAATAATATTAATTATTTTTTCAGGATCTTCTGGTGAATAAACTCGAACAACTTGAACATCGATTGGCTCTGCTACAACCGCTTCTGGAGCAGGGTGTAAAGTAACCATATTTAATCCATTATCTAAATAAGGAACTAATTTCTCGATATCATCTTGTTCTAATTTAGTGCCTTCAGCAAAAAGAACTTCTCCAGTCTCAGGATCCGCTAAAGTTTCGGCCAAAGTTAAGCCTAATAGACGGTATCTAAGATGAAGCTTTTTGTTAATTTTGTAACGCCCAACAGGCGCTAAGTCATAACGGCGTGGATCGAAGAATCGTCCTGTTAATAGGTTTCTTGCACTTTCCGCTGTTTTGGGTTCACCTGGACGTAGACGCTCATATACATCTTTTAAGGCTTCTTCAACACGTGAATCCGCAACGTTCTTATGTACGTCTTTATCAATAGTTGTGTTTAATAGCTCTGATTCAGTTAAGATATCATAAATCTCTTCATCTGATCCAAATCCTAAAGCACGAACTAATTCTGTTAATGGTAATTTACGCGTACGGTCGATACGTACGTATGCAACACCTTTAGCATCTGTTTCAAATTCTAACCATGCACCACGGTTTGGAATAACAGTTGACGTAAACGTGTGACGGTTTTTCTTATCTAAACGGTCATGGAAATATACACTAGGAGAACGTACTAACTGAGAAACAATAACACGTTCCGCTCCATTAATAATGAACGTTCCCATTTCTGTCATCATTGGGAAGTCCCCAAAGAAAACAACTTGTTCTTTTACTTCATTTGTCTCACGATTCACTAAACGTAATTTTACGTAAATTGGCTGAGAATAGTTTGCATCATGACTTCTTGCTTCGTCTACATTATATTTTGCTTCTCTAAATTCATAATCAACAAAATGTAATTCTAAGTTTTCTGTATGATCAACGATTGGCGATATATCATCAAACATAATTTTTAACCCGTCCTCAAGGAACCACTGATATGAATCAGTTTGGATTTCAATTAAATTTGGTGATTCTAGTACTTCGTTAATACGTGAATAACTACGACGCTCTGCTTTTTTACCATATTTCACAATATGATGATTACCCAAGCTCTTCACCCCTTATAAATTTTAGAACTAAGCTAAATGTTACAGAAATATTACAAGTATTAACAATGTGTTACACTTGCTGTTTTTACCCAATTTTGGGCAAAAAAATAACAAAGGATTGCGGACTTTTGAAAAAGCGACTCAATCTTTTGTTTTATTCTGGCGAAAACACGGCTGGACAATATTTCAGCTGAGTTCTCTTCATCTATACCTATTCTTTGCGTTTATCTATACTACTAGATAATAGGCAGGTTGTCAACATCTTATTTATTTTTCAACGATTAAACACGCTTACTTTCAAAAACACCCGCATTATATGGCACTTGAACATCGAATGAATTATATAAAAGTGAATGTTTTACGCATATTTCAGTGCCATCTGAGAATTCATCGTGACCATTGCGGTAGTTCGTCCTTTTTCACGGAACATGAATTCCACATTGGCACTCCAATATGCCTTATTCGGTTAGAAAAAATTAAATCATTCATAATCAAGACGTTTATTGTTACTAAATTCACTTCCATTACGGTCGCCGAAACGTTCTCAATAAAGTAATTGAATCAATTTAACCTTTACACAACAACATACTTTATAACTAAACTTCTTTTTCGCTCATTAATATCCAATAACCTTTGTCTTGCTTTACTTTCGTAACATTCCTAAAGATATCTTCCATGTGATTAAGCAATGATGGTGCTCCTTGTTTCTTTTGGATAACAACCCACAGCGAACCATTTGGTTTCAGTTGTTTATAGGCATGTGTAATAAACTCATGGACAGACTTCTTACCTGCACGAATAGGGGGATTAGTTAGCACGAAATCATACTGGCCACCTAATTCAACCGTCGTTGCATCATCTAAAACCCATTTAATCTGTCCAACTTTGTTCAACTCAGCATTTCGCTTAGCTAACTCAAAAGCACGTTCGTTTAATTCTACTCCTGTGAAATCGACATTCAAATGTGCTTTAGCTAAAGTAATCAGAATCGGACCGTATCCACTACCTAATTCTAAAACACTTTGCCCTTCTTCTAAATTCACGTTTTCAGAGAAGGTTTCTATTAGACGCTGCGAACCGAAGTCCACTCGATCTTTGGAGAACACGCCACTATCTGTCATCAACTTTAACTCAATGCCATTAACGATTGTTCTAATTTGCTTCTCATTGTGTTTACTTTGGGGATTATTAGAGAAATATTGCTCATTCATATTATTCACCTCTTTATGTACTTAGCAATATCATATCACTTTATCCAGTTTCATGTTAAACTATAGTCAGAAATAATCTAAAATTATTGGAGGATATTAAATGGTTAAGTTATTTGTCTCGGATATGGATGGGACACTTCTCAATGAAGAACATGTGATTTCTGATAGAAATGCTAGTGCAGTAAAAGCTTTACAACAAGCAGGAATTGAATTCGTCATCGCTACTGGACGGGCTTACAACTCAGCCAAACCAATCTTGGACGTTCATAATATCAACTGCAAAATGATTAACCTTAACGGAGCTGCGGTTTATAATCTTAATGGTGAAATTGAAACAAAGATCCCCTTAGAAATTGGCACTGTCAAAAAAATGTTAAAGTATCTAGATGAATCTGACACAGAATATTCTGTGATGACTGACAAATATTTCTATGTTGATGATAAGGAAGCTTTTATCGAACGCGTGCACGAAATGCTTCGTAAATTAGATATTGAAAAGCATACTAATATCAAAACAGATGATGCTTATTCTAGCGACGCTCAGTTTATCCATGAGATTGCTTATATCAAAGGTATGGATGAATTTAGTTATACTGACGATACGATGGCATTAAAGTTCATGGTTTTCGGTGAACCTTCTGACAATAAATTAACTAACTTCTATGAAGCATTTAAAGCATTAGAAGATTTAGATATCACGTCTTCTGGACCAGATAACCTTGAGATTACTCATTCAAAAGCTCAAAAAGGTTTTGCTGTTGAAAAGTATGCTGCTTCTCGCGGGATATCTATGGAAGATGTCGCAACGATTGGTGACTCATTAAACGATCGTTCTATGCTAAAAATGGCGGGTCATAGTTATGCAATGGGAAATTCAGCACCAGAAGTAATAGAAATGGCTAAAACCATCGCCCCATCACATCGTGAAGATGGTGTTGCTGTCGTAATCGAAGAATTACTTAAACAATTATAATCTATTCAACAGGCAGTATAACTAAAGTTGTATTGCTTGTTTTTATTTTAATTAAAGGAGAGGAGTATACTCATGTACAAGTCAAATGACACTATTTACTACCAAGAAGGTCCACGTTGCATTCTATTATTGCATGGTTTTGTCGGAAGTATACAAGAAATCGGACGGACTGCAAGAGCTCTTCGAAAAGCCGGTTACAGTGTCTATGCATTCAACTTAGCAGGACATGGTACAAAGCCCGTAGGTGATTTGTTTGATATTCATCCATCTGAATGGATTCAGCAAATAGATGAAGCAATCCAATTCTTAGAGGAGGAGGGTTATAAGCGGATTGCGATTATGGGCCTTTCTCTAGGTGGAATATTGGCATTAAATGCTACTCAAAAATATCCTAATCGCTTTGTAGGAGTAGGTGCTTTCAACAGCCCTTGTATCAATGGATTAGACCCAACACCTATTAGAAAATACATAACTGCCTCAATTAAGCGCATATTATCTCATCGTAAATGGTCAGATACGGAAATTCAAAAAGAGATTGATAAATTAACACCATTAATGAATCAACAAATTGATCAGATTGATGAATTAATTATAGGTGTTCGAAATGACTTACCTGAAATAACAACGCCTGCTTATATCGCAAAGTCTATCAAAGATGAATTGATTGATCCCAAAACCCAAGATACCATCGCAAGTAAATTAATCAACACAGACGTCCAACTTGATAGTTTTCAAGATGGGAAACACGTCATAACAACAAGCCCAGCTTTTCGTGAATTTCAAGAAGCTTTGATTGATTATCTTAATCACTTAAATTGGACATAAAACAATAAAACCGGAAAGACTCAAAGGTGGTATGAGTTTTTCCGGTTTTAATATTTATATAGTTAGAATTAGACTTGGGGTAGAAATTTAACTTAATCTTCTTTTACGAAGTCATTTACTAGAGTAGAGAATTCAAGTGACTTCTCAATTTGTACCCAGTGTCCACATTTTCCGAAGATATGTAAATCAGCATTTTCAAGCAGATTGATTAAACGGTAAGAATTTTCTACTGGAACAACTTTATCCTCACGACCGTGAACTAACAATGTCTTATGTTTAATTTTCTTAATTTCTTCATCTGGGAATGATAAATCATCCGCAGAGCTTTGACGTGGGTGTGGAAACATTGAACTGAATGCTTCGTGGAAACCAGGCTCTTGACTTGCTTCATGACGTACAGTAACTAATTCCTCACTAGCGAATTTTTTGTCATAGGCGAATAAATCAATTAACTCAGCCATATGCTCTTTCGTTCCTTTATAACCCCATACCTCGTTTAGTCCATAAGGCATATCCATTTCAACACCCATTGCACCCATTGTAATAATCTTATTAACGCGGTCTGGTGCTTTAAGTGCAACTGAAATCGCTAATGATCCACCGAATGAGTTACCAACTAAGTTAGCTTTTTCAATATTCAATGCATCCAGGAAATCAATAATTTGTTCTGTCCAAAGATCAATACCGAAATCTACTTGATCACCTGTTGGTTTGTCAGAATATCCAAAACCTACCATATCTAATGCGTAAGCATGATTATCTACACCAACTTCTGGTAATACTAAACGCCAGTTAGCATACGCCGATACACCAGGTCCTGAACCGTGGATAAATACTAATGGAACGCCACCGTTATTTTCTCCAACTTCTAGATAATTCGTTGTAAACTTACCTGTCTTAACGCTTTTTCCAATTTCTGGTCTACTCATTAAAATTTCCTCCTTTATTTTTAACTATTGCAACTCGTCTACATGTTCCATTATAAGAGATAACGATTTCATTATCAGGTTAGAGTCTCACATAACGAAACAATCAATGTTTAAAATGAAAGGCGGATTCTAAATCCGCCTCTACATTTTAAACAGTATTATTCATCACTTAAATCAAATTCAAATGTGTCGTATAATTTACGCTCACGTTCTTTACTGATATGAACTGCCATATCTTCTTTTTCTAGTGAGTTCTTGATTGGATTGAAGTAGCAGTTTAAATCGTCAGTCTGATCTTCAATTCTTGGAGTACCATAACGGAAGTAAGTTTCTGGTAATTCTCCACCATACCAGATGATTGCTTTTGCAGCATCTTCTGGAGCCCATTTAACTGTTTCCCAGTCTGGATCAAGAATTAAGTAACCTGAATCTCCGAATAACTCAATACGGTTTCCACCTGGTTCAATAATATACATACATAATGCTTGTGATACACCGTGTTTTAATGGTCCAGCTTCAATTGGAATACCATGCTCCACACATAATTCTGATAAGTCATTCAAGTGTTGAGGAATTCCATACCAGAATGCCAAGTGGTGAAGACGTCCGTGTCCTCCAAGTTCGTCACCCATTAAAGCAACCTCATGAACTAATGGTGATACTGATAACCAAGTTGCGAAGAACTCATCTTTTTCGTTTAATACCCCTTCACGTACACGGAATCCTAATACATCACGCCAGAATTCGTGGTTTTCGTGAACCATATCCGGATGTGTCATTAAGTTAATATGATCAATACGACGAACTGGAACACCACGTGCTGGCTTACGTTGCGCACGGTTATTTAACTTAGATTCCAAGTTTTCTGATGCTTTGTATTTTTCAACTTCCCAGAATAATTCAATAACGTGTCCATCTAAATCCTCAAAGCGATATGATGTTCCGTAACCATAGTTATTATTACGAACTTCTACTTCTCTACCTGCTTCTTTTAGCGCAGCAACACGTCTGTCTAAAGCTGGTTGTGAACTAGTACGGAATGCTGAGAATCCCATTCCCGCTTCTTTAGCTTTTGTCAGAATCAATGAATATAAGTAAACGTCTTCATAAGCGCGTAAGTAAATTGAGTCGCCTTCTTCATGAACAATTGTCATACCTAAAACCTTTGTAAAGAATTCAACCGAATCTTTCAATACGGGTGTAAATAACTCTGTATGCGATAACTGATGTACATCAAAAATAGGTTCCTTAATTGTGTTTGTCATAATAAATTTCTCCTTTTATTTTAAATTATTATTTTATATTTACTTTTATTGTAGGTAAGGTTGTATAGTTTATCTCGACAACATCACCTGGTTGTATTAAGACGGCAGATGTCATTCCGCCAGTCATAATTGGTTCACCTTTTTTAACTATCTGTCCTTGTTCACCTAACATATTGACCAAAGCAACAATTGATTCAGCTGGGTGATCCAAGACATTACGTCCTGCACCCTTAGCGATAACGCTTCCATTTTTAATTATCTCAACTTCTTCATTTGCAAGATCTAATTGATCGACTGGTATCCTCTGATCTGAGAAGATATAACCTTTTGCTGAAGAATTATCCGCAATAACATCACTCAACTGAAAGTCGAAATCTTTATAACGGCTATCAATTATCTCAACGGCACTGAAAACATAAGCAATATTCTTCAATACATCATCACGTGTAACTCCTGGTCCCTCCATATCAGATGCTAATACAATCCCAATCTCTGGTTCGATCTTTGGATGAATGTAATTAGAATGTACAATAACGTCCTCCACTTTCATCGAATCGAATATATACCCATAGATTGGTGTGTCTACACCCATTTGGTCCCACTTAGCCTTCGATGTCAGACCCATTTTCGGGGCAATAACCTTATGGCCATCGATACGCTTAATCTGAATCAGCGCTTCTTGAATATGATAAGCTTGTTCGACCGTTAAATCGGGATACCGATTTTTTGTAAAGCGTTCGATAGCTCGTTTATCCTCTTCTGCTTCAACTAATTCAGATGCGATATCGTGAATTAAATCATTATCCATATACCTCCCCTACTTCTGCTCCTTTGCAAGCTGGCTAGCAACATCTACAATCATATCTTCTTGTCCACCTACCACTCCTATCTTTCCTAATTCATTTAGAATATCTCGTGAATCGACACCGAATTTCTCGGCTGCTCGTTGGGCAAATAGTCTGAAACTTGAGTACACTCCTGCATATCCAAGCATTAAACTATCGCTATCGATGATTTGTTCTTTTTCGATTAATGGAGCCACCAAGTCTTGTGCGACATCCATCATTTTATATAAGTCAATCCCAGTGTTATAGCCTAGTTTATTCAATACGGCTACGAGTACTTCTGTCTGAGTATTTCCTGCCCCTGCCCCCATTGCGCGAGCACTTCCGTCAACGAATGTTGCACCTGCATCAATCGCTGCTAAAGTATTGGCAACAGCAAGCCCTAAGTTATTGTGAGCATGGAACCCTATTTTAATATTTAGGTTATTCGCTAATAGTTGGATACGTTCTGTGACTTGATCAGGTAATAATGCACCGGCCGAATCAGTTACATAGACAATATCTGCACCGTAACTTTCCATTAGTTTCGCTTGTTCAAGTAATTTCTCTGGTGATGCCATATGGGCCATCATGAGGAAGCCTACAACTTCCATGTTAAGTTCTTCTTTAGCGTAGCGAATATGTTGTGCAGAAACATCTGCTTCTGTTGAATGGGTTGCGACACGCACCATGTCTGCTCCCGCTTCTCTGGCTTCTTTTAGATCTTCAACTGTTCCTATTCCAGGTAACAATAGAACGGCAATCTTAGAAAAATCCGAAGCTTCTTTCGCTGCTTTAATTAAGTTGATATCATATTCTTTTGAAAAACCATATTGTACGGACGATCCACCAACACCGTCTCCATGTGATACTTCGATATATGGAACTTTGGCTTCATTCAGCCCTTTAACAATCGATACCACTTGTTCGGTTGTATATTGATGTCGGACAACGTGAGAGCCATCACGAAGCGCTACTTCAACTAGTGTTAAATCTTTACTCATTTTAGGCACCTCCGTTGGCTTGAGTCATTTTTTTAGCGAATGCTTCAGCAAGTCCTACCGCTGAGGCAGTCATTATATCCAAGTTACCTGAGTAGACTGGCAAGTAATCGCCTGCTCCTTCTACTTCGACGAATAGAGTGATTTGATTATCATCAAAGATTGGATCAGTACGTAGACGATACCCTGGTACGATTGCTTGGATTTCTTTCTCACGTTTTCTGATTGCTTCAACAATCTTCTCTTCATCCAATTGGTCCTCTTCAACAATGGCATAAATAGTGTCACGCATTAGAATAGGTGGTTCGGCTGGGTTTAAAATAATAATCGCTTTCCCTTTATCTGCGCCCCCAACTTCTTCGAGTGCTTTAGATGTTGTTTCTGTAAACTCATCAATGTTTGCCCGTGTTCCTGGACCCGCTGAAGCACTTGAAATCGTTGCGACAATTTCAGCATATTTTACTGAAGCCACATCGTTAATTGCTGCTACTAGAGGCGTTGTTGCTTGACCTCCACACGTAATTAAGTTGACGTTTGTTTTATCCAAGTGATCGTTAATGTTCACCGTTGGTGAAGTAAATGGTCCTATTGCAGCTGGTGTTAGGTCAAACATCTGAATCCCTAATTCTTGCGCCACTTTATTGTTATACTCATGTGCTTTCGCTGACGTTGCATCGAATAACATTTTTGGTTTATTCTCAACATCTTTTAGTCCATCAATTCCTGTTGCAATAATTTCTAGACCATTTTCTGCTGCCATTTTCATACCGCGAGACTCTGCATCGATCCCGATCATATGAGTTGGATTTAGTAAATCATTGCGAAGGAGTTTCATCATTAAGTCAGATCCAATATTTCCAGATCCGATGATTCCTACATCAATTTTTTTCGTCATTCTCTTACTCCTTTTCTTCAAAGCGGATACTTACATCCCCCAAGCCTTCAGTGAATTTACATGTGAACTGGTCTGATACTTCAGCGCCAATGGCTGCTGAAAGTGCTCCCGCTAAGATAACCTCCCCAGCTTTTAACTTTATATTAAAGTCACTCAACTTATTAGCCAACCAAGCCACACAATAAGCTGAGTCGCCTAGGACAGCTGAACCGTCACCTTCGTTAATGAGTTCATCGTTTTTAAAGAGTTGCATCTTCACGCCAATTCGATCTAAGTCTTCTGGTTTGAAGTGATTGTCTCCTAATATATAGAAAGCAGACGACCCATTATCAGCAACCGTATCTTGTAGTGTAATTTTCCAATCTTGTACTCGACTATCAACAATTTCGATTGCAGCCACAATAGATTCTGTAGCATTCAGTACGTCTTCCACGTTCACATTCGGCCCCGTCAAGTCTTCTTTCAATATGAAAGCTAACTCTCCTTCGACACGCGGTTGAAGAACTTGATCCGAGTGAATCACCGGCTTGTCTTTTTCAATGACCATGTCAGATAATAAATGACCGTAGTCTGGTTCATCGACTCCTAATGATTCCTGCATCGCTTTAGAAGTTAACCCGATTTTCTTTCCGATAATCGTTTTTCCTGCTTCTAGTTGACGATCCACATTATAGAGTTGTACATAGTATGCTTCTTCTGTCGTTAGGTTAGGCTCTAGCTTTGTCACTGGTTCAACACCTTGATGTTTCTCAAAGGCAGACCAGAGATGATTTGCGAGCGATTTAACTTTTTCGGTATAGTTCGTCATCGATTTATGCTCCTTAGTTATTATTTCGTAACCGCTTACTGTACTTACAGTATATACATTGGTACCGCTTTCTTCATCTCTTTGTTTCTATATATGGAACAATAAGTATTTGTTTTTTAAAATGAAAGCGTTATAATTGATTTATAAACATCCATAGGGAAAATTTATAAGTAATTAATGATAGCGTTATCATTAATTGTGTCTCGGTATGTGAAACAACGAAAGGAGCGCCCTTTTTGACAAAGAATAAAACTGATCAGCTATCATCTGTTACCAATGCTTTACGAATTTTAGAACAGTTCTCTAATACGAAAACGGTCGTATTTGTAAGTCAATTAGCAAAAGATTTAGAATTATCAAAAAGCACGGTTAGTCGGTTAGTCAGAACTTTAGAAAAGCAAAACTTTTTAGCACGTGACCCTCAAAGCCAAGGGTACATATTAGGAAACAAACTATTGACCATTGCAGGTATTTTGGCAAACACCAACGAAATATATCGTGAAGTCGGTCCTGTCTTGAGTGATATCGTTCAAAGAACCAATGAAAGTGCACAAATTGCTGCAATCGATGGAACAGATGTCTTCTATATACATAAGATGAATGGACCGTACTATTCTGACGTGAATACACAAATCGGAATGAAGAACCCTATTCATGCTACAAGTACAGGTAAGGTTCTACTCGCATACTCAGATGAGGAAACAATTGATAAGGCAATCAATCTACCACATTCTGCTTTTACTGAACATACGATTACGAACCCTATTCAATTAAAGAAAGAATTATCAAAAGTTCGAAGTCAAGGTTATAGTTTTAGTGTAGGTGAATTATCAGAAGGCAATTACTCTTTAGCGTTCCCAGTTTGGGATTATAAAGGTAAGGTTGTTTGTGCTCTTTCGATTGTTGGGCCATTAACTCGGATGAATAAAGATAAGTTGAAGGATTTTATGCGTATCTTACGTAATGGCGCCCAAGAAGCTTCAGAACGACTAGGATATGATGGGTAAATAAATAAAGCAACATGCCAGTTAATTTAGAAATCAACTGACATGTTGCTTTTATCTTCTATATAGAAGGTTATATTTATGTACAAAAAAACCAGAAGTGGCTAACACCTCTGGTTTTGTGGGCTTAGAAGTAAAATAATCAAAGATTATTTTACTTCTACAGCTCCTCCAACTTCTTCGATTGCAGCTTTTAATGCTTCTGCATCTTCTTTAGATAATCCTTCTTTAATAACTTTAGGAGCGTTATCTACTAATTCTTTAGCTTCTTTAAGTCCTAAACCAGTTGCTTCACGAACTGCTTTGATAACTTTGATCTTAGCAGATCCAGCAGAAGTTAATTCAACGTCGAATTCTGTTTGCTCTTCAGCAGCAGCTTCACCAGCGCCACCAGCAGCAGCTACAGCTACAGGAGCAGCAGCAGATACACCGAATTCTTCTTCGATTGCTTCTACTAATTCGTTTAATTCTACAACAGTTGCTGCTTTGATATCTTCAATAATTTGTTCAATGTTTAATGCCATGATATGTTTCCTCCATTTTATATGTGTTTTTTTAGTTTATTTATTGTGCTACATTAAGCAGCGTCTTTTGCTTCACCAACAGCTTTAAGCGCATAAGCCATCTTGCGAGCTGGGTTCATCTGTGATAATACTGAAGCTGTATTGCGCATTGGAGCTTCCAGTACAGATAGTAACATAGATAATAGACCTTCGCGACTTGGTAATTTAGATAATGTTTCGATTTCAGCAACTGAAGCAACTGCACCTTCAATTAATCCACCTTTGATTTCTAATTTCTCTAAATCTTTTGCTGCATCAACGATAATTTTAGCTGGGGCAACAACATCTTCAGAATGGAAAGCAATCGCAGTAGGACCAGCGAAAACCTCATCTAAACCTTCAATACCTGCGTCTGCAGCTGCTCTACGTAAAATTGTGTTTTTCACAACTTTCATTTGTACGCCTGCATCACGTAAGTTTTTACGTAATTCTGTTACTTCAGTAACAGTAAGACCTAGATAATCGACAATTACAACACTTGCAGAACTTTTAAGTTCTTCAGTAATGATTGCAACTTCGCTTTGTTTTTGTTCAAGAGTCACTTTTCTTTTTCCCAATTAGTTCACCTCCGTCATTTTGGTATAGAGAGTATTTATTGGTAACTGTGACCAATAAAAAAACCCCCATGTCACCATAGACATAGAGATACATTCCTGTTGTTTATCACTTAGGAACTTCCTCGGTAAGAAATTAAGGCATTCGCCACTTACTGTCTTTGGTCGTTTAACACATAAAGTATCATAATGGATACTCGTTTCATTGTCAACACTTTTTAGGGTTTTTTCCGAAATTAATTTATTTAGTCTTTTATCTTCTATATGTAGGTACTATTCTAAATCTGAAACTGCATTACTTACTTTCGCTTCTAAGTCTGATACACGTTGCTCTGCTTGAGCAAATAAGTTATCTTTTGTTTCTAATTCTGCCTTTAACTTTGATATTGTGCTCTTGTACATCGCTAGATCTGTATTAGCAATTGCTAAGTCTTTACGTAATGATTCTACTGCTTCTTCGGTTTTCACTATATTTTCTTCTTTTTGAGCAATTAATGAATCTTTATCCGCAAGTAAAGCTTCTTGTAAAACGATTTCTTCTTCTAATTTGCTAACTAGCTCTTCTTGCTTATTAAAATTTATTTTCTCTGTCTCAAGCTCCTGCTCTAGTTTTTTAGCTCTTTCTTTACTCCCCGCCACCATGCTAATTAATTTATCGACATTCAATTCTATTGAATCTAGATTATTAAATATGTTCGTTGCAGCATAACTCGTTACTCCACCTGTTAACAATACAGCAATGATTATTATAATTCCATTTTTTTCATTCTTTTCATATATATTCTCCTTTTTTAAAAAGTATTATATTGTTAGTTATATTTATCATATTTTGTCGATGAACAAAAAAATATTTATTTTAAAACTAACGACAAAGGTTATTATATTAATATCGAAATGCCCTGTCATCATTTTTATTTATAATCCAAAATTAATTATTTTTAAATGTTTTTTGATTATCAAACCTTTAAAATTCAATATAAATCATTTTGATGAAAGGGATTAAATAAAATCCTTGCTTTTAAATAATAAAAAAACCCTAGTATGGAATTTAATCCACACTAGGGTTGTTAATTATTTAAGTTAAAACTGATTATTCCATTCCTGGAGCATCAATTTTGATACCAGGTCCAAAAGTAGTAGACAATGTTAAACTTGTCATGTAAGTACCTTTAGCTGAAGCTGGTTTTAAGCGTACGATTTGCTCGTGTAACGCTACAAAGTTTTCTTTTAATTGAGCATCGTCAAATGATACTTTACCGATTGGAACGTTTACGATTCCTGCTTTATCAGCACGGTAGTTTACTTGACCTGCTTTAATATCGTTAACTGCTTTAGTAACATCTTGTGTTACTGTACCAGTTTTAGGGTTAGGCATTAGGCCTTTTGGTCCTAATACTCGACCTAGACGACCAACTTGTCCCATCATGTCAGGCGTAGCAACCATTACGTCGAAATCTAACCAACCACTGTTGATTTTTTCGATCATATCAGTATCACCAACAAAGTCAGCACCTGCTGCTTCTGCTTCTTTAGCTTTCTCTCCAGATGCAATTACTACAACTGTTTGAGTTTTACCAGTACCATGTGGCAATACCATTGCTCCACGGATCTGTTGATCAGCTTTTTTAACATCGATATTTAAGTTGTAAGAAACTTCCATAGTTGCATCAAAGTTCGCAAAGTCGATTTCTTTCGCTAATGCGATTGCTTCGTCTGCGCTATAGAAATTATTGCGGTCTACTTTTTCAAATGCCGCTTGAAATTTTTTGCTTTTCTTAGCCATTTAATTTGTTCCTCCTATATTTGTGGTATTAACGGTAATACCTCCCACACCCGATAGAATACGGGCTGGAAGCTGCGTTATGCTTAGCCCTCTACAGTGATACCCATTGAGCGAGCTGTTCCTTCGATCATGCGCATAGCAGCTTCTACATCTGCTGCGTTTAAGTCTTTCATTTTAATTTCAGCAATTTCTTGTACTTGAGCTTTAGTTACTGAACCTACTTTGTTTTTGTTTGGTTCACCTGAAGCTTTGCTTAAGCCAGCTGCTTTTTTAAGTAAGATTGGAGCTGGTGGTGTTTTAGTAATAAAACTAAATGAACGGTCTTCATACACGTCGATTACTACTGGGATGATCATCCCATTTTGATCTTGTGTTTGAGCGTTAAACTCTTTAGTAAACGCCATGATATTAACTCCCGCTTGACCTAATGCTGGACCAACTGGCGGAGCTGGACTTGCTTGTCCCGCTGGAATTTGTAATTTAACTTGTGTTACGACTTTTTTAGCCACGAAACATTCCTCCTTGTAAAATTTTTTTGTTCGTGATGTGGTTTACGGAGTGAGCTTCACTCCTCCCACTCAGTGTGCGTTCTAGCGCACCGAAATAGTATACCATTATTCAGACTTAATGCAAGTATTTATTGATTTTTTCTTATAAAAACATATTCTCTATTCTTTATTGTGCCAGTTTGCTAATGTTTCTTTCAAAATATCATTACTTTCTTCAAGCGCTACTTGATTTACTTCTTGGTTACCACCCATCGCAATCAATGAGGATGAATTTCCTAAGTATCTTCCCATTGAGAATAAGTGTCCTGCTTCTGGATAGACGTATATTTCGATTTGACTCGCCTGTTCATTAATGAGTTCCCCCATACTTTCTGAATCCCACATTAGGTCGTCTCCACCTGCAAATACAATCCCGTCCCCATCAAAATCTTCTGCTTTAATTCTGGCAGCCTCTAAACTTTCATCATCTGTTCCCTCAATGATGCTTTGATAGATTGGTGTGTACGATACCGGTGTATAGAACATAAATCCAGCAATCATTTTAAAATTTTCCAGTGAACTTCCTTCCATATTACTTAAGTATGGTAATGGCTCTTCTTCATGTGACCATGAACTATCATCTGTATTCAATTGATTTAATGAGAAAAAATTATATGCCGAAGGTGCATATAATATGATGTTATCAATCTCATCATAGACAGTCGCTAAGTTTAACGTTAGTTCTGCTCCCTTTGATGCACCTAAGACTGTGATAGGTCCTTCTGTCTGACTATGGTTGTCATGATAAGTTAAAACATCCCCGAAAAACTCAATAGGAACTTCATGAATAGCCTCCGGCAAATCTCCTATACCAAAAAAGAATAAACTATATACTTCATAACCTTCCTGCGCAATTTGCACAGCTAAGTCATAATTTGACGAACCATCAGATCCTCCAAAGATAATGATAATACCATCTCCTTGAATATCATCTGGCACTAAGTGAAAGCCATTAACGTATCTTTCTTCGATTGTTTCAACGGTCATATTGTCTTGATTTGTCTCGTACAGGGTTAAATTTGACGGATTTACATAGACACTTTCTTCATCTGGAGCAATGTATTCACTGTAACGACTTGAATTAATCCAACGTATCCCAAAGAAAATAATACCAATGATTACTGTAATCATTAGAATTCTCAACACTATTTTGAATAAACGTTTCATGATATTTCCTTCTTTCTTTTAAGAAATACTCAGTTACACTGTTCAGTACCATTTTACCAAAAATGAAAGCGCAAACAAAATAACGCTTATTAATACTTTGTACAAAAAAAGATGGACCTTTATAAGGCCCATCTCGTTTTGAATTATCTATTTTTATTTTCTCTTTCAGCGCGTTGCTCTTTTTGAAGTCGGAACAATTGAACAAACCCAACTGCACTTATAACAAAAATAACAACTGTTATATACATAATCGATACTTCTTTGTGCTCGAAGGATGAAAACGGACTGTGGTTTAAGAATATCCCCACTAACGTCCATAATGCAGCCGGCATAATCATCTCATTACCTAACTTCATATAGTAGTAGGCTGAGAGCGCTACAACAATAATCATCAATGCAACGGTCCAAATAATACCTAATAATCCTGTCAGGTCAACGCCCTGACTGACTGTATAAGTTGTTAAGTTAGCCATACTAGCAACTAATAACCAACCAAAATGCAAGCCCATTGGATATTTTAAATACCATGGATTCTCTCTTAATACGGGTGTTGCACTAATCGCTTCAACGCTTTTCATAATACGCGTTGCATATAATAGAATAACGATAAGTGATGCAAGTAACCATTCGTTACTCCAACAAATGACCCATACAATATTCAAAGCAACCCATTCTACCATACGAGGTAGAATTAATTGACGATAATACATACCGAATTTGTCACCTTTAGGTCTAATAAAGTCGATACTGATTGTTAGACCCATTCCGATATAGATAACGGCCCAAATTGAAAAAGTAATTCCAGCAGGTGCAAATAAGTTCACATATTTATCCGATACTTCAGCTTGAGTTGCTGGCAACATAATGCCTGCCGAACTCAAATAGTTTATCAATAATAATAATATGAAGAATACTGGCACTGCCCATCTATAATATTTATGAAATGAATTCATATAATGCGTACTCCTAACTATCGTAATTTAGTCGCTAGTTATAGTTGTTCTTCTTTAATTTGGTTGAATTCTAGTTCAGCTACTGTCTCACGACCGAACATTTCAATAAGAACTTTAACTTTTTGATGCTCAGCACTCACTTCTTCAACAACCCCTGCAAGACCTGAGAACGCGCCATCTGTAATCTCAACACGATCCCCAACTTTAACATTTAAGTCGATAGGTTCTTTAGGTTGTGCACCGTCACCTAGAATATAAGCAATCTCTTCTTCTAAAAGTGGAGCAGGCTTACTACCAGCACCATGCGAGCCAACAAATCCTGTTACTCCTGGGGTATTACGTACAATAAACCAAGCGTCATCCGACATAACCATCTCTACTAACACATAACCTGGGAATGTTTTTTGTGTTTTAGTTTTTGGCTCGCCGTCTTTCATCTCTGTAACTTCTTGCTCTGGTACAACAACACGGAAGATATTTTCCCCCATTGCCATACTGTCTTTACGTAAATCAATATTTTCTTTAACTTTATTTTCATATCCTGAATAAGTATGTAGAACATACCATGCTTTATTTGATTCCATATTGAACTCCTTTCAAAAAATTCTCAAAATAAAAAACCTACAAAACAGTAGGTTCGTTCCTTGTGTCAAGTATACCATTAATAGTTCAAGGATTACTATAAAAAAACTAGAAATCACTCTCTTTTTACTTAGATACTAAATAACCAATCCATCATTGATGAGAATACTTCATCAGTTAATGCAAAATATGACGCAAAAATAACGACAAAGATAATAACGATCCAAGTAAAGCGATTGACTTCTTTAACTGATGGCCAACTTACTTTTTTCATTTCGTTTCCGACTGATTTAATGTAGTTCATTCTATTCCACCTATCTACTTAGTTTCTTTATGTATTGTATGCTTGTTACAGTATCGACAGAACTTTTTAAGTTCTAGACGAACAGATTGACCCGTTTGTGTCGGTGTCATTTGGTAATTGCGTTGGCCACACTCTGTACATGCCAAAGCTGCATTTCTCTGTGCCATATGCAACCCCTCCTATTATAATTTCGACTTTACATCACAATAAATCATAATGAAAAGTACCTACCATTGTCAAGTACTGATTGCATAAGTTAGAATAATATTCTTGTTTTCATGAGTTAATCAATCGAATATGTATATTTTAACTTCCGTTTACAGCGATCATGCGCACTTTGAACTTGTGTTTCACTAATATCTAACTGCCTTGCTATCTCTTTAGTGCTAGCTCCCTTTAAATAATTTAAGAATACTCTGCGCTCTAAAGATGACAATGAATTTAAAAAAACTTCATGTGCTTCTTTTAAATCAAGTAAATCAGAAGCTGATATATGATAATGATTCTCAATCATATCAAGCATGCTAAACTCATCTTGATTTCGACTATTATAATACTCGAGAGGCAGCTCTCTTATCCCTCCACCACGTTTGTATGCTTGATCGGCGCGACAGAGATTGATGATTCTGTTCTTATATAATAATTTATAGAAGCCTGAAAAACGTTCTTGTTTTGTTGTATCAAACATTTCAATCGCTTCTAGCATTACAATCTGACCTTCTTGATAATAATCTTCAAAATCATAATTTGGAACTTTAATTTGATTAAAGCAACTTTTATATAAGGGTAAATATCGATCTACAACATGTACAAAAATATCTGTATTAAATCCTTTTTTTAATACTACAACCAAATCCTCAATCGTCATTGTCTTCATAGTCACTCTGTATCCTTCCCTTTTTAGAATAGGATGACACAGTGGCAGTTATATTATCGGGGTAATTAGTCCTTTTGGCCTTCTATTTGTTCACGCAATCGGTCAAGTTGCTCAAGATGATCCACATCCCAAGGACTTCGTCTTCGAATGCGTGAATCATAAAAAGTGGTGACGTCGCTTCGAATTTGTGACTTGGCATAATTCACTTCCAAAAGTAACTCATTCGCTGATTGTCTTAACGCGCCTTGTTGAAAGACCATCCACTGCTCAGCAGCATCGCTTGTTGCGACAACGACACGCGTTAATGCGTTGATATGTTCCTTTACCGTCCGTTCAATGTAACTATCCGCTGTTTCTCCTTCTTGCGTGAAGACAACAGTTACATTAAATTCCTCAAAAGTCGATGTAAGTCCCGGTACAAATTGTGCATCAAATACAACAATCACTTCAATGTCTCGGTACTTACGATAATTCGAAAGTTCAAATAATAACAAATCTCTTGCACCTTGAATTTCATCACGTTTCTTCAACTGATCTAATTCAGGCCACGCACCAATCATGTTATATCCATCTACAAAGAGGACTTCTTTCCTGCGCATATTATCGCTCCTTACATCTTTGGTATACGATGTCTGGCAACTTCATAAACGAGCACAGCAGTTGCTACACTGGCGTTTAAGCTTTGCACATGTCCAACCATTGGGATAGTCACTGTACCATCTGCATTTTTCAAAATGTTTTGTGATACGCCTTGC
The DNA here is from genome assembly GCA_020112395.1 of Aerococcaceae bacterium DSM 111021. Lineage (NCBI taxonomy): Bacteria > Bacillati > Bacillota > Bacilli > Lactobacillales > Aerococcaceae > Aerococcaceae bacterium DSM 111021. The sequence continues at coordinate 693,246 of JACCEK010000002.1, read as the reverse complement.
CCTTCGTTACCAATTACAAGAGCAATCGCTCCTTCACTATTCCACGTTCGCATATCTTCACCTTCCATTGCTGTGGCGAAAATCCAAACACCGCGTTCTTTTAACTCAGTAATGGCTTGTGATAAGTTGGTTACACGAATAACTGGGACGTGTTCAATAGCTCCTGTCGATGTTTTTGCTACCACACCTGTAATACCAACCGCACGACGTTTTGGAATGATGATCCCATGAACACCTGCCGCATCGGCAGTTCGAATGATTGAACCTAAGTTATGTGGATCTTCTATCCCATCTAAGATTAGGAAGAAGGGTGTTACACCTTGCGACTCAGCTAATTGAAACGCATCATTAATCGTTGAATAATCAAATGGTGGTACAGTGGCAACAACACCTTGGTGATTCGCATTATCTGTCATATCATCTAATTTCGATTTTGGAACTTCTTGGAATACAATGCCTTGTTGTTTCACTAGTTTTAATATATCAGTAATAGCAGGCCCAGCTATTCCCTTTTGCAGAAATACTTTATTTACTTGCGATTCTGACTCTAATAAATTGATTATAACGTGTTTTCCATACTGAAATTCGGAATCCTGTGATATTTCTTCGTTATTCCGCGTTTTTTTGGGGTCCTTATTTTTTCTATGTGGTTTCGCTGACATATTATCCCTCCTGGTTCTCCTCGATATATTCTACAGCTGCCTGTAATAACTCTTGAAGTCGTTCTTGTTTACGACTCATGTGTAGCCATCCAACTAATGACTCAAAGCCGGTTGCTTGACGGTAGTCGCCTATTGATGCACTTTTAGCTTTTGTATTAGCCTTATTGTTACGACCGCGTTTGTACATTGTTATCTCTTCTTGAGTTAAAAAATCATCAAAAGATAACCAATGTTGCATAACCCTTGCTTGGCCACGCGCTTCAACGAATTTTACCGCCGCTTTATGTAATTTATTAGGACTTGTCTCACCTTTACTCAAGACATAGTCACGGACAAATACTTCGTAAACTGCATCTCCGATATAAGCTAAAGCTGCCCCATTTAATAAGTTTGCTTTTTCATTCATATTAATTCTCTCGTTTCCATTGTGTACCATGCGGCGTATCATCTAGTAGTATTCCTTGTGCTTTCAATTCATCACGAATTTCATCTGCACGTTGGAAATTACGATCTACTCGGGCTTGGTTACGTTCATCGATTAAAGCTTGAATTGTTTGGTCAACTAATTCATCTTTTTCAAGAACTAAACCAAAAATACTTAATAATCCATTTAATTTATCTTTCATCTCAATTAGAACTGCTTTTTCAACGGTTTCTTCTTCAAGATAGTGATTTATCACTTTAACCAGTTCAAACACAGCGGTCATACCATTAGCAGCGTTGAAATCATCATCCATTGCTACTTTAAATGCTTCTTCAATCTTGTTTACACGCTCTATCCAGCTAGTGTCTATACTATCCACTGTTTCTTCCAATTGATTAATACGGTAGCTTGTACGTCGTAGTACTTCGCGCAAACGAGCAATGTTGTTCTTCGCATCTTCTAATGCCGCATCATCATACTTTAAAGGTCTACGGTAGTGGACCGTACCTAATAGGTAACGCACTACCATTGGATCAACCGCATTGATTAAATCTCTAAGTAATACGAAGTTACCTAAGGATTTACTCATCTTCTCTTCATCTTGACCAAAAGTTACAAATCCATTATGTAACCAATAATTCGCAAATTTCTGATCATAATGACTTTCTGATTGAGCTATCTCATTCTCGTGATGAGGGAATTCTAAGTCTTGCCCCCCTGCATGAATATCCAATGTCTCACCTAAGTGCTTTGTTGCCATAACTGAACATTCAATATGCCAACCCGGACGTCCTTCTCCCCATGGAGATGACCAGCTAATTTCGCCATCTTTCGCTTTCTTCCATAGAGCAAAGTCGATTGGGTTCTCTTTACGATCTAGCTCTTCTTGATTCGTACGGTCACTTGCACCAACACGCAATTCATCTAAAGACATGTGCGAAAGCTCTCCGTATTTTTCAAAAGAATCAGTACGGAAATATACGTCTCCGTCCGCTTCATAAGCATGCCCTTTTTCAATTAAACGCTTGTTGAAATCAACTATCTCTTGAATATGGTCCATTACACGGGGATATTTATTGGCAGGTTTAATATTAATTGCGCCTGTATCTTCCATAAATGCTTCAATATATTTGTCTGCCACCTCTTTAGGTGTCATGCCTTCTTCTTTTGCTGCTTTAATAATTTTATCATCGACGTCGGTAAAGTTTGATACATAGTTGACCGTATATCCACGGTACTCAAGATAACGACGAATGGTATCGAATGCAACACTACTTCGTGCATTCCCAATATGAATATAATTATATACAGTAGGTCCACAAACATAAAAAGTCACTTCATTCTCTTGTTGTGGTGTAAATATTTCTTTCTGTCTAGTTAATGTATTATATAATTGGATACTCATTGTTATTGACTCCTTTATTTAATGTATTCATATCTTATCATAATTGCCGACGTTTACCTATGGAGAGTATAATGAAGTTTCTTGATGTTTAAACATTTTACTTATGCAAAAACCACCACATAAACAGGTTCGTTTAGTGGTGGTTAAGCAATCATATTTCTATCTTATTTATTAGGTATTAAAGCAAATACACGAACACTAAAACCGGGTGAATCGACCACATTAACGGGCGCAACAATAATCACTCCACCTTGTGTAGGTAATGCATGTAAATTATTCATCACTTCAACTTGATACTTATCTTGGGCTAGCCAATAGTATTCAGCAGCAAGTGCATTCGTTCGAGCATAATCAACGCCACTATCTGTATCTAAGGTTTCATGACCAACCGCTGTCACTTTACATTCTTTATGTAGATACTCCAAAGCTTCAACCGACCAACCCGGTGTATGACTTACCCCTGCATCGTCCTTATTATAGAATGCATCATGGTCATCCCAACGTTTTGACCATCCACTAGAAAAGGCTACGAAGCTTCCTTCTGGAATTGATCCATGAACACGTTCATACTCTTTAATATCCGACGTACTCACTGTAAAATCATGATTCTTTTCTACTTTATCTTCAAAGTGTAAGACATACAAAGGTAGAATTAGTTCATCCATCGTTAATTCATCTAACGTTCTCTTACCAGTAGCAAAGTGAATGGGCGCATCGATATGTGTGCCATATTGAGTGGGGATCGTATATTCTTTTGCATAAAATCCATCAGGGTCAATATTAAATAAGATATTCTCACTTAATATCTCAAATGATGAGAATCTTGGAATCAGATTCGTCACTTGATGGCTTAAATCAACACGTGTTGCGTTCAATAACAAATGAGCTAAATCATTTTGAGTCATATACTTACCCCCATACTTCCTCTGCAACAGATTGGACTAACTTAATCTTCTCCCATTGCTCTTCTTCTGTTAAGATATTCCCTTCTTCAGTTGAAGCAAAACCACACTGTGGACTTAGACATAGTCGATCTAACGGAACATATTCTGCTGCTTCATGAATACGATCAATTAGTGTCTGACGGTCTTCTAACACCCCGTCTTTTGATGTAACTAATCCTAAAACTACCACTTTATCGTCTGAGATATGCGCTAATGGTTCAAACCCTCCAGCACGATCTGTATCATACTCTAAGAAATAAGCTTGATAGTTCCCTCGATCGAATAAAGGAGTTGCTACTTCATTATATGCTCCTTCAGTTGCCCAATCTGAATGATAGTTTCCTCTACATACATGAGTATTAATAACTAAGTCTTCGGGTGCTCCCTCGAGAGCCAAATTGTTTACTGTAATATATAATTCTTTTAATTTTTCACGTGTTTGAGCTTTTTCAGCTTCTTCTTTATTTTCACTGTTTAACTGATCTTTTGTTGCGATTCCTTCAGGATTCTCTGACACTATCGTTCCCCAAGTACAATCATCTAATTGAATTGTCCGAGCTCCCGCTTCATATAATTCTTGGATTACTTGTTGGTATGCTTTAGCAATAGCCTCAACTAAAGCATCATTCGTTGGGTAAAATTCACGGGTTGAAGCTAAGTTTTCTGGTCGGTGCAATTCTGCAATAAATTGTGCGGGTGCTGGGAATGTTTGTTTAACTTCAATTCCTTCAGATACATGATCACGAACAAACTTAAATTCTTCAACAAAGGGATGATTCTCTCCTGAGATAGGCCCCGATAAACGTGCTGTCTCTGCTCGAGTATACTCTCCATGGAATTGGTAACCACCATCTTCAACTTTCTCAACACCATTTAATCCCCAAAAGAAATCTAGATGCCACCAACTGCGACGAAACTCCCCATCTGTAACGGCTTTAAGTCCGACTGCTTCTTGTTTTTGAATCAGTTCTAAAATTACTTTATCCTCAACTGCCTTTAAATCTTCTTTCGTAATTTCTCCATCTGAAAACTGTGCTCTTGCATCCTTTAGTTCTGCTGGTCTCAAGTAACTTCCTACCACATCATAGCGAAATGGTGAACGTGTGCGTTTTGTTAATGTTGTCATGTTAATTCCTCCTAGTATTTTAAAGTATTTAATCAAAGAACTTAGGGTAACAAAAAAAATCCGCCCCTCTGCTTTTAAAAGCAAAGGGACGGATTATCCGTGTTACCACCCTAATTCACAATTGCTTTACAACAATTGCCTCAACAATGCCAGATTCTGATTTAGAATCTGAGATTCGGCAATATAACGGTTGCACCCGTCTAGATAGCGTTAACCATCTAACCACTTAGAGCTCATCTTCTTTATCTTTAACTAGACCCTTTCTCACCTACCGGGCTCTCTTTACTAGTCATTAACAAGTACTCTTCTCTTCATTGTGTTTAATTCGTGATGTCTTGATTAATATTTGATTATAATTTACACCTTAAATAAGAATGTGTCAAGTTAATTCTTTTTATTATCTCATAATTGCGTTAGAAAGAGTGTTCTTAATATTTCCGTGACGGCAGTAAATTTATTGTTGTCACTGGAACACCTTCAGCTACTTATAAAAATAATACTGCATTTATGTAAGGGAGATTACATATTGAATCTGTAACTCGCTACCGCTTGTGCAAATTCTAATGCGGTAAATCGTCCTTCTTAATGGCACATGAAATCACCTTAGAAGCGAATAGTGACGTACGGAATAAGCAGATAAACTACTTTCATTATTCAAAATTTCTATATTAAAAAAGACCCGAAAAATCGGGCCTCCCATTTAAAAATCTTATTAATTCATTTGAGCTTTAACTTGTTTGATATGGTTTAATGCTTTTTCTTTACCTAAAACTTCAATAACACTTGGTAAATCTGGTCCATGCATTTGTCCACTTACCGCAATACGGATAGGCATAAATAATTTACGGCCTTTAATACCCGTTTCTTTTTGAATTTCTTTCGTTAATGGTTTAATGTTTTCTGACACAAACTCAGTGTCTGATAAACCTTCTAATTTCTCAGCCATCGCATCAATCACAACAGTCGCTGTATCTTGGCTTAACTCTTCTTTAGACGCATCATCAATATGTAAGTCTTCATTGAAGAATAAGTTAGATAAGTCAACGATTTGTGCTCCATATGACATTTCATCGTGGTATAGGCTTACTAATTTACGAGCCCATTCAATTTCTTTCTTGTCAGGCTCACCATCAATTAATCCTGCTTCTTGCAAGTGAGGTAATGATAAATCAACAATTTCGTCTAAGCTTGCAGCTTTAACATATGTGTTGTTGATCCACTCTAATTTCTTAGCATCAAAAGCAGCAGGTGACGTTGATAAACGATCAACATCAAAAATATTAATAAATTCTTCTTTAGAGAAGATTTCATCTTCGCCTTTTGGTGACCAACCTAACAATGTAATAAAGTTAAACATTGCTTCTGGTAAGTAACCTAAACGACGATATTGTTCGATGAATTGTAAGATTCCACCGTCACGTTTACTTAATTTTTTGTTTGTTTCACTATTAACAATTAAAGTCATGTGACCAAACTCTGGGTAGTTCCAACCAAATGCATCATAAATCATCATTTGTTTTGGTGTATTAGCAATATGATCATCTCCACGTAAAACGTGTGAAATTTCCATAAAATGATCATCGACGGCTACAGCAAAGTTATACGTTGGCATACCATCTTTCTTTTGAATAACCCAGTCACCTGAGATGTTCTTCGACTCAAAGCTTACTTTCCCTTTAACCATATCTTCAAATTCATAGACTTGATTTGCTGGGACACGGAAGCGTATTGCTGGAACGCGTCCTTCTGCTTCAAACGCTTCGCGTTCTTCTTGAGTTAAGTGAGCATGTTGTCCACCATAATGTGGCATCTCTCCTCGTGCTCGTTGTGCTTCACGTTCAACTTCCAATTCTTCTTCTGACATATAGCATTTATAGGCTTTGTCTTCTTCAAGTAATTGGTCAATGAGTGGTTGGTAAATATCTAGTCGTTCAGACTGACGGTACGGTCCATATTCTCCAGGATTCATCGGTGACTCATCCCAATCAATACCTAACCAACTTAAGTTATCTAATTGGCTAGCTTCTCCATATTCTAAGTTACGGCGAGTATCCGTATCTTCCGTTCTAATTATAAACTCTCCCCCATTGTGGCGAGCAAATAAATAATTGAATAACGCAGTACGCGCATTCCCAATATGTAATTCCCCTGTAGGGCTTGGTGCATATCTTACACGAATTTTAGAACTCATTCGATTCTATCTCCTTTTATATTTAAATTTAGTTGTTTTCAATTCTTCCACTTGAATGTGTTGGTTTTGCAAAAATCATACGACCAGCTGCTGTTTGAATCGTACTTGTTACAACAACAGGTATACGGTCATTCATAAAGTGTTGTCCTTCTTCAACGACAATCATTGTACCATCTTCTAAGTAGGCTACCCCTTGTTTCCGTTCAGTACCAGCTTTAATAACTAATACCTCAAGCTCTTCTCCTGGGATCAATACAGGCTTCACTGCATTCGCTAATTCATTGATATTAAATATCGGAATGGCTTGGAATTCAGCAACTTTATTCAAGTTAAAATCATTCGTCACAATCGCCGCATCAATTAATTTAGCTAAACGAACTAGTTTACTATCTACTTCATCAATATCTTCAAAGTCACCTTCGTAATATTCAATCGGTACAACATCGTTTTTCTGCAATTCATTCAATATATCAAGTCCACGACGACCTTTAGCTCGTTTTAGTGAATCAGCAGAATCCGCAATATATTGTAATTCTTGAAGAACAAAGTTAGGTATCACTAACGTTCCTTCTAAGAAATTCGTATGAACGATATCTGCAATTCGCCCATCAATAATTACACTAGTATCAAGTAACTTATACTTTCTAAACGTCTCATCTGCCTTACGATCTAACACTTGATTATCAGAGTCTTCTTCTTGTTCGACTGTTGGCTTCCCAAATTGTCCAATAAAATTACGCCATTCTTCTTTTCGACTTGTTGCCGTATTGTAACCTACCAACGCTAGTGTCACTGATAATACTACCGGTAAAACTTGCGAAACAAATGGTATGTTTAAAGATGCAAATGGTAATGCGATTAAATACCCTAGAATTAAACCGATTAAAATACCAATTAAACCTAAAACTAGATTTGAAATCGACAATTGATTAATTTTTTCCATAAGTCGTTTAACAGCTTTTTCTATTAGAGGGGCTATCAATGTACCTAGTAAAATGAATAATAGTCCGAAAATAATAGCGTTAATATAAGGATTACTTAAGTAGCTTAATCGTATGTTTAAATTAGCCCAAAGATGCGGGCCAATGGATACCCCAAAACTTAATCCAATAATAATGGATAAGAATATAATGATTCTTTTATACATTATTTCACCTCCTATTTATTTTTAACATAACGTTTAAATGAAGCTGAATCCACGCTAATTAGCGTGGAAAAACTTTCCTAACAGCTTCTTGAATAGTTTTAACAGGAATAATTTCAATATCAAAGACATCCTTTAAATCTTGATAATTATTCATCGGAATAAATACACGTTTGAAGCCAAGTTTAGCTGTTTCTTTCAAGCGTTCTTTAATTTGACTAACACGACGGATTTCTCCTGTTAGGCCAATCTCACCAATATAACAGTCATCAACTTGGGTTGGTTTATTCCAGTAGCTTGAAGCAATACTCATCGCAATCGCTAAATCAATTGCCGGCTCATCAAGCTTAATACCACCCGTTATCTTAAAGAAAGCATCTTGGTTTTGAACAAGTAAACCGCAGTGCTTTTCCATCACAGCAAGTAAAAGCGAGATACGTTGATAATCAATACCACTTGCTGTTCGCTTGGCTGTTCCATATACAGTAGGTGTCATCAGTGACTGGACCTCAGCTAAAATCGTTCGCGTTCCTTCTAGTGCCGCTACAACTGTAGAGCCAGTTGCACCAGGTATACGTTCTTCCAAGAATAACTGAGATGGATTACCAACTTCTTTCAGTCCCACATCCAACATCTCAAAAACACCCAGTTCATTAGTAGATCCAAAACGATTTTTTACAGCTCGAAGTATTCTAAAACGATTATGCTTCTCGCCTTCAAAGTATAATACCGTATCCACCATATGCTCTAACATACGCGGACCAGCAATATTACCTTCTTTGGTTACATGACCAACTATAAAAATAGCAATTTGGTTCGATTTTGCGATACGCATTAGTATTGATGTTGCTTCACGTACTTGAGATACAGAACCTGCCACACCTGTATGATCAGGAATAGACATCGTTTGTATCGAGTCAATCACAACCATGTCTGGTTCTAATCGCTCAATCTCACGTGCAATTAACGCTAAGTTAGTATCAGCTAACAGATAGAAATCATCATTGTCTAACTCTAATCGTTCTGCTCGCATCTTAATTTGTGAGAAGCTTTCCTCTCCTGTAACATACAAGATTTTTTGCTTTTGAGCGAGTTGCATCGCAACTTGTAGAAGTAAGGTAGATTTTCCAATACCAGGATCTCCACCGATTAAAACAAGTGAGCCTTCAACAACACCTCCACCAAGTACGCGGTCAAACTCTTGAAAATCCGTACTCATACGGTCTTCTTGAGTATATTCAATCTGGTGCAACTTTAGCGCTCCACCTTCTTGACGTTGCTTTGATGTATGAACTTTAATTTGATCCTTACCTTCTGTAGCAACAATCTCAGCTGGTTTTTCTTCCATCTGATTCCATGCCCCACAACTGGGACATTTACCTAGCCATTTAGGAGTTTCGTAGCCGCAGGCTAAACATTCAAACATTATTTTCTTTTTAGCCACTATTGACCTCCTTTAATCTATTCAGTATCTGAAGATCCAAACCCACCAGTACGTTGAACTAATCCGCCTTCATCGCCATCAGTTTTTAGAAACTTTGTGAAGATTCCTTGAGCAATTCGATCGCCCTTTTGAATTGTGAAGTCTGTTAAACCATAATTGATTAATTGAACATAAATATGTCCTTCATTCTTCTCGTTATCATAATAATCTTGATCAATAATACCAATACTATTAGGTAAGCTTAAGAATCGTTTTAAAGGATTGCTTGAACGGTTTACAATTTGTAAGTACTCATCTTCTTGCATGTATGATTTAAGTCCCGTTGGAACTAATGTTGATTTAAGTAATGAAGACTCTTCCTCTAATTCAGTTTGGTTAGCAAAAGCAATGTTAAACATTGTACGGAATTTGCCAGCAAAATAACCGAGTAATTGCTTCACCATACTTGGAATAACAATTGTCTCGGCTGATTCAATATCATAACCCGCTGCGTGAGTTGTCGAACGTTGTGGTATTTGAATATCTTTATCATGGTAAGCTTCGACTACTTCAAAGCCTCGTAATTTCATATCTGTCATTGTCATCCTCTTTCTATCAGTTTCCTATATTCTATTCTATCAAATTTCAAGCACTAAATGGAGACTAACCGTTTGATTTTCTATGATTATTTTATGAAAATTCTTTCAATAATCTATCACAGTATACTGAACAATATATGAACTTACTAAAATAAAAACCAAAACCTTGTCATCTGTTAGGAATAACTGAAACACATTATACTCTAATTTCTCTAACAAACCTACAAGGTTCTAGTTTTTGATTGTTTTTATTTTTCTGAATTTAATTATTTAAATGTTCTTCAATATCACGCGGAGCCCAAACAGAAATTGATCCACCATTCACCGGGAAAGTTCCCCAGCCATCCTCTTCAATCGTTACTTCACCCTCATGATGACCTAAATAATCAACAAATATCTCACCAGGTTGAGCGGTTGATACTTGCATACGTTTCTCCCCACCACTATTGTTACTAATAACAGTAGCTAAACCATCTGGGAATGATTCATTACCTTGACGAGTCCAACCAACAACATGCTGGTCATCAAAATAACTATATTGCTCACCATATGCAAATGTACGACGGATATAGAGTAGCTTATCAATAGTTTCTTGGAAGCTCGTTTGCCCAAAGTCACCTTCTACCCCATAGTAATCACCATAGAAGACCGTCGGTAAACCTTGCTCACTAAGGAGTATAATTCCATAAGCAAGGGGCTTGAACCAATCTTCGACAAAGGATTCTAATGATTGTCCACGCTGAGTATCATGATTTTCAACGAAAGTTACAGCACTCCATGGATTTTCCTTCATTAGTGTTCCATCAAATATTGTACTTAAATCATAAGATTCACCTTTTTGACTCGCATCAAAGAAATTCATATGTAATTTAACATCTACTAAGTCAAACTCATAATCTATATCTTCTAAGTAATCCGCTTTTGACTCATAATCAGCTACCCAATACTCGCCGAACACATAGAAATTCTCTGCTCCTAGGGTATCCGTTAAGATAGATACTAAATTCGCAACGACTTCTCGGTCGATATGCTTAATTGCATCAAGTCTGAATCCGGATATACCTGTTGTTTCAATAAACCATGCTGCCCAGTCTTTCACGTTTTGAATGACTTCGGGATGGTCAAAATCGATATCAGAAAACATTAAGTAGTCAAAATTCCCTTTTTCGCCATCAACATCTTCATTATCTGCCCAGCCTTTATTCTCCCCCTGGATTTGGAAAATTCCTGTCTCATCATTACGCGCATCATAATCAATTCCTGAGAAATGATACCAATGCCATTCAAAATCATTGTATTTTTTATTTCTTCCTGGGAACTTAAAGTGAGTATAACCTTCAATCTCATAAGGTTCTGAGATAGGTTTTTGACGATTTTCTGGATCCATCTTCATTACTGTGAATGTTTCTTTTTTATCCCCATTTGCTTTATGATTCAAGACAATATCTGCAATCGGCTTAATCCCGTTCTCTTTCAACGCATTAATTGCATCCAAGTATTCATCCTTTGTTCCATACTTTGTACGAACACTACCATGTTGATCGAATTCACCTAAGTCAAAAATATCATAAACACCATAACCAGCGTCCCCCGTTCCAGTCGCTTTAAATGCCGGAGGCATCCACACTGATGTAATACCAATCGAAGCTAAATGTTTTGCATCTTCTTTTAAGCGTTGCCAATGCTTACCATCATCAGGTAAGTACCATTCGAAATATTGCATTAATACACCATTTACGTTATCCATTCCATTACCCCACTTCTCATTATATTCAAACTGTATATATTATATTTATTTTAACACATTAATCACAAAGCAAAAACGAATAGGCATTGTGATAAGTTTCTAATGGATTCATTTCAGACGAATTCTAGTGGCGTACCTGTTATACTCAGTTTAAAGAAGGAGTGATTAATTATGCTATCAATAAAAGATAAAGAGTTTCTGAAAATTTGCGTCGAGCTAGCTGAAACTGCTTTGAATAAGGGAGATGAACCATTCGGTTCAATTCTAGTTTCAGAAGCCGGTGATATCCTATTCGAAGATCATAATCATGTCTCTGGAGGAGATCACACACAACATCCAGAGTTTGAAATCGCACGTTGGGCTGCTGATAATATGACACCTGAAGAAAGAGCGAAAGCCATAGTATATACTTCTGGTGAGCATTGCCCAATGTGTGCTGCTGCCCATGCTTGGGTTGGATTAGGACGGATTGTTTATGCAAGTTCTTCAAAACAATTATCAAGCTGGTTAAAAGAATTAAACGTTAAACCGTCTCCCGTACATAACCTATCTATCCAAGAGGTGATTCGAGATGCCAATGTTGCTGGTCCTGATCCTGACTTATCTGAAGTTGTTCATCAATTACACATTCAACTCCATACAAAATAACTTAAACTACAGCCTTTCAATTGTGATTAACAATTTATTTGGTTATCTTAATGATAAGAGGAGTGATAAATATGGATTACCGTCGTTTTGACCAGACAATCGTATTACGTTTAGATCGTGGCGACAAAGTCAAAGAGTCTATTCAATTAGCCTGTGAAAAAGAACAAGTTACTTTAGCGACAGTCAGTGGCATCGGCGCTACGGAAAGTGCTAAAATTGGAATCTTCGATATCGATTCAGGTGATTACAAAATCAATGAATTCAATGAGTTTTTAGAATTGACTGCATTGTTAGGTAATGTCACCCAAATGGATGGGGCTTACTATGGTCATTTTCATGCAACTTTTGGCGATAATAAAGGGATTGCTTTTGGTGGAGACCTAGATGAGGCTATTATTGGTGGAGCTGGTGAAGTATTTATTCATATTATTAACGGGAGCGTTGAACGTTCAGTTGAAGAGTCTACTGGCTTAAACGTCTTAAATTTTGATAAGTAAAATAAAGAGTAGCCAGGCGACTAAACTTAATCACCTGGCTACTTTTTTATTCATTTAATTCTTGCAATAATTGGCGTTTCGCTTCAATAAAATCTGGCTCAAAAATCACTTTCTCTACATCATAAAGATTAAAATCAACGGGTAGTTCAAAGGTCATTTCCCCTGGTTGTCCTTTTATAATATAGACGCGATTAGACAGAATTAAGGCCTCATCCACATCATGCGTAATAATCAATGACGACCAATCCATTTTTTCACGGTAATCAATAAACCACTGATGAAGTTGACGTCTTGTAATTGCATCTAATGCACTGAAGGCTTCGTCTAAAAGCAACCATTGTCTTCCAAAGGCTGCTGTTCTCATAAAAGCGACACGTTGTCTCATCCCTCCACTCAAAGCATGAGGATAATAGTTAGCCCATTCTTTTAACTGAAAGATATCTAATAACTTCAAAGCATGCTCACGTGCGTGACGCTTATCTTCACCTTGAATGATTCGTGGTAACATAATGTTTTCAATCACTGTGTAATGAGGATACAACATGTCTTTTTGAAGCATATAACTGATTTGACCTTTGATTTCTTTTGATCCATCAAGTTGTATCTGCCCTTTCTGAACGTCATTAATTCCTGCGATAAGGTTAAAAAGTGTCGTCTTTCCAACTCCGCTCGGGCCCAGTATTGCAACAGTCTCGCCCTTTTGTAGCTGTATATTGATATTGTTTAACACTTGATGGTTTCCGTAATGAAAACCAACGTCTTGAATAGATAACATATTATTCTCCTAAAAATTCATTCGTGAAGTAACTCTCTTGAGTTAAATCAACTTCAGTTAACTCACTCTCATATAACCACTTATAGAAAGCATTCCAACGTTCTTCTTCAATTTGACCCCAATTTGTTGGATCACTCGTATATCGTTCATTAATCCATTCTTGAGAAGCTAAGACGAATTCACGTTGTCCTTCTAATTCGGGTGCATGTTGCAGTAAAATATCCGTCGCTTCTTCTGGATTCTCAATGGCATATTGGTAACCATGTTTGATGGCTTGAACCACTTTAGAAGCTTCTTCAGGGCTATTCGCTAAGTAATCATTGTTAGCTATAATAATTGGAGAGTAGAAATCCAGCTCTTCTGCATAATCTCTAAAATAAAAGAAATTCGTAGAAACACCTTGATTCTCTGCCATCATACCGTCCCAAGCGTAGTACACCCATGCTGATTCAAACATTGAATTCGCTAAACCAACAATAGAATTATCGGCTTGATTAGGTACTAACTCAACTTGTGAGTAATCTCCGCCTTCACTTGTAATAATATGCTCTAACATCCCAAGTTCAATGGGATCATTCCACGTACCATAAGTATGTCCTTCCATCTCAACAGGCATTGTGATTTGACTGTCTTCTCGAGCAATAATCCCACTCGTATTGTGTTCCACAATTGTTGCAACAGCAGTAACAGGAAGCCCGCCGGCTAAACGGGTTGCTAAACTATCTTGAAAACTAATACCAAACTGAGCCTGACCTAAACCAACCAATTCTGTCGTACTTCCCTCTGGCGGTCTGCGAATAGTCACATCCACTCCCGCTTCCTCAAAGTATCCTTTTTCTAAAGCAACATACAAACCAGTATGATTCGTATTAGGTACCCAATCTAAAATAAATTCAATTTGTCCATCTTGAGCCGATGCATTCGTAGGCATCAGTAATGAGATACTAATTATTAAAGCACCCATTAATTTCTTAAAAAAATTCGTCATATTACTCTTCTCCTCTAATTCTCTTCATTTGATTAAAGCGCCACGGTGTTAAGTATTTTTCAACGAAGGACACAACTCCCATAAAGAACAAGCTTAATAGTGAAATTAACACAATCACTGCAAACATCTTGTCGTAAGCAAAAGCACGCTTGGTTTGAATCATATACACCCCGAGTCCTTCAAAACCACCCAACCACTCTGCCACAACTGAACTCACAAAAGCGTAAGAAACACTTACCCTTAGACCACTCAAAAAATACGTCATACTTGAAGGTAATTTAACGTGACGTAAGATTTGCCAACGATTTGCCCCCATTAACTGAAGCAATTGAATCGCATCATTATCCGCTTGAGCAAAGCCGTTCAAAATACTAATAATAATTGGAAACAGAGTAGTAAGAACTACGAGCACAATCTTTGGGGTCATATCGTATCCTAGCCAAAGAACTAGAATTGGCGCAATAGCTACCGTAGGTATTGTCTGAGTAATCACAAGCATTGGATACAATGCCCGGTGCAACCATGGTATAACATCCATAATAATCGCAAGAAAGAAGGCTAATACAATCCCAATCGCTAACCCAATAAAAGCTTGGATAAGTGTCACTTGACTGTTTATCCATAAATTCTCTCTATCTTCTACTAAAGCAATAATCACTTCACTTGGAGCAGGAATAATAAATTCTGGCAACCAACCTAATATTGCCGCAACTTCCCAGAAGATTACAATGCTTATGCCAAGAATCCACGGGGCGTAATTAGTGACGATGTTTTGTAGTTTTATCTTCAATGGTTAACACTGGCCCTTTCGTATCATAACTAATCTTTACATTAGTAAAAATTTTGTGATGTGATTTTGAAGCAATTTGAATTGCTTCCTTCAAGATAGGCATCAATTCATCATAGTCACCTTGAATCGTTGTCTCGAACGCTGCTACTTCATATTGATCTGTCTTAGATGCTATAAAAGCAATCACTGAATCAACAACCTTCAACGTTGTTTCTTGATCCGTACCCATTGGTAGGATTTGTAAAGCGATACTACAATTTGACATAATAAAAAACCTCCCTCATATTCACGACACAAAGTGCATGAATCAAGGCAGGTTGAATGAAATCTATAAAGGTATAGGCGCACAAACGAAAAACAGCGCCAATATACATTGACTTTACTAATTCACATCCCTACGCGAGTCTTAACTCATTCAGGTTCATAGAGTTCAGGTAAATCCCATCTCAGCCGAAGCACCCCTTGTGTTGTACAGAAATCATAGCATATTCAAATTCGATGTGCAACCGGCTTCAACAAACAAAAAGGGAACGAGCTATTCAATCAAGAAGAATAACTCGCTCCAGTAATTTAATTTTTTAATACATCATTAAGTACTTATCTAGTTCCCATTGGGTAACTTGTTTCTTATATGACTCGAATTCCATCGTTTTCTCTGCAATAAAGTTTTCAGAAATATGAGGGCCTAAAGCATCTTTCATCATTGGATTTGCTTCAAATTCAGCAATCGCTTCGCGTAATGATGAAGGAAGATCCAACACGCCTTCAGCAATACGTTCCTCTGGTGTCATCATATAAATATTACGATCAATTGGATGTGGTGGTTCAATCTTATTCTCAATACCATCCAAACCAGCTTGTAAGATAACAGCTAAAGCTAAATAAGGATTAGCAGAAGGGTCGACACTTCTTAATTCAACACGTGTTGAATTCCCACGAGATGAAGGGATTCGTATTAACGGCGAGCGGTTTCTTTCACTCCATGCAATATATACCGGTGCTTCATACCCTTCAACTAAACGCTTATATGAATTCACTAGTGGATTACAAATAGCAGTATAAGCACTCGCATGTTTAATCAATCCACCAATGAAGTAATATGCATTCATTGATAATTGGTCATAAGTTGACTCATCATAGAATGCATTCTTACCCTCTTTGTCGAATAACGATACATTAAAGTGCATACCTGATCCACTTTCACCGTAAATCGGTTTAGGCATAAAAGTCGCATGTAAATTATGACGACGTGCGACTGTTTTAACAATCAATTTAAATAATTGAATTTTATCACATGCTCGAATAGCATCATTATACTTCCAATCAATCTCATGTTGCCCTGGCGCTACTTCATGATGACTCGCTTCAATTTCAAAGTCTAAACGCTCTAACTCAAGTACAATATCACGTCTACAATTTTCTCCTAAATCAGTTGGTGCAAAATCAAAATAACCACCATCATCGTTTAAGTCCATTGTTGGCTTACCATCTTCATCTAATTTCAGTAAAAAGAACTCAGGTTCTGGTCCTAAATTGAATGATGAAAAGCCTAACTCTTCCATTCTACTCAGTATTCTTCTTAAATTCCCACGAGGATCACCTAAGAACGGTTCACGTTTCGTCGTATCTACATCACAGATTAAACAAGCAATACGTCCTCCATCTGATGGTACATCCCAGTTAAAAATCATCCAAGAATCATAATCTGGAATTAAGTACATATCACTCTCTTCAATACGTACAAATCCTTCGATTGATGAGCCATCAAATGTCATATTATTATCTAATGCTTTTTCTAATTGAGTTCGAGGGATTTCAACATTCTTAATTGTCCCTCTAATATCGGTAAACATTAAACGTATAAAGTGTACGTTGTTTTCGTGTGCATCAGCAATAATACTGTCTTTAGTCCATTTTGTCATTGCTTCAAAATCCTCTCTTTTAATAGGTTACTCAAACCTGGATTGAAAATCTAGTTCATCCCTTAAGATACGTCGCACATCTTGGTCAGTTAAAGGTACAGTACTTTTAGAAATCTTCTCATTAAATCCATAACGATTCTTAATACCCTTAATTGTCATGCCTTCATCCATCAGGTCGATGATGTCTAATAAACGATCAACATCATTCAAAGAGTATAGTCTACGGTTGGTTTCACTACGTTGGGGCTCAATTAAACCTTGCTGTTCGTAGTAACGAATTTGACGTGCTGTCAATTCGGTCAACTCCATTACCGTCCCTATCGGAAAAACAGCCAGTGACTTACGAAATTCCTTTCTTGCCATCACCATTCTCCTCTCTTAGAAAATTATTATACGATGATGAGAACTCTCTCGCAAACATATTATAACAGCAATTGTTACAAAATGTCACACACATTTTTTGACCCACTTATGGCAGTCATTGAATCACATTTTATGAATAAAATATTAAACTTTCATTACTATATCCAAATACATGCTATTTACTATGGAATTATCTACCAACTTAGCGTATCCTCTTATAGAATACTTAAAATGAGTTTTTTTATATAAAGGAGTTAGCAACATGCCGAAATCGCGTAACTATACGCCTATAGCAACAATTGGCTCACTTATTTTTATTGCCATTTGTTTAAGTTTAATTATACTTTTAAATAAATTAACAGCGAATAACAATCTAATTATTGCTGATTACCAACAACAGGCCACTCAAGAAGAGTTGTTACCTCTACACGCAGAACCTATTGTTGCCGAAAAACCTGAATCGATTAAAGAAGAACCCGTTGTCACAGCACCACCGACTTTAACCGAAACATTAAGTACCTACTCGCCTAAAGATAAAGCAATGGAAGACACCATTGCAGAACTAACGCAATCTGAATTTGGCGATGACCTAGTTAATGCACAAGATGAGATATTAGCTGCCATCTATGCAAATGACCTTGATGTTGAAGAGCTTGGTTATCTTTTCTTACCTGATTACCCTGCAGCAAATACACCAGCAGCAGCTGGCAATCAAATTGATGTCCCGTTATATCTTCAAAAAGATGCCAACTGGCGTACAGAAAAATACGGTAGCAATACCACTCAACAATTAGGTGAAAATGGCTGTGCGATATTATCACTTGCCATGGTACATGCTGCTTACGAAGAACGTGATGTGAACCCAAAAGAAATCCTCGAATGGAGTGAAGAAACATATTGGGTAGATAATGCTGGAACATCATGGCAAATTTTCCATGATTTTGCGGTGGATTATAACTATGACTTCTTTAATTACGGTAATAATTTTTACAGTGCCATGGAAGCAGTTAATAATGGTGAACTCGTTATCGCATCTGTTGTACCTGGTTTCTTTACAGAAGTTGGTCACATTATTGTCATTCGTGGTTACAAGGATGGTAAAGTATACGTCAATGATCCCAATGATGATCCCAAAAAAATGTATAGTGTTCAAGGCATTGATGAAGAAGTACTACTATCAGAAGGTGTCAACTACTGGTCTTTTTCAAAATAATTCCACAAACTAATAACAGCCCTTTACAGAATATTCTTTCGTAAAGGGCTGTATTTACTTTGATAAATAAAATAATTTATTGTAATTCAAATTACTTGCTTACTACTTTGTGAATAGTTATATTTTTATCATGTTTAATACAAGGTATACCAATGTTTATTGATTGCTCAGTATTTAACGAGTCGAAATCATCCTGCTGTCTCTATAAAATTTGATCATCTTGTTAGTTTTATTGTCTTCGCGGATATGATATTATTAGCCTTTGAGATAATAACGTCATCAATTTCATTATTGAAGACTGAATATTATTCAATCATCGTTACCCAAGCTTTATAGGTATCATTAATCTCAGTTGCTTTTTCATCTTTTGCTTATCATTACAAATATCTAAAGAAGTTGAGCAGATAATGAGGTATAATTAGCGGGTACGATATGTTAGTAGTCGCGTAGAGCCATATTATACCAATGATTGAAATATTATTATATAAAAAGGAGATCTAACAATGACATCAGTAGTAGTTGTAGGAACACAATGGGGAGACGAAGGTAAGGGTAAAATTACCGACTTTCTAAGTAATAATGCTGAGGTAATTGCACGTTATCAAGGTGGAGACAATGCAGGTCATACGATTCAATTTGATGAAAAAACGTATAAGTTACATTTAATTCCTTCTGGTATCTTTGATAGTAGCAAGATTAGTGTTATCGGAAACGGTGTTGTCGTAAATCCAAAATCACTTGTTAAAGAATTAAAATATTTAGCAGATGAAGGTGTCGATACAAGTAGTTTACGTATTTCTTCTCGTGCTCACGTTATCTTACCTTATCATATCTTAATGGATCAACTTCAAGAAGATTCCAAAGGTGATAACAAAATCGGAACAACGATCAAAGGTATCGGACCAGCATATATGGATAAAGCTGCTCGTGTAGGTATCCGTATCGCTGATCTATTAGACAAAGAAATCTTTAAAGAGCGTTTAGAAGTTAACTTAGCTGAAAAGAATGTATTATTTGAGCGTGTTTATGATAATGCACCCTTATCGTTTGATGATATTTTTGAAGAATACTATGCTTATGGTCAAGAAATTGCTAAGTTTGTAACTGATACGTCAGTTATTTTAAACGATGCGATTGATCAAGGGAAACGTGTTTTATTCGAAGGTGCTCAAGGTGTTATGTTAGATATCGATCAAGGTACTTATCCATTCGTTACCTCTTCAAATCCAGTTGCTGGTGGAGTAACGATTGGTAGTGGAGTTGGACCTTCTAAGATTGATACTGTTGTTGGTGTGTGTAAAGCCTATACATCACGTGTAGGTGATGGCCCATTCCCAACAGAATTATTCGATGAAGTTGGACAACAAATCCGTGAAGTAGGTAGAGAATACGGAACAACAACTGGACGTCCACGTCGTGTTGGTTGGTTCGATACAGTAGTAATGCGTCATTCTCGTCGTGTATCTGGTATTACAAATCTATCACTAAACTCAATTGATGTATTAACTGGTTTAGATACAATTAAGATTTGTACTGCTTACGAAACATCAGCTGGCGAACGTATTGAATACTATCCAGCTAGTTTAAAGATTCTTGCTGACTGTACACCAGTTTATGAAGAATTACCTGGTTGGACAGAAGATATTACTGGTGCAAAAACTTTAGAAGACTTACCGCAAAATGCACGTAATTATGTACGTCGTATTAGCGAATTAGTTGGAGTTAAAATTGCAACATTATCAGTTGGACCTGACCGTGAACAAACAATGATTTTAGATAGCGTTTGGGGTTAATACCAAATTTAAAGAATCAGTGGATTTAACCCCGCTGATTCTTTTTTTATACACTCAAATACATATTATATTAATACATTATTCACACAATAAATGGTGAATTCTATACTTTTCCTTCGTTAAAAATTCACATTTAAAGCGTATGATGGTATCAACAGATGAGGAGGACGCAACATGAGATTGAAAAAATTATTATTAGTATCTACATGTGCTTTAGCAATAGGTGCAGGAACAACAATTGGAAGTGATTCGTTACTATCAGAAAGTAATATCGTTCATGCCCAAGAAGAAACAACGTCAACAGAGGTAAACACACAATTACTCGCAGAGATTAAAAACAATCTGGCGGGCGTTCAACCTGTTAACTTAGAACAATTATTAGAAGTAGATGATCAATATCTAATTGACCTATATGATACTGCGACGACTCAAGCAGAGACGGACACAGTCAATGATGTATGGAAAACTATGTATGATCAGTTAGCAATTGACTATGCTCAATTAAACTTACTCACAGGCGAGAATCTTCAAGCGTATAATGACGCAGCAGAAAATATTATTGCCAATTCTCAATATAGTTATTCAGATTTAAACACGGCATTACCAAGTGATATTTTAGGTTGGTATAATAGTGCTTTGTTAGAAAATAACGATGATATTCAAGCGACCGTAGAGACAATCTTGCCACAAATCACGCAAGCACGTGAGGCTTATATCCTAAGACGTGATGAGAGAGAAGATGGCGGAGATGATGGTAACGGTCAGACACCCGCTCCTGAAGATGAATTTACAGCCGCAATTTCTGAATATACTGACATTACAGAAGAGCAACTAAGTCAGTTCACTGAAGAAGAAATAGAGCCAATCAAAATAGGTGCTCAAAACGGTGAATATTCACAAGATACGATGGATATCATTCGTGACCAAATTATCCAATTAAATCCAGATGTCTTTACAGCTGAACAAGTAAGTTCGGTAGCAAGTGATATCCGTAATGCTTTTATAGAATCAACTCCAGCAACTCAAGAACAATTAGACCAGCTTGATGATACTTACCTAGTACGTATGGTTGGTGAAGGAAATCATCTTGGTGCTGATATTGGTTGGGCGTATAATACAGCAGTATATGATAACCCAGAAGTATTCGGCCCAGAAGCAACTCGCTTTAGAGATACTTTAGTAGCAGACTTTAATTTAAATGAAGATCAATTATTATCTGTACCCGATGCTGAATTGTTATGGCAAGAGTTCTCTGTCTTCCAAGAAAACAATATGGAGGAAGATATAGAAGCTTTAGCTGTCGCAATGCAAGAAAATTTTGATATTACAGTTGATGGAGATACCCCATCTGACAGTTCTTCAA
The DNA here is from genome assembly GCA_020112395.1 of Aerococcaceae bacterium DSM 111021. Taxonomy (NCBI): domain Bacteria; kingdom Bacillati; phylum Bacillota; class Bacilli; order Lactobacillales; family Aerococcaceae; species Aerococcaceae bacterium DSM 111021. The sequence continues at coordinate 671,229 of JACCEK010000002.1, read as the reverse complement.
GCGAAGAGTCGTCAGATGAAGAGTCTTCGGAGTCTGATGAATCAGAACCAATCAGTGAATTAGACACCTATCGTGAAGAATTAGTTAGTCAAACTGATTTAACAATCGAACAATTAAATCAATTTAGTGATGAGCATTTAACTAACTTAATGGATAGATTAGGTCTTTCAACAGAAAGTACTTCTTCAGAAGAATTAAATGCTTTACGCGATGAACTTGTTATTGCAGGTTATGATAATTTCAGTGGCGAACAATTAACAAGTGCTATTGCTCCAGTTCGTGAAGCAGTAATTAATCAAACACCTGCTACAGAAGGTATCTTAAATGAATTTGAAGACCGTACTTATGCTGAATGGTATAACGCAGCTAAGAATGCTGGTGAAGAAGTACCTAACTACATTTTCGAACAATTAGTTACGATGTATCCAAACATGTTTAATGATTTAGTTACTGAGGCTAAACAAAATATCGTTCAAAATACATCAATCACTCAAGAACAAATTGATCAAATGCAATTTGAAGATATTCTATGGGCTGTTCAACCCAATGAAACAGGTGAAGTAAACTATGTTGATGTAACAAATTACTTAGCTGAAAGATACCCTGAAGTAATCAGCGGTGGTGATTCAGAAACTCCCGGTGAATCTAGTGAAGATACTGAACAATCAGCATCAAGTGTTGATGTCTCAATCAGTTCATCAGTGGAAGAGAACGAAGAAAACTTACCAAATACTGGTGAAAGTAGTACACTTTGGATTATTATTTTAGCAGCTGTAGCCTTAGTAGGTGGAGGTATATACTTACTAGTATCAGGACGTCGTAGTAAACATTAATACTTTCCAATCAAAAAAGCCTCGAAATTTAGTATTCGGGGCTTTTTCTTATATCTAAATATTAGTAATTCAATGTTTCGAATAACTCTTCAAAGTAAGCGACTGTCTCTGGTCGATTCTCAAGCGAACTATCTGGGTAAGCTGTTAAATCAGGATCTTCATCTAAGAAATACTTGAGTGAATATACTCCAAATCCTTCAGCAAATGATTCGATTGTAGAGTTATAATAAGACTCTTCATCTGCCCATTCACTTTCATAAATTGCCTGCCATTCATCTTGTGTCGACCAAGAATCCTCAGTTTCTTCATCCCAATTTAATAATGCATAACTCGCAAAATCTAATGTATGACCAAATTCATGGTAAATTAGATTTTTATAGATAGGCTGGTCACCGACAAAATACACAGTTCCATCATCTTTAGCAAAACCATGTAAAGTAAAACCTGGTGTCTCAGAAGGAGGCATCTCGTATTCAGATAACAAATAAATATTTGATAAACGTCTTTTTAATTCACTCGGCAACGTTTCAACTACTTCTTCTATAGCAGTTATGTTATCCTGTAATACTTCGTCATCCTCTAATTCTTCAGATATGTAGTAATGAATAATCGGCTTCTCCATATGACCATTATTATACTTATTTGTTAATATACTAAATTCTTCACGAGCCATTTCAATCGTGTCAGTTGCCAATTCGTAATCTTCACTAGAAGAATCTACTTGGCTATATAATTCTTCAGCACGTAATATTGAGGCTTTAGCATCCGCATAAACTGATGTAGGAATAATTTGCTTTAACTCATATCGTTCAACTAAATCCTCTGAATATTCATTATAATAAATCTGTCTAAGCTTGTGATTAATATCGAGTCTTTGCATCGCGATTAAATCACTATACTGATATAAATCCACTACTTCATCAATAATATTCATTGGTGCCACTAAATAATGATCTTCGATTGCACTTGAGTAATAAATATAATATGACACGTAAGTCGCTATATCTCGGAATGAATCTTTATATGCATTAAAATGAGCAAAATTATAAATTTCATCTGTTTGAGCAAATGGTAATAATTCCTCAGAGCTAAATAGAGTATCTTTATTTATAGAAACTTGGTCACTTGGCAATTCACCATCAATCAAAGTATATTCACTATGAGGGTAGATTGTCGATTCTGTATCGATTGTGTCTAGTATAGGTGCATCAAGAATCTCAGCTTCAACCTCTTGGGTGCGGTCAGCTTGAGTATAGTCTATTGTTTCGATAAATTCCGTCGAAGCGAATACATTTGTAGACAAAACCAATGTAATAGCTATAAAAGAAATGACAGTAAATAATTTGAGCAATGTATTACTTATCAATTTTTGATGATTTTTTTTATTGGTCCTCATATTGTTACCTCCTCTTGTAATGTAATATAAGTTTAATACAAAATAACTTAAAGAGAAAGTAATATCCACAGAACATACGTTCCGTTAATGTTTCACGTGGAACATCCCGGGGTGGTTAAACAGTTTAACCGGTGATTTACATAGATTTTAGATAGTTTAAATACTTATATAAATATATATATACATGAAAAAGAACTCTTTTCATTAACGGAAAGAGTTCTACTATTCAAGATTACATCATTGGAGGTTCAGGTACGAATGATAAACTTGAAAATTTATTATATTCTTTTTTGAATAACAATCGCACGGTATCCCTCGCACCTGCACGGTTTTTAGCTAAGATTACTTCAACTGTATTGTCCGGTAAATCATCATCCTGAACTACTTCTTCATCGCCTTCTTGTTGGTGATAATCTTCACGGTATAAGAATGCAACGATGTCCGCATCTTGCTCAATCGATCCAGACTCACGAATATCACTTAGCATTGGTCGTTTATTTTGACGGTGTTCAACACCACGTGATAATTGTGACAAGGCAATAACAGGAACGCCTAATTCTTTTGCTAACTTCTTCAATTGACGAGAAATTTCCGATACTTCTTGCTGACGGCTTTCCCCACCACCGGACCCTTCAATTAACTGTAAATAGTCTATTACAATTAATCCCAAATCTGGATTCTCTTGTTTCAACCGCCTGCTTTTTGCACGGATTTCAGATACTTTAATACCTGCTGTATCATCAATAAAAATTGGAGCATCTTTTAATGTATTTGTCGCAACAGTAAAACTATTCCATTCATCATCAGTTAATTGACCCGTACGTAAGTTTGATGCATGGATATTTCCTTCAGCACAGATAATACGGTTTACCAAGTCAAGTGCACCCATCTCTAGAGAGTAGATGACAACAGGTATTTTAGATTTAGTTGCTACATTTTGAGCTATATTTAAAGCGAATGCTGTCTTCCCTACGGATGGACGCGCAGCTAAAATAATTAATTGATCGGGTTGGAAACCACTTGTTAATTTATCTAAATCTATATAACCAGTTGGCAATCCAACAACATCTCTTTTTTCCTCCGATAATCTTACAATATTCTCAAATGCGTCAGATATTAATGATCGAATTGATACCGGTCCATTGTTACTCTTACCTTCACCGATTGATAGAATAAGTTTTTCGCTTTTCTCAATAATATTCGCAATCTCATCACCTTCTTCATAAGCAGTTTGGCTTATTTGACTACTTGCTGAGATTAAACTACGTAATATTGCTTTATCTTTCACTATCTTCGCGTAGTGGTCAACGTTGGCCGCCGTTGGCGCAGTCTGAGTTAATTCGATAATATAATCGTGTCCACCTACATTTTCAATTTCTCCGTAACTAGTTAATCTATCTATTAAAGTTACTGGATCAAGTTCATATTCAGGGGAATCAAATATATTTGCCATCGCATTAAATATGATGCGATGCTTTCGTAAATAAAAATCCTCTTCCTCAATTATAGATTGAACCGTTCCTACTTTTACAGGACTAATTAATAATGCCCCAAGTACAGATTGTTCAGCTTCTATATTATATGGTAATTGTTTGTCTATTGGTTTATTTTCCAACGGTTCACCTTCTTTCTACATCCTTTACATTTTACTAGATTCACTCTTAATTACAAGTATATAAATCATAACAAATTATTCCTCTTTTTCATAGTTATCAACATGTGCAAAACTTTTTTTTGCGAACACCTATTACCATAAAGTTATAACTTAGTTATCAACATGTTCATTATTAGACAAAAAAAAGTGTATTCATTTGAATTGATAGCAAATGAATACACTTTTATATTATTTAAATAGTTTCATATGAAACTATTGGCCGACCACATGTACTTTAATGTCAGCAGAAACTTTTGTATGTAATTTTACTGTGACGTTATAGCTACCCAATGAACTTAAGTTTTCACTTAATTGGATTTTACGGCGATCTACTTTAATTCCATATTGTTTTTCAAGTTCTTCTGCAATTTGTTTTGATGGAATCGTTCCGAATAAACGCCCATCTTCACCGGTCTTAGCTGAAATAGTTACAACTGTATCTTCTTTCTCAATTGCTTCTTTGACTAGCTTTGATTCAGTTAATTCTTCTTTAGCTACTCTTGCTTCAGCTTCTTTTTTAGACTGTAATTGATTTAAAGCAGCACCATCTGCCATTTTGGCTAAGTTGTTTTTAATTAAATAATTACGTCCATAACCATCCGATACTTCAACAACCTCGCCTTTTTTACCTTGTTTCTTCACATCTTTTAATAAAATTACTTTCATGTAAAGTCCTCCTTATTCCTTATTTATTTCTTCTGATAATTGAACGTAGACTTCTTCTGTCGTTTTATCATTAATCTGCGTAGCAGCATTAGATAAATGACCTCCACCATCTAATCGTTCCATTATAGTTTGTACATTAATATTACCCAGACTCCGTGCGCTTATACCTACAACAGAATCACTTCTACGGTAAATTACAAAGGATGCTTCTACGCCTTTAACATCCAACAAGACATCAGCCGTTTGTGAGGCTGTAATATTATCAAATATTTCTTCGTCTGGCCCGATAATTACAGCGTAGCCTTCTTTAACAAATTTCGTATGTTCTATAAGTTTATTACGTTCGATTAAGTTTGATAGATCCTCTTTAAGAAGTCGTTGGATTTGAACACGGTCAGCTCCACGTGACTTCAAATAACTAGCAACATCAAAGGTTCTAGAACCAGTTCGTGATGAGAAGTTATTCGTATCAACGATAACCCCTGCGAGTAAGGCTGTTGCCTCGAACTTGTTCAATGCTTCATTAGTATTACGCATATTAATAAAGAATTCCGTAATCAATTCTGAAGTTGACGATGCGTAAGGTTCTATATAGGTTAATACAGTTTGATTTGGGAACTCTTCACCACGACGATGATGGTCAATAATAACAACATCATGTCCATTCATCAAACCTTCTGCCTCACTTAATGATGGGCGATGATGGTCGACTAATATGACTAATGTTTCATCAGTCATATACTTTTCAACTTCTTCTTTATTAATGAAGATATCTTCATCCCACAAGAATCGTGCTTGATCTAAAGCTAATAATTGCCGTATATCTTGATTAAACTCATCTTCATTAATAATGATACGCGCAGGTATTCCAAATGATTTTACAATCTTATATATACCAATTGCCGAGCCCATAGAGTCCATATCCGGGGTCTTATGGCCTGATATAAGTATCTGTTCTGCTTGTTGGATTGACGTACGTAAAGCTTGGAATACAAGCCTAGATTTTATGTTTGTACGCTTCTCTGTTGGGTTTGTCTTACCACCATAAAATCTTGCTTTGCCAGCTTGTGATCTCACAACTATTTGGTCTCCACCGCGTCCAAGTGCTAAATCTAAGTTAAGCTGTGCTTGATCCGATAGCTCATCAATTCGGTAACTAGGAGAATCCGGGTAAGACACCCCAATACTAATTGATAATGGCATATTTCTTAATGAATTACGTTCACGCATCTCATCAAAAAACTTAAATTTATCATTCTCAAGTTTATCGAGAACATATTGATTTAAAAGTAGTATAAACTTTTCTTAATTAATTCTTTTAGTATAAATCCCATAAGAATCCGCCCATTCATTGATATCATTCAAAATAATAGAGTCAAAATTGGTAGCTTGTTGATCATCGAGTGTTTCTACTATCTCGTTATAGTCATCTAGAAACAGATAACCAAAAACTACTTGATCAAATTTTTTCTGTTCTCGAATTAACACTTCATCTGTTACATCAATCATATACAATGCTTTCACATCTACTTGATGCAATACTCGATAATATCGGTCTATAAAAGGGACAGTATGCCAGTGTTTATCTGATTCAATAGATACCATTTTTTTAAACTCATTATTTATAGATATTAGTGGTTCGCCAAGTAACTCCTGAGCACCAAAGATATGTTGCATAGATGGATTAACCCACTTAATGCGATGATTAGCATCATCACCATAAAGTAGAATCCCTATAGGAGATCGATACATGGCATCTTCTTGTGCGCCTCGTACTGATTGAGAAAGGCGACTTGCCATTGTACTTAGATTGCGTATAAAGTTTTCATAGTTAAACACAAAAAATATGACTACTGCAATTAATAATAGGAAGAGCATTAAACCAATTTCCCAACGCAATATTAACGCAGCAAGCATAATAATCGTATATAAAATTACTAAACTATAAATTTGCCAACTAATATCTAATGAATGAAATTGTTCAAAGAATGCTTTAATTCTTTCTTTATCAAACATATTTCACCTCATTCAATTAATTATATACTAAGCATTTTAACATAATTAGACCTTGAATGCTATTTTTCAAAGTCCCAACCCATATTTAGACATACTTTCTTTAATGTTTCATGTGAAACATTATGTATATCTTATAATAACTCAAATCCTGGGGATAAAAGTCAAATTTCGTCTCAAACACATAGATTTGCTTAAATACATTGATTCCATTAAGACTAATTACCTCATCAAAATAAAAAAAAAGAGTAGAACACAAGGTTCTACTCTTTTCAACTAATATAAATTAGTCTTTAATTGTAAATGGAATTAGTGCCATAATACGAGTACGTTTAACAGTTGCTGTTAAAGTACGTTGATGTTTAGCACAAGTACCTGTTACTCGACGAGGTAAAATTTTACCTTTTTCAGATACGAAACGGCTAACTAAATCCACGTCTTTATAATCAGGGTGATCAATATGATTTGCACAGAAGAAACATACTTTTTTTCTGCGTCTTCCACCACGACGTTGTCCCATAGGTGTTATCCTCCTTTATATTTAAACGAATATTGAATGATTAGAATGGTAAATCATCTTCAGAGATGTCAACTGGCGTGCCATCTTCCATGTTAAATGGTGAATTACCAAATCCTCCACTATTGTTATTTGAATTGTTATTTTGATAAGACGGTTGATTATTACTGTAGTTGTTATTTTGGCCTTGAGAGTTATTACTATTGTTATAACTTTGTCCTCCACCATAACTACTACTATTGTTGCTATCAGTATTTGTATCAGCAGGTCTTTGTTCAGTAACTGAACGTGGCTCCAATAAATGGAACTGCTCTACAACTACTTCAGTAACATATACACGTTGACCTTGTTGATTCTCGTAATTACGTGTTTGAAGACGACCTTCGACTCCAACTTGAGATCCTTTACGTGTAAAGTTAGCAAAGTTTTCAGCTGATTTACGCCAGATTACGCAACTAATAAAATCAGCTTCACGTTCACCTTGTTGATTAGTAAAATTGCGATTAACGGCAATTGTAAAAGTACCTACTGCAATACCTGACGAAGTAAACTTCAAGTCAACTTCTCGTGTCAAACGTCCCACTAATTGAACTGTGTTCACAATTACATCCTCCTTCAAAGTGTTTCACGTGAAACAAATTAAGCATCTACTTTAGTAATCATATGACGTAAGATTCCACGGTTGATTAAAGCTAGACGGTCGAATTCGTTGATTCCTGTAGCATCTGAAGCTTCAGCTGTGATTAAATGATAAATTCCTTCTTTATAATCATTAATCTCATATGCTAAGCGACGTTTTGCCCAGTCTTTTGACTCAACAATTTCAGTTCCGTTAGTTGTTAAGATACCATCGAAACGCTCTACTAATTCTTTTTTCTCGTCTTCGTTTAAGTCAGGACGGATAATATATAAAATTTCGTATTTTGTTGTTTGGCTCATTTGGCTTGCACCTCCTTTTGGTCTGATGGCTCTAAAAATAAATTAGAGCAAGGAGAGTATCGTTAAATACTCACATCTATGAATTATACAATTAACATTGTTAGAACACAAGGTTTTTTCGAAAGTTTTTTTAATGAGATATAATCTTCATTTTTCATCTTATTTTAATAATTCTGTAAGTTTCATTGTTTTTCTGATATAATGACCATATCATTTATTAAAAAGGAGCGTTTGAAATGAATCGCATTTATAATTTCTCTGCAGGACCATCGACACTTCCAGTTTCAGTTTTAGAAGATGTGGGTAGAAACATTACAAATTACCAGGGGCAAGGCTTATCCGTGATGGAGATGAGTCATAGATCTCCATCCTACATGGAAATTCATGCTAATGCTAAACATTCATTACGCACATTAATGAATATTCCTGACAATTATGAAATTTTATTCTTACAAGGAGGAGCTTCGACTCAATTTTCGAGTGTTCCACTGAATTTGTTAAATAAATCTGGCAAAGCTGATTATATCTTAACAGGTAGTTTCGCTAAAAAAGCATATAAAGAAGCCTTGAATTACGGTGATATTAACATCGCAGTCAGTACTGAGGAAGATGACTTTACTTATATTCCTAATAATGATGATATACATGTTCGCCCAGATGCTGACTATGTTCATCTATGTTTAAATAATACAATTTTTGGAACACGTTTTAAACCCGATTCTTTACCAGATTTTGGTGACATTCCCTTAGTCGCAGATATGTCTTCAAATATTCTATCTGAAGAATATGATATAAGTAAATTTGGATTAATTTATGCCGGAGCTCAAAAAAACATGGGGCCTGCTGGGTTAACCGTCGTTATTATTCGTAAAGATCTTATGGGTAATGCACAAGCTGCTACACCTACGATGCTCAATTATGCTACTCAATCTGATAAAGATTCTATGTACAATACACCTCCAACCTTTGCTATCTATGTTGCTGGCCTTGTATATGAATGGTTATTAGATCAAGGTGGAGTGAAAGCAATAGAAGCAATCAATAAAGAAAAAGCGACTAAATTATATGACTACATTGATCAAAGTGAGTTTTACACTGGAACAGCTAGAAAAGAAGATCGTTCAATCATGAATGTCACTTTCAGAACACATTCAGAAGAGTTAGATAAAGTATTCGCAAAGGAATCTCAAGAACGTGATTTAATTAATTTAAAAGGACACCGTTCAGTCGGTGGAATGCGTGCAAGTATTTATAATGCAATGCCAATTGAAGGTGTTGACGCGTTAATTAAATTTATGAAAGACTTCGAAAATAAATATAAGTGAGGTGCACAATGAGCTACACTGAAAAAAGATTTAAAATCAAAACATTAAACAATATCGATGCCAATGCACTAAGAAAATTAACGCACGAATTTACTTTGAATCACAGTGATTCAGAGGCAGATGCTGTTATCGTAAGAAGTGCAGATATGCATGATATGGAATTACCAGAAGACTTAAAATTTGTTGGTAGAGCTGGTTCTGGTGTAAATAATATACCTATCGATGCGCTAACAGAGCGAGGCATCGTCGTAGCAAATTCACCTGGAGCAAATGCAAATGGTGTAAAAGAGTTGGTTTTATCGGCTTTAATTATGTCTTCTCGTAATATTGAAGCAGCATTAGACTGGACACAAACGCTTGTTGGAGAAACAAATATTAACTCCAAAGTAGAAGCGGGTAAAAAACAATTTGTTGGTCCCGAATTAGCTGGTAAGAAAATTGGTATTATTGGTTTAGGTGCAATTGGCGTCCTTGTTGCCAATATGTGCCTAGATTTAGGAATGGAAGTATTTGGTTACGATCCATACTTATCTGTCCAGCACGCACTTGGCTTGAACCCATCAACAAAGACGCAATACGATATACATTATATAATGCAAAATAGTGATTATATCACATTACATATCCCATATAATGAAAGTACAAAAAATTATCTTAATGCCGAATTATTAGCTGAATCAAAAAAAGGTCAAATTATTATTAACTGTGCACGTGGCGGATTAGTAGACCTTAATGCTTTAGAAGATGCGATTAACAACGGGAGTATTGGTAAATATGTGGTCGATTTCCCAGATGAAAAAACATTAAGTATGAAAAATACAATCAATATCCCTCACCTTGGTGCATCAACACCTGAAAGTGAGGCTAATGCCGCAAATATGGTCGTTGATCAAGTCATGGATTATTTAAAAAATGGTAATATTCATCACTCTGTGAATTTCCCCACAATCAATTTTGGACCAATCCAGACTGTCTGTCGTATTACGATTTTACATCGTAATATCCCTAATATGATCGGTCAAATTACAAATGTTCTATCTCAACATAATTTGAATATTAATCGTTTAACGAATAAGCCTCGCGATGGTTGGGCTTGTACTATGATTGATTTAGATGATGATATAGAAGCTGAAGATAAAGTTGCACTTGAAAATATCGAAGGCGTTGTACGTGTTCGACACTTAAAACCTTCAAATAATTAATTACATGAATCACCATTATCAACACTTATTACATGAGTTGATGAGGGTGATTTTTCTTTCAAATGTATCATGTTAATAGTTTTTTATTCGTTAAGAAATTAATAATATGCTTAAACCACTACTTAAACCGTACGTCGTTGTTCTTTCCTATGGTTTAAAGCGTGCCCTGTCGTCCTGATACAAGGCCTTACAGGTCTTCACTTGCCTTTCTCCATCCATTAATTCTATTTTTTATAAATACGCAAAAAAAAAAGCGACTAGAGTCATTTTAAATGAACTCTGGTCGCTTTTTAGTAATTTATTACTCGTTATCTTCGTCAGCTTCGAAAGTTTCATCTTCCTCAACTGCTTCTGAAATACGTTCTGATAATTCTTCATTTAATTCAACATCTTCAGACGTCACTGATTCTCTATCAACTTTGACATCATCAATATGTTCTAGGATTTCTTCTGTTTCTGTTTCTGACTCATCGGCGGCCGGAATCGTTGCAATTGAACTAACAACTGCATTCTCATCCAATCGAATCATACGAACACCCAGCGTTGCACGAGATGTTTTCGAGATACTAGCCACGTGTGATCGAATAATGACACCTTGGTCGGTCATAATCATTAAGTCTTCGTCACCTGTTACAGTAACGATACCTGATAATTTACCACTCTTTTCAGAGATATTCGATGTCTTCACTCCAAGGCCCCCACGGTTTTTAGGTGTATATTCTGAAGCCGGTGTACGTTTACCGTATCCTTTTTCAGTTACAACTAATACTTCATGTTCATCTGTTAACACATCAGAACCAACAACAAAGTCACCTTCACGTAGTTTAATACCACGCACACCTGTTGCTGTACGGCCCATTACACGAACGTCATCCTCGTTGAATGTCATCGCATTACCATTGTGTGTACCGATAATAATGTTGTGTTCACCAGTCGTTTCCATAACATTTACTAATTCATCGCCTTCTTTTAGGTTAATCGCAATTAAACCATTTTGACGAATATTATAGTAATCAGACGCTTCAGTACGTTTCGCTGTTCCACTTCGTGTAACAAAGAATAAGAAATTATCAGACTTACCTGATTCTTCTGTACTCTTATTCACTGATATAATTTGCTTCACAACTTCACCTGTACCTAAACTAATTAAGTTAACGATAGGTAACCCTTTAGCTTGGCGACCGTATTCTGGTATATCATAGCCTTTCTGGCTGAATACACGTCCAAGGTTAGTGAAGAATAATAATGTATCGTGTGTTGAAGCTGAGACAAGTGTTTGAATTTCATCATCATCACCTAAGCCCATTCCCTTCACTCCACGTCCTCCACGATTTTGAACTTGGAATTCATCTTGAGTCATACGCTTAACGTAACCATTTGCTGTTAAAGCGATTAAAACATCTTCTTCATCGATTAAATCTTCGTCGTCGATACTCGTTAATTCCCCAATTTGTAATTCCGTACGGCGTTCATCACCAAAACGTGTTTTAACATCAGTTAATTCATCTTCAATAATTTCAAACATACGCTCTTTACTATTTAAGATTTCTGTTAGTCGAGCAATCAATGCAAGTAAATCATTATGTTCTTTCTCAATTTTTTCACGTTCTAAGCCAGTTAAACGTACTAAACGCATATCTAGTATCGCCTGAGATTGAACGTCTGTAAGGCCGTAATTTTCGATTAATTGCTTTTTAGCCGTTTCCCCATCACGTGAAGAGCGAATGATAGCAATAATTTCATCGATATGATCTAATGCGATAAGTAATCCTTGTAGGATATGATCACGATTTTCAGCTTTACGTTTCTCAAATTCAGTTCTTCGACGAATTACTTCAACTTGATGCACTAAGTATTTTTCTAGAATATCTTTAATACCTAGTACTTTTGGAACACCACCATCAATTGCTAGCATGTTAAATCCGAATGAAACTTGCATTGGTGTGAATTTAAATAAATTATTTAATACAACACTTGCAGATACATCACGTCTCACTTCAATAACAACACGTGTACCCTCACGGGCAGACTCATCGTTAGCGTAAGTAATTCCTTCAATTCGTTTATCACGAGCTAGTTCTGCGATTCGCTTTACTAAATTAGCTTTATTTACACCATATGGTAATTCTGAAACGATAATACGTTCACGGTCTTTACCAATCGGTTCAATATCCACTTTTGAGCGGATGATGATTTTACCTTTTCCGGTTTTATAAGCTTTACGTATACCTGATTTCCCCATTACAATACCGCCGGTTGGAAAATCTGGACCAGGAATATGATCCATAATTTCCTCAACGGTAATATCCGGATTATGCATTAGGGCAATAACAGCATCAATCACTTCACCTAGATTATGTGGCGGAATATTCGTTGCCATCCCAACAGCAATACCAGAAGCTCCATTAACCAATAGGTTAGGGAAGCGAGCTGGTAAAACAACTGGTTCTTTCTCTTCTTGAGAATAGTTATCTTGGTAATCAACCGTATCTTTATTAATATCTCGAAGCATTTCTAAAGCAATCTTAGACATACGTGCTTCTGTATAACGCATGGCAGCTGCCCCGTCACCATCGACAGAACCGAAGTTACCGTGCCCATCAACAAGTAATTGGCGGTAACTGAAAGGTTGCGCCATACGAACCATCGCTTCATAAATCGCTGAATCTCCATGGGGGTGATATTTCCCCATTACATCTCCTACAATACGTGCAGATTTCTTATGTGCTTTATCAGGTGTGACACCTAATTCATTCATCCCATATAAAATACGACGTTGTACAGGCTTTAACCCATCACGAACATCTGGTAAGGCACGTGAGACAATAACACTCATGGCATAGTCAAGGAATGACGTTCGCATTTCATCTGGAAGGTTAATCGATTCAATTTCTCGGTGATTATCTCCGAAAATTTCACTCATATTTTTATTCCTTTCTGTTTATGAGACTTAGATACATACTAGATACTAAGTATCTAAGTTTTGGACATAAACGGCATTTTCTTCAATAAATTCACGACGTGGAGGGACATCGTCTCCCATAAGCATTTCCATAACATCGTTTGCAATCTGGGCGTCGTCAATCGTTACACGTAGTAGGTGACGATTTTCTGGATTCATTGTTGTATCCCATAGTTGCTCGTAATCCATTTCTCCAAGACCTTTATAACGTTGTAGAGAGTAACGGGCATCTTGATTTTCAGCTTGCCATTTACGTAATTGTTCGTCCGTATCAAGGTATAATTCTTTTTTACCTTGTTTAATTTGATATAGAGGGGGTTGAGCAATGTATATATAGCCCGCATCTAATAATGGACGCATATAACGGTAAATTAAAGTTAATAATAGCGTACGAATATGTGCCCCATCGACATCCGCATCGGTCATCAGAATTAATTTATGATAACGGGCTTTGGACACATCAAATTCGGCACCAAAGCCTGTTCCCATTGCAGTGAATAGTGAACGGATTTCTTCGTTACCCAAGATACGATCCATTGACGCTTTTTCAACGTTAAGAATTTTACCACGAATTGGTAAAATCGCTTGGTACATTCTTGAACGCCCTTGCTTCGCTGATCCACCAGCAGAGTCACCCTCCACGATAAATAATTCACATTTTTCTGGATCGCGACTTGAACAGTCAGCTAATTTACCAGGTAAGTTCGCAATTTCTAATCCTGATTTTTTACGTGTCATTTCACGTGCACGTTTCGCAGCATTTCTTGCTCGAGAAGCTAAAATCCCTTTTTCAATAATAATTTTCGCAACTTTAGGATTTTCTAATAAGAAAGACTCATAGTTAGATGAGAATAAACGGTCTGTGATAGTACGTACTTCAGAGTTACCTAATTTTGTTTTAGTTTGTCCCTCAAATTGTGGATCCGGATGTTTAACTGATAAAACAATCGTTAATCCTTCTCGTGTATCATCACCAGATAAATTGTCATCTGAGTCTTTTAATAAGTTATTTGAACGAGCATAGTCGTTAATAACACGCGTTAATCCGGATTTCAGGCCAGACTCATGCGTTCCACCTTCATGTGTATGAATATTATTCGCAAAAGATAAGATTTTAGTTGTGTAATCATTCGTGTATTGTAAAGCAATTTCTACTTGGATATTATCTGATTCACCTTCTAAATAAATAGGTTTTTCATGTAGTACTTGCTTGTCCTCATTAATATACTCAACAAAACTTTGAATACCACCTTCAAAGAAGAAGCTATCTTCATCTTCTCTTTCATCACGCTTATCTTCTAAACTAATACGTAATCCTTTATTTAAGAAAGCCAATTCACGTATACGTTCTTTTAAGGTGTTATATTTAAAGTCTGTCGTCTCGGTAAAGATAGTTGGATCTGGTTTAAAATTAACTTTTGTACCAGTATGATCTGATGTACCAACTATTTCTAATTCCTTTTTAATATCTCCACGTCCAAATTCCTCGCGGTAGACATTACCGTTACGAGATACTTCCACATATAAGTGAGATGATAGTGCGTTTACTACTGCTGCACCAACACCGTGAAGTCCTCCAGATACTTTATACCCGCCTCCACCGAATTTACCTCCCGAGTGAAGCATAGTAAAGACTGTCTCAACAGCAGGACGGCCAGTTTTTTCTTGAGTATCCACCGGAATACCACGACCATTATCAACAACAGTAATACTGTTATCTGATTCAATATACACTTCGATATGATCACTATAACCTGCAAGTGCCTCATCAATTGAATTATCAACGATTTCCCACACAAGGTGGTGTAAACCATCAATACTCGTCGTTCCTATATACATACCTGGACGCTTACGTACCGCTTCAAGTCCTTCTAAGACTTGGATCTGATTCGCATCGTAGTTTTGTTCATTAATATTATCTGGCATGTTCTACTCTCCTTCTTCGGTAATCTGCCCATCTTCAACGTACAAAATTTGAGCATGTTCCAATTGTTCAATATTTAATCCTTTAATTGTAGCTGTTGTTAGGAATGTTTGTACTTTCCCTTCAATTTGGCTCATTAATATGTGCTGCCGGTTATCATCTAACTCAGATAAGACATCATCCAACAAAAGTATTGGATATTCTCCAATTCGGTCATTTAACCATTCAATTTCAGCTAGCTTTAAAGAAAGGACAATCGTTCTTTGTTGGCCTTGTGATGCAAAATTTTGTGCATCCTTATCATTCAATGTAAAATACAAATCATCACGATGAGGTCCATAAGCTGTTACCCCACGTTCTTTCTCACGTTCTAAAGCATGTTTAAATAGACTATGGAATTGTTGGTCAAGTGTGTCTAATTGCCCATAATCTAACTTTGAGGAGCTACTCTTATAGCTCAAACTCAAAACATCACGTTGATTAGAAAGTGATTTGTGAATAGGACGGGCAATTTTATCAAGTGACTCAACAAACTCATTCCGATATTTAATAATTTCAACTGCCTTAGTAATCAATTGATCTGTAATCACATCAAAATAAACAGTATCAAACTGTTTTTTATATCCATTTTCTTTTAAATATCGATTGCGTTGTTTTAATATACGATTGTAATCAAGTAACGCTTGCAAATAAACTGGATGTGATTGCCCCAGCTCAGAATCTAAAAATTTGCGCCTTAAACTAGGAGAGCCTTTAATTAACTGAAGATCCTCCGGTGCAAATAATACGACATTTAATTTCCCAATAAAGTGACTTAACTTAGCTTGTTCAATATGGTTCACTTTCGCAATCTTACCTTTAGGTCCAAAAGACAAAGATAAAGGAAAGTCATAATTCTTCGTTTCAATCATCGATTCAACTTGAGCGTATGTTTCGCCCCAACGAATTAACTCGTTATCGTGGTTTGTCCGATGGCTTTTTGCCATGGATAATAAAAAAATCGCCTCAAGGAGATTGGTTTTTCCTTGGGCATTTTCACCAGTTAAAATCGTTAATCCGTCATTAAATGTTAAGTCAAGCAAATCGTAATTACGATAATTCTTTAATTGTAGATGCTTTACTTTCATTAATCTCTGTTTTTAATCGTTACTTTTATTTCCTCATGTGGGAACTCAATTACATCACCTTCACGTAATTTACGTCCACGGCGTTGTTCTTCTTCCTCATTAACGAAGACAAAATACTCACTCAAGTACCATTTCGCCATCCCGCCACTTTGGATAATATCTGTAATCTTCAGTAATTGACCTAATGTGACATACTCAGTTGTAATTTCAATAATGCGTTCATTCATTTTTATCACCCAATCAGCATATTTATTCTCTTATATTATACCCTTAAATCAGCTAAACATCAAACTTAATAGCTAATTTTACCTCTTTTTAGCTTTTTAACTCTTTATTAGATAGAAAACCTTATTTTCTTTATTCAATCCAAAATCGGCTATTTTTTCTATTTATAGCGATTTCATATATTTTTTGTTCTTAGGAATAGATTATTAGCTGAAGATTGCATTGTATTTTAGTAAAGAGAAAGTAAAGGAGATACACCCATAAAAAATGATAGCGTTCTCCATGTAAAAGAGTGTCATAAGAAAAGTTATGAACATGTGGATAACTTTTCTCACTAGACTTTTTAAGGACTTTAGTAGTCTTTCATTATACCTTAAATGTACTATTCCAACAACTTAACATCAAAAAAAACTCCTGTTCCTACAAATCTTTTCAAGATTGTAAGGCAGGAGTTTTAATTTAAATATTAATGCGTACGTATAGGTGTTAATAATTGCAGTAATTCATTGTTAGCTGTTTCGCTTTTTTCAACTGCTGAAATCAATAATGGACGAACACTTGAAGTGAAGCCAATATTAACATCAACGCCATTGAATGAGCGTAATGCATCCTTCATGTAATCAGGGTTGAACGAAATTTTAATTGGTTCGCCTGATGTTGATTTTGCACTAATTGATTCATTTGCAGAACCAAGGCTGCTACCTTGTACTGATAGATCAATATTGTCATCTGTAATATCTAATTGAACCACATTATTTTTACCTTGATGTGACATTAAACTTGCACGATCAATTGCATGTAAGAACTGATCTGCATTTAAAACAATCTCAGTTGTATGTGAACTTGGTAATAAACGATCTGTATCAGGATAATTACCTTCTAATAATCGAGAATAAATGGTTAAATTATCAATTAAGAATATAACTTGTTGTTCCGTTACAATCATTTCAATTGATTGATCATCTTGAACAATACGTTCTAATTCATTCAATGTTTTCTTAGGTATTGTAATAGCTTCAAAGTTAGCTTGGTCAGATGTAAATTCTACTGGCATTTGACGTCGACTTAATCGATGACTATCCGTTGCCACTCCAGTAATGTGACCTTCATTCATCATCAAGTGAACTCCTGTTAGAACAGGGCGGCTCTCTTGGTTTGATGCTGAGAAGATTGTTTGGCTAATTAACTCTTTAAATAATACAGTTGGTAAGTTTATCTTACGGTCTGATTCAATCTCAGGTAATCGTGGATATGATTGTCCATCTGTTCCATTCAGTGAAAAGACTGCATCTCCTGAAGTAGCTGTAAGTATGAATTGTTCATTTGTTTCTATCGTTACTTCAGTTGTAGGTAATTTACGTACAATATCATTAAATATTCTTGCTGTTACAACAACACTACCTGTTTCTTCAATGACTAAGTTCAATGAATCATCTTGAACAGATAAGAAACTCTCAATAGAGATCTCAGCATCTGATCCAATTAAAGTAATTCCTTCTTTAGTCGCTGTAATTTTTAATCCGGTTAAAATAGGGATTGTTGCTTTCGAGGGTATCGCTCGAGATACATCAATCAATTGTGCAGTAAATGCTGCTCTTCCAATAGTAAATTTCATATCGTCACTCCTTATATATATTATATATTAATAAATAAGTAATAGTAGTAGTAGGGCCTGTTAATTATGTGCATAAGCGTCTATGAGGTATATATACCAGACGAAATGCTTGTTCGTCGACATGTGCACAAGTCCACTATTTAATAACAAGTTATGCACATGTTAATAAGTTATCTATGAAGACGTTGCTTGAGTTGATTGATTTCATTCTTTAATTGAATGTCAGTTTCAATCTCATCAGTTATCTTATCATAGGCGTGAATGACTGTTGTATGGTTTTTATTCCCAAAGTCTTCTCCGATTTTAGGGAAAGACATTTCAGTCAACTCACGTGTTAAATACATTGCTACTTGTCGTGGAAATACAATGTTTTTTGTACGTTTTTTACCTCTAATATCTTCAGGTGTGATCTGATAATAGCGACTTACATACTCGATGACTTCATCTGGTGTTAAAGGCTTAGCTTCGCCTTCATTAATAATATTGTGCAATGCTGATGCTGCAAGTTCGGTATCAATTTCTTTACCTTGAATAGCTGCATAGGCAATAACACGTACTAAAGCACCTTCTAGCTCACGAATGTTAGTATCAACATTATTAGCGATATAAGTTAACGTATCTGGACTTACATCTAGTTGCTCACTAGATGCTTTTTTACGAAGAATCGCAATACGCGTCTCTAAATCTGGCGGTGTAATATCCGTAGATAATCCCCATTTGAAGCGACTTATTAGACGTTCTTCCAGGTTCGTTATATTGTTTGGTAGACGATCACTCGTCAAAACAATTTGTTTATTATTATTATAAAGCTCGTTAAACGTATGGAAAAACTCTTCTTGCGTTTTATCTTTCTTCGATAAAAATTGAATATCATCTATTAGTAGTACATCGATTTCGCGGTACATACTTCTAAACTCTGCTTGTGATCCATCACGAATTGCTGTAATAAAGTCGTTCATGAAGGATTCACTGGTAGAATATTTAATTCTTGCCGTTGGTTGCTTACGTTTGATTTCATTACCTATTGCTTGCATTAAGTGAGTCTTCCCTAATCCAACGCCTCCGTATATTAATAGAGGGTTATAGGTTTTACCTGGGGAATCGACGACAGCAAGGGCAGCTCCATTCGCCATCTTATTGCCTTCTCCGATAACAAAAGTCTCGAACACATAATTAGGATTCAATTGTGATTCCGAGAAATCTCCAGTATCTTCTAGTTCTGGCATGATCTTTTTAACTTGAGCAGATTCACGTTGATCTTCAGGTACGATAACAAAGGTAGGTGTATACTCCATACCATATACTTCAAGACTAAACTGAATAACATATCCCGATAAATGTCTTTCCCAATAGTTTTTGGTTAAGGCATTTGGAACAGCTAAAGTAATTGTTTGATCTCCAATTCTAGTTGGATAGACTGGTGCAACCCAATTATCGAATGATTGATCGGATAGGCGCTCACTTATATAATGCTGGCAATCTTTCCAAAATTTTTCTTTTTCTTCCATTTGATTCAATTCCTCTCAATTGCCCAAAAACAAATTCCATCATTATTTATAAGTAAAATAATTTTAGCATATTATGAGTTTTCCACAAGCTATAAAAATGTTTTTGAGTTATACACTAGTCCACATGTGACTTATCAACAGGTGGAAATAAACTGTGCATAACTGTGTTTATAAATAGTTATTAACATGAACCTGTGGAAAACTTTTACTCGATACTTGCCTATCTTATCATAATCTTAAAAGTTATGCACTAAATCGGGGTATTATTTGAACTCTGATTGACACCTTGTCGATATGTTCATAACTCAGCAAAAAAGCTGTGAATATTTTTTGAAAAAAAACAACTTATGCACAAGATTAAATGTGCTGTGCATAAGTTTGTGCATAACTAAATAAGAAATTCGCTGTGGATAAAATAATATTCATAAAATGTTTATAAAAAGATACATTAATACCTTGACATTCATCCGTAACTTCTATAAAATATTTGAGTATTGTACACAAATTGCAATTAGGAGGTGAATACCATGCCAAAAAGAACTTATCAACCAAAGAAACGTAAACGTAGTAGAGTACATGGATTCCGTAAGAGAATGAGTACTAAAAACGGACGTAATGTTTTAAAACGTCGTCGTCTAAAAGGACGCAAGAAAATATCAGCTTAATGATATGATTTTTAAATGCAAGCATTCATCTAATTTAGCGAATAGATCGTTGAATTTGATGAATGCTTGCTTTTTTTTATATTAATATAGATGAAGCGACAGAAACCGTTTTTCTTTTAGTTGAATATTCGCTATAATGAAAGGCAGTGAATGTCAAGAATTTAGATAAATGAGGGGAAGTTTGTGAGAAAAGATTATCGTGTAAAAAAAGAATATGAATTTCAACGAGTATTTCACGAAGGGAAATCTGTAGCTAATCGGCAGTTAGTGCTTTATGTTTATCCGAAACCAGAACAAGCACATTTTCGTGTCGGATTATCGGTTGGTAAAAAGATTGGTAATGCTGTTGAAAGAAATCAAGTTAAACGCTACATTCGACAGGCTTTGTTAGAATTGAAACCTGCGATTCAACAAGATATTGATTTTCTTTTAATCGCACGAAAAGATATTCAACCAAAGACTTTCCACGAAGTAAAAAGCTCGATTATTCACGTAATGAACATTGCGGGGATTCTTGACAAGAAGAATCCAATAATAAATAAAAAGTAGGAGGCGTCAATGAAAAAGTATAATAAATGGCTTAAAGTCCTATTATTGGTAGGATTTGTAGTTATACTGACAGCGTGTGGTTCAACCCAAGATGCAGTGAATGCAGAGAGTACTGGATTATGGGATCGATATGTAATCTATAACTTGTCGCAATTTATTGTTTGGTTATCTAATCTATTTGGTGGTAGTTATCCATTAGGTATTGCAGTCTTTACGATTATTATTCGTGCATTATTGTTACCACTATTCCAAATGCAAATTAAATCACAACGTAAAACACAAGAACTACAGCCAGAATTAGATGAAATTAAGGCTAAGTACCCTAACAAAGACCGCGCTTCAATGGAAGCGATGCAAGAAGAACAACAAGCTTTAATGCAAGATCGTGGTGTGAATCAGTTTGCTGGTTGTTTACCAATGTTAATTCAATTACCAGTAATGATGGGTCTTTACCAAGCTATCTTGAGAACTGAAGAATTACGTCAAGGTAACTTCTTATGGATGAACTTAGGTCAACCCGATCCATACTTTGTCTTACCTGTAATTGCAGCGTTATTAACATTTGCAACGACATACTTCTCAATGAAGAGTAATCCAGTTCAAAATACAATGACGAAAAGTATGACATTTGTTTCTCCATTAATGATCTTAATGATAGGACTTACTTTACCAAGTGCGATTGCTTTATACTGGGTAATCTCAAATGCCTTCACATTAGGACAAACATTCGTCTTCAATAATCCATATAAAATTATTGCTGAGCGTGAAGCAAAAGTTGAAGCAGAAAAAGAAAAACAACGTGAATTAAAACGTCAATTAAGACGCGCCACTGGTAAGAAGAAATAGAAGCCTCGAAAGGAAGATACGATGTTAGAACACAGTACAACTGTTAGAGCTGAGACGGTTGATAAAGCAATCGAAAAAGCATTAGCCGAACTGAACATCTCACGTTCTGAAGCAGAAATTCATGTCATAAGTGAAGGTAAAAAAGGTCTTTTTGGTTTTGGTAAGCAAGACGCTATTGTTGAAGTAACAGCTAAAAATAACTTATCATTATCAGAAATTACTGAACAATTAGAAGAAGAGCAAAAAGCAAAAGCAGAAATTCAAGATGCTCCAGTAGAACTTGATGAGATGATTGTAGAAGTTGATGAAGACATTGTTACAACTGAAGTGGTAGAAGAACCAGTAGACGATGTTGTACCAGTGACTGAAATAGTTCAAGAACCAATCATCGAACAACCGATTGTTGAAAAAGTAGTTGAACCAAAACCTAAACGTAAAAAAGAGCCAGTTGTTGAAGCAAAAGAGCCAATAACTCCAACTGTAGCAAAAGAAGTCACTGATTTAAATGAAGATAATCAACCAGAGAAGATGACGATTGAAGAAGCTAGTCAGCAAGTCGCTAACTATATTCAAGACGTTATTAAGTCATATGGTGCCGAAGCGGAAATTACGTTTGAAATATCTCGTTCACAAGTGATGTTTAATATTGATACAGATAAATCAGGTTTAGTTATTGGAAAGCACGGTAAAATTATTAATTCTCTTCAAATTTTATCGCAAACTTACTTCCAAAGCTTATACCGTCGCCGTACATCAATCTTATTGAATGTTGGGGATTATCGTGATCGCCGTGCAAGTGTATTAAGACAAATTGCACAACGTACCGCAGATGAAGTCTTAGAGACAAGACAATCAGTTATTTTAGATCCTTTACCTTCATATGAACGTAAACAAATTCATGCTCATTTGGCAAGAATTGCTCACGTCAAAACGCATTCAGAAGGCAAAGAACCAAATCGCTACTTAGTAGTAGAATATAAATAAGTTAAATAGACAGGCCCTGTAAGCGAAAAGCTTACAGGGCTTTTTTCTTTTAAAGGCTTAAATGTGGGTTCGATCAATCTATATATAAACATAATTATAGCAATAATATTACTTCACATAAAATTTACACAATCTTTACATAGAAATGACAAAATTTACGTAATCTTTACAAGAAATTAATAAGAGATAGGTATGATTCTATTTGGAAATGAATTGATTGTTAATCAGTTTCTAAAAAAAATATTAGGAGGATTGTATTTTGAATACAATTAAGAAGATTGTTGCTTTGATAGCTATTGCATTATTATTTGTTGGTAATTTTGGTTTGACTACTATGGGTGTTAGCGCTCAAGAGCCCGTTGAATTAGTTTTTTGGCACGCTATGGGTGGTAGTGCTGGTGAAGCTTTACAATCACTTGTTGATGAATTTAATGAGTCACAAGATGGAATTACTGTTAACGCACAATACCAAGGTACTTATGATGAAGCATTAACAAAATTACGTTCATCAGCTTCAGGTTCTGAAGTAGGAGCGGATATCGTTCAAGTATTTGAATTAGGTACAACATTTATGATTGACTCAGGTTTATCAGTTCCTGTTCAAGAGTATATTGATGCAAGTGGTTATGATATCTCTCAAATCGAACCAAATTTAGCTGCCTACTATACAATTGATGATCAGTTAAACTCAATGCCTTTCAACTCTTCTACACCTCTAATGTATTATAATGCTGATCTTTTTGAAGCAGCAGGTATCGAAGAAGCACCATCTTCATTAGAAGAAATTATGGAAATTGCACCTCAACTTCAAGAAGCTGGTGCTGCAATGCCAATGTCATTACAAATCTATGGTTGGTATATGGAACAGTGGTTCTCTAAACAAGAAGCAGACATATACAACAACGGAAATGGCCGTGAAGGAGCTCCGACTGAAACTGTATTTGTTGATAATGGAGTAATGGAAAACATTGTATCAACTTGGTTAGAAGGAATGGAATCGGGTGCTTTACCTAACGTAGGTCGTACAGGTGGTCAAGCAGAATTTGTTGCTGGACAATCGGCAATTACTTTAGGATCAACTGCAAGTTTACGTCAAATTTTAACAGAAGTAGACGGACGTTTTGAAGTTGGTACAGCATACTTCCCAGGAGTAACTGAAGAGGACCAAGGTGGCGTTTCAATTGGTGGAGCTTCATTATGGATGATTGACTCTGAAGATGATACTAAAAAAGATGCTACTTGGGAATTTATAGAATTCTTAATTTCACCAGAATCACAAGCCAAATGGAACCGTGATACAGGATACTTCCCAATCACAACAGCAACTCATGAAGAGCAAGTATTCCAAGATAACTTAGCTGAATTCCCACAATTTCAAACTGCTATTGATCAATTACATGAATCAACTCCAGAATCACAAGGTGCACTATCTGGTGTAAACCAAGAAGCACGTCAAATTTATGAAACTGAATTAGAAAATGTTTTAAATGGTGCATCAGATCCAGCTGCTGCAGCGCAATCAATGGCTGATCAAGTAAATGCAGCTTTAGAAAACTACAACGCTGCTAATCAATAATTGTTGAAAGGTTCAAAAAGCTGGGTACATACCAATTTGGTGTGTCCAGCTTTTATTTTATTTCTGAAAGACAAGGAGAAATATATGGAACAAGTAAAAATCATTAAAGAAGAGCGTTCTTTAATTGATCGGATAAAAGGCTTTGGCTATTTATTACCAGCTATTGTTATTTTATGTTTATTTATGTTTTGGCCATTTATTCAAACAATTTATAGAAGTCTATTTTTAACGAATAATTTAGGTGCGAATGCAGAATTTCTAGGAATAGGAAACTATCAAGAATTACTGACAAGTTCAAGTTTTTGGAATAGTGTGTTAGTCACATTGCATTTTGTTTTGATTGTTGTAATTGTTGGAGTCATTATTGGATTTCTAACCGCTTTATTATGTCAAAAGACTTTCCCAGGTATTAAATTCTTTAGTGCCAGTTATGCAATGCCGATGGCGATTGCTTCAGCAGGGATGGCAATGATTTTCCAAGTGATGTTGAATCCAACAGTTGGAATTGTAAACCGTGTATTAGGCACATTTACTAACTATTTAGCAAATCCAGATACAGCACTCTTAGCAGTGGGTATATTAACTGGATGGTTGAATAGTGGGATGAACTTTTTATATTTTAGTTCTGGCTTAGCAAGTATTGATGAATCGTTATATGAAAGTGGATCAATTGATGGGGCGAACGGCTTACAAAAATTTCTATTTATTACCTTACCATCATTGAAACCAACGTTATTTTTCGTCATCGTAACAAATGTCATTAATGCATTCCAAGGATTCGGCCAAATCAACATCCTTACTAAAGGTGGACCAGGCCAATCAACCAACGTGATTGTGTATGATATTTATCGAAATGCTTTTATGAATTATCGATATGGTTTTGCTTCAGCAGAATCTGTTGTATTATTCCTAATCGTGATGGTTTTAACAATTATTATGTTTAGATTTAGAAAGGGGGCAAATAATTAATGCAAGCATCAGCAAATTCTATCGAGAAGAAATATATACGTCGTCGTCGTTTAGGACGATTTGCTTTAGTTAGTTTGAATATTATTGCTTGGTTATTTATCATGTTTCCTTTAATTTACGCACTACTTATGGCGATTAAGCCATCCAGTGAACTTTATGACCCGAACAGTATCTTATTTCCACAAAATCCAACACTGATGAATTTTATTGAAGTGTTCGAACTTGCACCGATTGGTCGCTATATATTTAATTCATTAATTGTGGCTTCCTCTATTACTTTGCTACAAATTACGACATCTGTTTTAGCTGCTTTTGCGTTTAGATTTTTAAACTTTAAAGGAAAAGGGGTTATTTATGGTTTAATCTTATCGACAATGATGATTCCTGGGGAAGCAGTTATTATTTCACAATTTTTAATGGTGTCTGGTTGGGGCTTAACGGACTCAATTATGGTTTTAATTATTCCATTTATTGTTTCTGCTTTTAATATATTTCTTTGCGTACAGGCGTTAGAAAATTTCCCTTACGAGATCTATGAATCTGCTAAGATTGATGGATGTAGCGATTTTAGATTTGCTTTTATGATGGTTCTACCGCTTATTAAACCAACAATTGGAGCGATGGCTGTACAATCCTTCCTAGCTGGATGGAATATGTACATGTGGCCACTATTAGTCACAAATGATGATTCAAATCGTACAGTACAAATAGGGATAAGTATGCTCAACAGCGTTGATTCTCAATCATTAGTTTTAATGGTTGCTGGTGTAGTTATTTGTATGCTACCAAGTTTAGCAATTTTCATTGTGGGACAACGTAATATGATTAAAGGTTTAACATCAGGAGCAGTTAAAGGATAGGCTTATTGAAGGAGAAAAAAACATAATGGCAAATTTACAACTAAAAAAAGTAGCAAAGGTCTATGAAGATGGATACAGAGCAGTTAAAAATATTGATTTAAATATTGAAGATAAAGAATTTATTGTATTAGTAGGTCCTTCTGGGTGTGGTAAATCAACAACTTTACGAATGATTGCTGGGCTTGAAGGGATTTCTGAAGGTGAGATGTATATAGGTGATACTTTAGTGAATAATATTCCACCGAAAGAACGTGATATTGCGATGGTATTCCAATCATATGCATTATACCCACATATGACTGTTCGTGATAATATAGGATTCGCTCTGCGTATGACAGGAGTTAATAAGAAGACCCGTTACAAACGTGTAGACGAAGTAGCAGAGGTATTACAATTATCTGACTTACTCGATAAAAAACCAGGATCATTATCTGGTGGACAACGTCAACGTGTCGCATTGGGACGTGCAATGGTGCGTAATCCAAAGGTATTCTTATTGGATGAACCTTTATCTAATTTAGATGCAAAACTACGTGTTACAATGCGTTCAGAAATCGTTAATTTACACCGTAAGTTAGAGACTACCTTTGTTTATGTAACGCATGATCAAACCGAGGCTATGACAATGGGAACACGGATTGCTGTCATGAGTGTAGGAAATGTAGAACAATTTGATACACCAGCGAACTTATATTATAACCCTGCGAATGTTTTTGTTGCAGAGTTTATTGGTAGCCCACAAATGAATATGTTACAAGGTAAGTTACTGAAAGAAAGTAGCATCGTATATTTCCAAACCCTTGATAAAAAGATTCAACTTCCACAAGAGTTAGTCGATCGACTTACAGTGGATGCGGCAGGTCAAGATGTTCTTTTAGGTATTAGACCGGAGGATATTCACTACGCAGACAATCAAGATGATTCAGAGGTTGTGACGGTTAAGGCGAAAAATGTGGAACAAGTTGGTTCAGATACATTCTTATACTTTGATTTAAAATCATCTGGACGTGATTGTGCCGCTCGTTTCAACCCACCGCGTATGATTCAGTTTGATAGTAACGTACACATAAAACTTGATTTATCAAAGGCATTATTGTTTGATAAAAGTACTGAAAAAACAATTTTAACAAAACGACCTACGGAAGGGGTTCTATAATCTAATGAGTAAAATTATTGCACACCGAGGTTTTAGTGGGAAATATCCAGAGAATACCATGTTAGCCTTTACGAAGTCACTTGAGTACGGTGCAGATGGCGTTGAACTAGATATTCAGTTAACTAAAGACGGAGAAGTAGTTATTTGTCACGATGAAATTATCAATCGAACATCGAATGGTGAAGGTTTTATTAAAGACCATACGTTGGCAGAGTTAAAGGAATTTATTTTTGATAATCAAATGGAAAATCTTGATGATGCGACTGAAGATAATCTAAAAATACCAACTTTGAGCGAATTTCTAGATTGGTTTAAATCGACAGAGATGATGGTTAATATTGAATTTAAAACATCTATCATACCTTATCCAGGTATTGTTGAAAAAACCGTTATGCTAGTTAAGGAAAGAGGACTTCAAGAGCGTGTAATATTTTCATCTTTTAATCATGACACAATTAAGAAAGTAAAAGCTTTGGATGATACATTAAAATGTGGCTTTTTAGCTGTGGCTAACTTACTAGAACCAGGAAGATACTGCAGTAAATATAATGTAGAATATTATCATCCAGTCTATGTATCGCTTCAGCTTACACCAGAAATTATTGAAAATTGTAAACAATACGGAATCGGTATCAATACGTATACTGTGAACGAAAAAGCAGATATTCAGAAGTTTCTAGAGTTAAATATTGATGGAATTATTACAAATGAAGTAGAGTTAGCTTTGGAGCTTGCTAAGTAATAAACTTACTCGTTAAAAAATCAAAAGAGCCTGTAATCAATGACAATTCAAACAATTAATTTTACTCCACGAATTTAGGTTTATATATTAATCATAAAACTACGGACGAAACCTATTAAATCGTTCGTAGTTTTTGTTTTGATTGATTTTATATAATTAATTATTTCATTATTATTACGTTATATTAAAATTAATTCATATTCATTTCATATATGGAGGCTTTTGTATTGATTATCAACCGCTTTCATTATATAATGAAATATGTAAACAATATGTATAGACAAGTCAAAGGAGGATGAACATGGCAAATTTCGAACAAGATGCAAAATCCCTATTAGAGCATATTGGTGGATCTGATAATATTAATGCTGCAACGCACTGTGCAACACGTATGCGTTTCGCTTTAAAAGATCCCAGTGAAGCTGATATTCAGGCAATAGAGGCAATTCCATCTGTAAAAGGTAGCTTTACGCAGGCAGGTCAATTTCAAGTAATTATTGGTAATAACGTATCAGAATTTTATAAAGACTTTGCGGCGATTTCTGGAGTATCAGAAGCTTCAAAAGCGGATGTGAAACAAGCATCAGAAACAAACCAATCATGGTGGCAAAGAGCGATGACGTTCTTAGCTGAAATTTTCGCACCGATTATTCCAGCTATTATCGTAGGGGGACTTATCTTAGGTTTCCGTAATATTTTAGAAGGTGTTGCATGGGACGGTTTAGGTGGACAAACGATTGCTGAATCATCTGTATTCTGGAATGGAA
This sequence comes from Aerococcaceae bacterium DSM 111021, assembly GCA_020112395.1. Taxonomy (NCBI): domain Bacteria; kingdom Bacillati; phylum Bacillota; class Bacilli; order Lactobacillales; family Aerococcaceae; species Aerococcaceae bacterium DSM 111021. The sequence goes on along the minus strand of JACCEK010000002.1, from coordinate 642,209 downwards.
TCAACCATTTCTTATGGTTACCAGGTGAGGCAATATTCCACTTCTTACCAGTAGGTATTACATGGGCAGTAACGCGTAAGATGGGTACGACACAGATTCTAGGTATTGTGCTAGGTCTTACATTAGTATCACCACAATTACTTAATGCTTACGGTGCAGCAGATGCACTAGCAACAGGAGAAGTACCTCAATGGGACTTCGGCTTTGTACAATTAGATATGATTGGATATCAAGCACAAGTTGTTCCAGCAATGTTAGCTGGACTGGCATTAGGTTATTTAGAGAAATTCTGGCGTCGAGTTATTCCAGAAATGATTTCGATGATTTTTGTTCCGTTCTTAGCATTACTACCAGCAGTTATACTAGCGCATACAGTGTTAGGTCCAATTGGTTGGTGGATTGGTGACGGAATTTCAACCGTTGTATTAGCAGGTCTATCTGGTCCATTAAAATCACTCTTTGGTTTCTTATTTGGAGCACTATATTCTCCACTAGTAATTACAGGGTTACACCATATGTCTAACGCAATCGATTCACAATTAATTGCTGATACAGGGACAACTGGATTATGGCCAATGATTGCTTTATCTAATATCGCTCAAGGTTCAGCTGTATTAGGTGTATGGTGGTTGACACGTAAAGATGCAGATGAGTCTCAAATTACGATACCATCAGCTGTGTCATCATTCTTAGGCGTAACAGAGCCTGCAATGTTCGGGGTAACGTTGAAGTATATCTACCCATTTATTGCAGCAATGTTAGGATCAGGAATTGCAGGATTTATTTCAACAACCTTTAACGTTCAATCGAATGCGATTGGTGTCGGAGGATTACCTGGATTCTTAGTTATCCATATCGATTCTCAAATGTGGTTCTGGATTGCAATGGCAGTCGCTTTAGTAGTACCATTTGTACTGACATTGATCTTCCATAAAGTTGGCTTCTTAACGGATGCTGGATTAGACTTTGATATCCCATTCTTTAACAACAAATCAGACAAAAAAGCATAAATAAGACTATAATTGCAATAGAAGCAGCAAGTTGATTTTATAACTTGCTGCTCTTTTATTACAGGAGGAATAATTTAATGAAATTATCAAAACGTGTTATGTACCAAATTTATCCAAAATCATTCCAAGATACGACTGGAAATGGGTATGGGGATCTTCAAGGAATTATTAAACGATTGGACTACTTAAAAGAATTAGGAATTGACATGATATGGTCAAGTCCATTCTACCCGTCGCCTCAATATGACAACGGTTATGACGTGAGTGATTATATAGCTATTAATCCTGATTACGGAACGATGGCTGACTTTGATGAGTTAATGGAAGAACTCCAAAAACGGGGTATTGATTTGATGATGGATATGGTATTCAATCATGTGTCAACAGAACACGAGTGGTTTCAAAAAGCATTAGCAGGGGATAAGTATTATCAAGACTTCTTTTACTTAGAGCCAGCTAAAGAAGACGGGTCTCTTCCAACCAATTGGGATTCAAAATTTGGAGGACCGGCTTGGGAACCGTTTGGTGATACTGATTTATATTACTTGCATTTATATGATGTTCATCAAGCAGACTTAAATTGGTACAACCCGAATGTTCGAGAAGAATTACAAAAAGTATTGAATTTCTGGTTAGATAAAGGGGTAAAAGGTTTTCGCTTCGATGTATTGAATGTGATCGGTAAAGATACTCAATTTGTAGACAGTGAAGCACCAAATTCAGCTCAAGAGAAATCACTTTATACTGATACACCACAAGTTCATGAATGGGTAAAAGAAATGAACCGTGCATCGTTTGGAGCGCGAGAAGATATTGTTACAGTTGGTGAGATGTCTTCTACCGATGTGCCAAATGGTGTCCGTTATACAAATCCTGAAGAGGAAGAATTAAGTATGATTTTCAACTTCCACCATCTTAAAGTGGATTATGAAAACGGAGAAAAATGGAGTAATCCCGACTTTGACTTTATTGAGTTGAAACGAATTTTAGATGAATGGCAAACTGGGATGTCTGATGGTAATGGCTGGAATGCATTGTTTTTAAGTAACCATGACCAACCGCGAGCTAATAGTCGTTTTGGGGATGTAGAAAACTATCCTTATGAGACTGCAACGATGTTAGCTCAAACAATCCAATTTCTACGTGGGACGCCGTATATCTTTCAAGGTGAAGAATTTGGGATGACGAATCCAAATTACGAATCGATTGAGGAATATGTTGATATTGAGACATTAAATAATTACCAAATTCTTCTCGACAAAGGAATATCCGAAGAAGAAGCATTAGACATTGTCCAATCGAAATCACGTGATAATGCGCGTACGCCAGTTCAATGGGACGATAGTGAGCATGCTGGTTTTACAACTGGAAAACCTTGGTTAAATGTTGCACCAAACTATAAAGAAGTGAATGCAAAGAATGAATTAGCTAACGGTAAGATATTTAAATATTATCAAGAACTTATCAAGTTACGCCGCGAACATGATGTTATTAGTGATGGGACTTACAAAGGCTTACTACTAGATCATCCTGATGTTATGGCTTACGTGCGTGAATTAGATGATGAAAAGTTATTAGTCATCAGCCACTTCTATCCTGGTGAAGTTGAGATTCAATTACCAGAAGAATTCAAAGGCTTGTCTGCTAAGAAATTAATCGGTAACGGACAATTAAAAGAAATGACTGATACAGTCACATTAAAAGCTTATGAAACAGTCGCATTTTTAATAAAATAAGTGACTGATTTGAGGAGGACTGTAATGACAGAACGTGAAAAAATGTTAAATGGCGAATGGTATGATGCTAATTACGATCAAGAAATTGTTGAGGAACGTAGAATCGCTCAAGATTTATGCTTCCAATTAAACCAAACGTCGCCATTGGATGTAGCAAAGCGTCTAGAAATACAAGAAAAGCTATTTAATCAAAAGTTAGAAGGCGTTGAAATCATCAGCCCAATGATTTGTGATTATGGTTCTCTCACAAATATTGGACGTGATGTCTTTATTAATAGTAACGCCTACTTCATGGATGGTGGGAGCATTACTATTGGAAACAATGTCTTCATTGGTCCCAATAGTGGGTTTTACACTGCTGATCATGCACTTGATTATGCGAGTCGAAATATCGGTCTTGAGAAAGCATCTCCAATTATTGTTGGGGACAATGTTTGGATAGGGGCTCATGTTGCTGTGATGCCAGGCGTTGAGATTGGTGATGGTTGCGTCATAGGAGCCGGTAGTGTTGTAACACGAGATATCCCACCTAATTCATTAGTAATGGGTACTCCAGCTCGTATTATCCGAGAAATTGACCAAACTGATCAAATTAAAGAAAAATTATAAATTTTAAAAGCGCTTGTCACCTTATAAATGTGATGAGCGCTTTTAAAAATGTATTAATAAAAATAATAACCTGTTTCAATTTTACTTATAACTGTTATATTAATCTGTATGTAAACGCTGTGAAAACATATTTTAATAAGTAAAACAGAGAGTAAAACTGTTGCAAATAATTATAAGTGATGTTATTATATTTGTAATGAGACATGACCAACGTGTCTCAGACAAAAATAGCATATTCTTTTCCTTAAGGAATATTTTCTTTATAATATATATAAATTGATGACGATTTTGTTCGAATATGAGAAGCCCCCCAAAACCTCTCGTATTTTTATGTATACATCGGCATCCATCTACCACAGAACTGTTAGTAGTTCTGTTTTTTTATTTTAAAAACACACAATTATGCCGATACTTAAGGCATAATTGTGTGTTTATTTTTTTAGGCTAGCATTGATAGCTGCCCTGATTCCTAATAAATAACTATCCATTCCAAAGCCAGACAATTGACCAGTAACTATATCAGAAAAAACTGATTCTTTACGAAAGTCTTCTCGAGCGTAGACATTGGACATATGTATCTCGACAACTGGAACTGTTAGTATCTCCAAAGCGTCTCGAATAGCATAGCTATAATGCGTCCAAGCGCCTGCATTAATAACAACCGCATCAATCTCTTGTAAGAAAGCCTCGTGTATTTTCTCGACCATTTCTCCTTCATGATTCGTTTGATATGTTTCTACCTCAATATTTAAATTGTCAGCGAGTATATTTATCTCACGGTTAATTTCTTCGAGTGTGATGGTGCCATATTGTTTTGGATCTCGTTTTCCAAAGAGGTTATGATTCACACCATGTAACATTAAAAGTTTCATTCTATGCATTCACTCCTTTTATTGTAGTTTACCTTAATCATACGTATTTTAATATAAAAAAGAAGCTGTCATCAACTTTTGTGATAACAGCTCCTTCTTATAAATTATTTATTACGTACAGTTTGTAAAGCCTCTGCCCAACTTACAACGTCGTTTAACATATTGTTAACTGAGTCCTTATGGTAGTCAGCTGGTTTGAACGTACTCATTTGTTCAAAGTCAGTATTCATACTGAATGTAACTTGTGGGCCAACAACAGCCACTTTTAAGTTACCTAACATTGGACGCATCATAACACTTGCGCTAATACCTAATTGTCCACCGTAAGATACGATACCTGCTGATTTGTGAAAGAACTCGCTAGCTAAATAGTCAATAGCGTCTTTTAATCCACCTGTAACAGCTTTATTGTATTCTGGTGTAACAAAGATGAATCCATCTAAGCCTTTAACTTTATCAGACCATTTTTTAACATTCGGATTTGGACGATCATCTGTTGCAACTGGTGGAATTACTTCGTCAAAGCGTGGAAGATCAAACTCTTTAATATCTAATAATTCGAATTCTGCGTTTGCGTTATTCTCTTTAGCAAATTCTAAAATCCATTCTGCAACTTGTAAATTCACACGTGAGTTACGTGTACTACCTGTAATAACTCCAATTTTAACCATATATAAGCCTCCTAGTAATTATGTTTCAATGACCATTCTAGCCCAAGAGAGTACTTTTTACAATTAAGTATTTAATAAAGCTAATGTAAGATACTTGCTACTATAAAATTATCCGTTAAATTCCTTACATTCCCTACTCAATGAAGCAGACTATGCTATAATGAAATTACTATTTTGAGGAGACGAATGTGAATATATATGAAATTAAAACAACTTATTTTAAGCTCAATCGCTTTCTTACTCGTCGGATGTGCGAGTGAACCTATGATCAACTTAAGCGAAGAAAACCAAAGTATTATTGAAGAGAAACGACAAAACCAAGATGGCGATCAGACTGAAGGCGCTACAGAATCAACTGAAGGAGAAGTAGGGGAATCTGTTGCTAATGAAGAGGATACTGCGACTGAAGACACCAATATATTAACAACTTTTGATACGAGTGAATGGGTACCACTAGAAGAAACTGTTCAATTGAATCTAACGGATTACTTACCTAATGTAATGTATCAAATCAAACAATATAGTAATGGAGCAACTTCTCGCGTTGATTACCCGAACTACCTTGATGACGCATTAAGTATGATGCAAGTTGAAGCGCGTGTTGATAACGAAACACCTCTTGTTAGTATTTATAGCTGGGATGATTCACAAATAACGCGATTGTTAAAAAGTACAGAAATCAATCCATATGCAAGTCATTTGACAGAAATTAATAGTCAATCCATGCAAGATACGGAACTATTATTACAGTCTCCACTTCAAATAGGGACAAGCTGGCAACGTGATGATGAGACAACCAGTGCGATTACGGCTATCTTTAGCCAAGCGATTTTCCCAGCTGGTGAATTAGAGAACGTCATCGAAGTGACATCAACACATCAAGCAGGCGAACTTAAAGAGTATTATGCTCAAGGTGAAGGGCTTGTCGCGACGGTTGAAATTGACGAGACAGGTGCCATAACGCAAGTGTGGCAGATTCAAGCTATCTATCATGAGAACCGAATAATCAATACGATTGAAGTCATGGTGCCGACTACTGACGAAGCGTTGGTTGAAGCGAGTGAAGCTTCATTCGCATGGCAAACTAATGGAGATTTTGCGAGCGCATTTGATAGTGTGTTCAAAGAGATGGGTATTTTAGATGATACAATCACAGTTCAATCTGTGAGTATTGATCAAGGAGTTGTCATCATTGACTTCTCACCAGGCGTTGTGGCGGTTCTTAACAGTCATGAAACTTCGGAGCAAGCAGTGATTGCTTCAATTATAACGACACTTGGGAATTTCTTTAATACTGATCAAGTACGTTTAACGGTAAACAATAGTGGTATGTTACCAGATACACTTGAATATCCTACCAATGGAATTTATCAAGTTAGTACAATAACAGAGCCTTTAGAAGAGGTTGTTGAATCAACCGAATCTATTGAGACAAGTGAATCAGGTGCAAATGCATCTTCAATAGATGAATCAGCTACAACAGGTGAGACACAAAGTGCAGGAACTACAGCAAACTCAATTCAATAATTGAATTAAGTATTTAAAAAAAAAGCGGAAATGAGACAACGTTGTCTCATTTCCGCTTTTTTTTTATAGATATTGTGATCTAAACCATTGGTTTACACGTAAGTTCATCACTTCTAAAAATTGATCCGCATTACTGACATCATCAGTAAGTATGACTAATGCATATTGTGGCTGGTTATTTTCATAATATATACCACTATCATTCACTGAACGCTCATAGCGACCAAACTTATTGGCCATCATGTCGTTATTAACATAAGCCGTGAATAATTGCGTAGGACTTGTCTCAAGCATCAAATTAATCAGCCCATTATATGTATCATCTTGGGCTATCTTAATTAATACTTGTTCCATGATATAAGCTGAACTGACATTGCTGGATAAGTAAGCCTCAGGCTTATCATCAATATTAGCAAAGTCTAGAATGTCTTCTCGGAAATTACCAAATTCTTTGTCATATTCTGTTTTTAATATATTCATTGCTGTATTATCTGAATTCGTGATCGCTTCAGTAATTAGTTCTTCGATGGTGTAACGACTCTCTAAGGGCCCATTGGTAATATTTCCAGCACCTCGCTCAAATAGCGCTTCACGGTACTCAAGTTCCGTATTTAAATTATGGATATCTGCTTCAATTAAATCTATATACAAAGCAGCAAGAGGCACTTTTGTAATACTGGCAGCAGTAATCAATTCATTTTGATTAAGGTAATAATGTTCTTCATTATGGAAGTCATAATACGCTAAGCTAATCTCAGATGAATTAACATTAAATTCAGCGAGTGTCTGATCAATCACATCTGCCATATTGTTGTAATCATCAAGTTCTAAGGGTTCGATACCGTTTTCTGCCATCAAATCAACTTGATAAATATCATCAAAGGCAAGGGCAATATCTAAATAGTTATCTTGAGTTTCATCATCCTGGCTTGGATCATCGGAACTACTTACCGATGATTCACTAGAAACTTGCTCAGATTCGCTAGTTTCTTCCACCTCACTTGAAGCCTGTTCAGAATCACTGGTTTCTTCAGTCTCACTACTTTGATTTGGTACAACAGCTATCCGTTCGTTTTGATTGGTCGTATCTACATCTGCACTCGATTCGAGATCAATCATCGAAATCGATACTTCTTCCGAACTTGATTCCACGCTTTCTTCAGAGCTAACGTCATCGTCTTCATCCGAACTTATATTTGATGTCAATGTTTCTGTTGTGGGAATTTCATTCGTTTCCCCGTCACTTACGTAATTAAGGTACATAACGAAAGTAACTCCCAGTACAATGATCACAAGTAAGCCCCATCGTAAGTTTTGATTTTTAAACATTAATTAACTCCTTTTAAGCAATATGATAATAATTAATCATTGATTTATGAAACGATTATGACGTGGTGCGAATTCTTGGAAACGAAAACGATCGATACGATGATGCGAAATGGTATATTGAAAGAAAGTTGCGTCTTTCAAAAATACTTGGCTTCTGACTGTAATCGTATATTCTTCTGGTTTAAGCTTTAAGAACTCTATATCTAAAGCATCCGCAGGCTCGCCGATAAACTCTTTTGATGCAAATCCGATGTTTAATCCCAGCTCACCTTCAATATATTGGTAGATTGAATCTTCAGCAAACTCATTTGGGATTTCGCGCACAACACTTCGACGTATATAATCTTCATCAATAATAACAACTTCCCCATCTATCGAACGCGTTCGAATCAGATGAATGAAAGTCTCCTTTGTACTCATCTTCACATCTTTCATTATAAAGTCTGGTACTGAGACAATATCATTTTTTATGACTTGAGTGGTGCTTGAAAAATTATTTTCCTCGCTTAATTCTTTATAACTTACTAAACCACTGATAGGTAAAGCGAAACGGCGATAGTCTAAAACAATGGAACCGTGACCTTGTTTTTTAAAGATATATCCACTATCTGATAACATCCGTTGCGCTTTACGAATAGTTTCACGAGAAACATTGTATTCGGTCGCCAACGAAATTTCACCTGGAAGGAGTGAACCTACCGGATAAATGTTTTCTTTAATTTTCTTTTCAATATCTAAGTATATATATTCAAACTTATTCATAAAACTCACCTCTTCTCTATTCATCCTTATTCTATCACGCTATTGATAGGAAGGTAAATGATATTCAGCTGAGAGATAGGTAAGACTTTATGAAAATCAATAATGAAAATTGACATTTTCTACGTATCTCTATATTGGAGGTGTATTATGGAATATTTAACACTAAAAATCTTTATCCACTTAATAGAAAAGTATCATCGGAACTTATTGTTATCAAACGAAGACCAGATTACTTTATCGGTGAAAAAGGTGCGCTTGCTGAAGTTATTTTAGAAATCACTCTATAGAAAGTGGCTAACACACAGTAGTCACCGAGGTGTCTACTATCATAATTTTAGTTTGCCATATAAAAAATCAAACATAATGATTAAAATGATGCCAGCTGGAGGAATATAAAACTATTCATCTATTTTCACTTTATCCATTCAAAACTATTTGCAATATTCAAATGAATCTTGTATAATGCTTAAGAAATTGAATGTAGTAGCAGTCAAAGTGCTTACGAACCGTATATTAACATGGACAAATCATGCATATAGGGGGAGTTTAGGCATTTTTTTTGTGAGCATAATTAGAAAGGAGTTATTCAATGTATACAACAGATACAATTGCAGCAATCGCGACAGCACTAGGTGAAAGTGCTATTGGGATTGTCAGATTAAGTGGAGATGAAGCAGTCGAAATTGCTAATAAAATCTTCAAAGGTAAGAATTTAACTAAAGTTGATTCGCATACAATAAACTACGGACACATCATAGATCCTCAGACAAATAAAATCATCGATGAAGTCATGGTGAGTGTATTAAAGGCGCCAAGGTCTTACACGACAGAAGACAGCGTTGAGATAAACTCACATGGTGGGATTATGGCAATCCAAAGAGTACTTGAAGCTGTTCTAGCAAATGGTGCAAGACTCGCAGAACCAGGAGAGTTTTCAAAACGTGCTTTCCTCAATGGAAGAATTGACTTATCACAAGCCGAAGCTGTTATGGATTTAATCCAAGCGAAAACAGATAAAGCAATGGATGCGTCGATGAACCAATTACAAGGAAGTTTATCAACGAAAATCCGTTCATTACGCCAAGACATGTTGAATACACTAGCGCAAGTCGAAGTAACAATTGATTATCCAGAATATGATGATGTTGAAGAAATGTCGTTGAAACAATTAAACGAAACAGCACAACATGTTAAAGAACAAATTCAAAAAATATTACATCAAGCTCAACATGGACGCTTGTTCCGAGACGGGATAAACACAGCGATTATTGGACGACCGAACGTCGGTAAATCAAGTTTACTCAACCGTTTAACAGGGTTAGAAAAAGCAATCGTAACCGATATTGAAGGAACAACACGTGATACGATTGAAGAATATGTTAACGTTCGCGGTGTACCACTGCGCTTGATTGATACAGCCGGGATTCGTCAAACTGATGAAGTTGTTGAACGAATTGGTGTCGAACGTAGCCGTAAAGTTATGGAAGAAGCAGATCTTGTTATCTTAATCTTGAACCAAGCTCAATCATTACAACCTGTTGACATTGAACTCCTTGACTTAACTAAGGATCAAAACCGTATCATCTTACTTAACAAGCAAGATTTGGATCCAGTATTAACTCACGAAAACTTAGCACCTTACATTCAAAATGCCGATCTTATAGCGACATCGATGCTTGAGGAATCAGGAATCGATGAGTTAGAAGCACAAATTGAACAGCGTTTCTTTAGTGGTGAGATTAAATCAGGTGATGTGAATTACCTACTAAATACACGACATACTGAACTACTTCGCCAAGCAATCAGCTCACTTGATGAAGTACTTGATTCCACAGACATGATGTTACCAGTTGATTTAATTCAAATGGACTTTACACGAGCGTGGGATTTACTTGGTGAAATTACTGGCGATTCAGTTCAAGACGAATTATTAACTAAATTATTCAGTCAATTCTGTTTAGGTAAGTAAACATAGAGAGGACAACGATATCATGACCAAACTATCAACAATTTGTTACATTGATAATGGATCAGACATCTTATTACTGCATCGAAATAAGAAACCCAATGACATCCATGAAGGAAAATGGATTAGTGTCGGGGGCAAATTCGAAGCAGGTGAAACACCTGAGGAATGTGCGATCCGTGAGATTAAAGAAGAGACAGGATTAACAGCAACGAAGCTTGATTTAAGAGGCTTTCTTACGTTTCCGGATTTCAAACACGATGGGGAAGATTGGTATAGTTTTGTCTATGTCGTTACAGAATTCGAAGGTGAATTACTTGAAGAGTGTGATGAAGGAACCCTGGAATGGGTACCTTATGACAAAGTAATGTCAAAACCAACGTGGGAAGGCGATTATATCTATTTAGATTGGTTAGTCAAACACACACCTTATTTTTCAGCGAAATTTACTTATGATACAAACGGAGAATTGGTAGACCATACAGTCGAATTTAAAGAAGAGAAGAATCATTAGAAAGGAGTTATTTATGCAAATTTATGAAGCAGGACAATACGATGTTATCGTTGTTGGAGCAGGACATGCCGGATCAGAGGCAGCTTTAGCAGCAGCACGTATGGGAAGTAAAACCTTATTATTAACATTAAACTTAGAAATGATTGCATTTATGCCATGTAACCCATCAATTGGTGGGCCAGCCAAAGGGGTCGTTGTTCGAGAGATTGATGCTTTAGGTGGCGAGATGGGTCGAAATATCGATAAAACTTACATTCAAATGCGTCTATTAAACACAAGTAAAGGACCAGCTGTTCAAGCTTTACGCGCGCAAGCAGACAAAGAAACATATGCTAAAAGTATTCGTGAAGTACTTGAAGAAACTGAAAATTTAACTTTACAACAAGGAATGGTTAATGAGTTATTTGTAGAAGATGGGCAAGTTAAAGGTGTTATCACAAACTCAGGTGCGAAATATTTAGCTAATGCAGTTGTTTTAACAGCTGGAACATCATCGAGAGGTAAGATTATCATTGGTGATTTAAACTATTCATCTGGACCAAATAATACATTACCATCAATTAAACTATCAGAAAACTTACTTGAATTAGGTGTAGAATTAGCACGATTCAAAACGGGAACACCACCACGTATTCATGCAGATTCAGTCAACTTTGAAGAAACTGAAGAACAACCTGGAGATACAATGCCGAATCACTTTTCATTCCTAACACCGGATGAAGATTTTAAAGAAGAAAGTGTTTCATGCTGGCTAACGCACACAAACGCTCAAACACATGAAATTATTCAAGCAAACTTACACCGTGCCCCAATGTTTAGTGGTATGGTTGAAGGTGTTGGAGCGCGTTACTGTCCTTCGATCGAAGATAAAATCGTTCGATTCAGTGATAAACCACGCCACCAAATCTTTATTGAACCAGAAGGCGCTAATACGAAAGAAATGTACGTTCAAGGACTTTCAACATCATTGCCGGAAGAAGTACAAGTTGAGATGTTACGTACTGTAAAAGGTATGGAAAATGCTAAATTAATGCGTCCAGGCTATGCAATTGAGTATGATGTTGTCGTTCCGCATCAATTAGACTTAACGCTTGAAGTAAAATCATTACCTGGTTTATTTACAGCGGGTCAAATGAACGGAACAAGTGGTTACGAAGAAGCCGCAGGGCAAGGTATTATTGCTGGAATTAACGCAGCTCTTAAAGTTCAAGGAAAAGAACCACTAATCTTAAAACGTAACGAAGCTTATATCGGTGTGATGATTGATGACTTGGTGACTAAAGGAACGACTGAACCGTATCGTTTACTTACGTCACGTGCAGAGTACCGCTTATTATTACGTCATGATAATGCGGACATGCGTCTAACTGAAATTGGCCACGAGATTGGTTTAGTCGACGAAGAACATTACGATCGATTCAAAGAAAAACAAGAACTCGTTGAATTAGAGTTAAAGCGCCTAAGTAAAGTGCGTTTGACACCTAATACAGATGGATTAGATGAGTTATTCGAACGTGTCGGATCAACGCCATTAAAAGATGGTATCTTAGCAAGTGATTTACTTAAACGACCTGAGATTCGTTACCACGACTTAATAACGTTGGTTCCACGTGAAGAAGGACCACTTAGCCGTCAAGTTGGTGAACAAGTAGAAATTCAAATTAAATACGAAGGCTACATCAATAAAGCGGTACGTAAAGTAGACAAAATGCGATCAATGGAAGAGAAACAAATTCCAGAAAATATTGATTGGGACGCGATTGGTAACCTTGCAACAGAAGCTAGAGACCGATTAAAATTAATTAACCCGTCTACATTAGGACAAGCAAGCCGTGTAAGTGGTGTAAACCCAGCGGATATTGCTATTCTGTCTGTATATATTCAACAAGGGAAAATTAAACGCGTTGGCGAACAAACTGCATAGAGATAAACGAAATACACCGACCTTTAGGGGACGGTGTATTTTTTAAGAAAACTTTAGCTTTAAGTGGAATGGTTGTTAAGTCATTTTATGAAATGTATACTATCTATACTATATATATGCGCTAGGAGATTGTCATGAATACAATAAAAAGTTTTTTAAAAGAAAATGGTTTGTTCTTATTAGTTATTATTGGGATGGTTCTACTGAGACTATTTGTTTTTACTCCCTTTAAAGTTGATGGACCTTCTATGGATTATACCTTGGATCATGAAGATCGTTTGATAGGGGCGAATATCTTTGATATTGACCGCTTTGATATTGTAATCCTCGATTCGCCTACGGAAGAAGGCAAGCAATATATCAAGCGTGTAATTGGTTTACCAGGAGATACGATATCATCCCAAGATGATATTATCTATATTAATGGTGATTCACTGGAAGAGACATATTTATCGGAAGAAACACTACAAAATAATACTGGTACAGTAGATTTTGAACCACTTACAATTCCTGACGGCGAGTACTTTGTAATGGGAGATAATCGAAATCATTCATTCGATAGTACAGAGTTTGGTCCAATCCTAGGAGAATCCATTAATGCGGAGATATTATTCAGATTTTGGCCACTAAATAGTTTTGGAACACTTGAATAAACTGATTAAAACAATTAACCACCTTCACCAGACGTGTTTAAACTGTCTAATGAAGGTGGTTAATTGTTGTTTTGTATAGATTCTAACTGATCAAATCGAGTAAATGTCCGGAGAGTGAACACTATGTAGGTTCTCGACACGGTCACATAACGATTCTTCAGCGAGTTTAAGATAAGTTTGTGCATTTTGTGATAACTCTTGGTTCTTAGGAGCAATCCAACAAATATGATGACTTTCAGAACTTTCCAGTGGGATAGAAGTGACATAAGAATCTGTAATTCGATTGGTCATAATACCAGAACCGGTTAAGTAAGCATTTGAGCCAGTGATGATATTGATTGCACTCATTCGGTCACTTACCACAACTTTTCGATTATTCGCTTGGACTTCAAGTGGATGTTCTGTTAAAAAGTCGTTTTGGTTTTCAGTTTGTTCGAATGTAATCGCAGGAAAATCCATTAAATCTTTATGTTTGATACTTTTAAATTCTGTTAATGGATGATCCTTTCGGATAAAGACGTGAGGCTGGAATTCCCACATTACATGGAATTGCAAATTTTCTTGTTCGAATAGACGTGTCAGCATCCGGCGGTTAAATTCACTTAAGTAGACAAAACCAATTTCACTTATATTTTGTGAGACATTTTTAATCACTGTGTAAGTGTCAACTTCAAAGAAGCGATAAACAAAGCGTTCACTAGGCTTATTATTAATAAACTTACTGAATGCTTCAGAAGCAAAATCATAATGCTGACTGGAAACGGAGAAGAATTGTCGTTCTGATCCGTTATTAACAAATAAATCTCGCATCACATCTAATTGACTTAATACTTGTCGAGCTTGTGTGATGAATTCATGTCCTTCATGCGTTGTTGTCATTCCACTGCTTGAACGAGTGAATAATTTCTGACCGACTTCAGATTCTAATTCTTTAAGCGAGACAGAAATCGTTGAGGGGGAGACAAATAATAATTCAGCGGCTCGGTTAATCGATCCGGTTTTTTCAATATAGTCTAAGTACTTCAATTGCTGTATATTCAATTCATCCGATCCTTTCTGAACGTTAGTATACCTTTGGTAAGTTGGTTATATATAATACGAAAAAAACACTCAGTGATTGATATAATACCGCACTTTGGAGTAAATGTTAAATGAGTTTATGAAAAATTGGATAAATAGTGAGAAATGAGCTGTTATAAACAAAACAAGCATTCGCAAGAAATGACGAATGCGTGATTAGTCTCAAACGAGCACTCGTACAAATTTCGAATAAACATTTATTTATTAAAAACCCCCGATTATTGCATATTTGCAATAATCGGGGGTTCATTTGTTATTTTCTATTCAGCTACTGAATTTAAGTAGTTAGTTCTAAATTCTTCAACTTTTGCTGGGTCTGCTACTAAAGTATTTCCAGTTTCAACTAACGGTGAGACAGTTGAGTAAGCTGGTAATTTAAGTCCTTGATATGCTGCGTTCATTTCTTCTTGATTAATTGAATATAGAATCGCTTTTCTTAAGTCTGAACTGTCACTTACAGGTCTTCCAGGTGTATTCACGTTGAATAACATGTAACTTACAGCGTTACTTGGAATTGATTGTAAGGCTAAGCTAGGTTCATTCTCAACAATTGGATAATCTACTTCACCTAATCCGTAGTATAAATCTACTTCACCGGCACGTAATGCAGATAGAGCACTACTTGAATCAGCGATGAATCGAACCGTCACTTGTTCAATATTTGCATCCGCTTCTGTATCAGGACGGTAAGCTGGGTTCTTTACAAAGTTAGCTTGGTAGTCATTTTTATCAACCATAATGTACGGACCACTTGCCCATAAGTGGTTATCATATGTTCCATCTTCTGTAACAGCACGTTGGTCTCCATAAGCGATATCTGAATTAACATCATAGGATTCGACATTGTAAGTATTAATTGCTTGAACCTGTTGCTCAGATACGATACCAGCGGATTGGTGTCCTAAGTAATTTAATACTTGAGGGAAAGGCTGAGTTGTCGTCAATTTAACAACTTGGTATTGACCTGATGCATTGTCGACTTCGTCTTCTGAAGCGACAACAGAAGCAATCGGTTGGTCTAAGCCTTCTTCTAAAGCTTCTTTAACTGATAAATCACTACCAGAAACAACTGCCTCTTCTAATTCAGCCATATCTTCAACAACCGTTACTTCACTAATATGCTCATGTAGACTGTAAGTACGGTGGTCAGGTACTGAATTAGGATCTTTAGCACGGTTTAATGAGAAGATAACATCTTCAGCTGACACTAAATCACCAGTATCAACAGCAGCACCATCTTCGATTTGAGAAAAGTTGATATCATCACGTAAGATGAAGTAATACTCAGAATTACCATCGGCAATCGCATGATTATAACTTAATGAATTCTCTGAAGTAATTTGGTCATCATCCGTTAGGTTGATTAAACGCACATACATATTCGTATTCAATTGGTTGATACTTCCGTCGTTCCCTTTAATTGGGTCTAATGAAGTCAATTGTGATGATGCTTGTGTTAAAAGTAGTGGACGTTCAGCATGTTGACTGTCATCAACATAAGAAACGGGTTCCCAAGCAAATGCACGAGACTTAGATAGACGAATTGAATCCGGGTTTAAAACTTCTTGGTTAAAAGCTTGTGCTTTTAATGATGTATATAAAGGAACAATATAAGCATTTTCAGTGACTAATTGATTTTCGAATTCTGTATAAGTTTCAACATACTCTTCGGGTGTTTGTGTTGCAGCTAATTCAATTAGTTCGTCTACTTCAGGGTTACTCATAATACTGTTGTCACCATCTGTAATAAATAGTGAACGAACGGCATAGTCAGGATTCCCTGTTACAGTTGTCCAGCTTGAGATAGCTAAGTCATAGTTACCAGCTTCTTTTTGAGCGTTGTAACTAGCATAATCAGGTTGTAGACTTGTCTCCACTTGGAAACCAGCACGCGTTAATTGATCACGTACGATATTGACATCTTGCTCTGATGAGGACTGAGCTAAGATTGTTACTGGAATTGCTTGTTGTGCGTTAACTGTTTGAACAGTTGTTGCTGCTGGAACAATGACTCCTGCTAGTAATGAACTAGCTAATAATACTTTACTTAAAAATTTCTTCATGTTAAATCTCCTTTTATTTGGGTTTGAATTTGATATTTTCATACAACAATCTTCATCTGTATTCATCGATAAACGTCACCTACTTTCGTTGTGAAATGCTTACGTGTTATTGAGTCATCTTAGGATCTAAAGCGTCACGTAAGCCGTCGCCTAAGAAGTTAAATGATAAAACTAATGCAATAATCGCTAGACCAGGGTAAATAGCTAAGTAAGGTTGTGTCTCTAAGTAATCACTACCAATACGCAAGATATTACCCCATTCAGGAATATGACTCTCGACACCTAGACCTAAGTAACTCAAACTACTCGTCGAGATAACTGCTGTTGCAACTGTTAGCGATGACCGAATAATCATCGGTGCGCTCGCATTCGGGATAACATGTTTAAGAATAATTTTTACATCATTCACACCAACGGCATGAGCTGCTTCAACATATTCTAGTTGTTTAACTTGTAGAACATTGGCACGCATTGTTCTGGCGTATCCTGGAATGCCACCAATACTTAGAGCTAAGATTAAGTTCTGAGTAGATGTACCAAAGGCTGTCACGATTGTAATCGCCAGTAAAATACCTGGAATAGCATAAAGAACATCAAGTAACCGCATAATTGTCTGATCAACGCGGTGTGAGTAATAGCCTGAGACTGCTCCAAGAAATCCACCGATTAATAATGGGGATAGGGTTGCAAGCACACCTACTAGTAAGGAGATTCGACCTCCAAAGACCATGCGTGAAAAGACGTCGCGGCCAAAATTATCCGTACCTAAAGGATACGTCATACTTGGTGACTGTAAGATGGCTGTATAATTATTTTCAACTGCATAACTATACTCGAAAGTTAAATAGCTTGTGATTGCCATGGCTAGTATGAATGTGATGACATAAAGTCCAAACACCGCAACCTCATGTCGCGCGATATTAGCAAAAATACTACGTCGTCTCTCATACGATTCACTCGTATTCTCACGCCAAAGTAACCAGGCGGCGATGAGACTGAGTAAGTTACCGCTCAAAGCTGTCAAAACGAGTAAGACTAAAACAAAATAAAGTGGTCCATTAGATAAGTTCGTTAAACGAGAACTAAACAATACAAGCGACCAATGGATAATAAGGCTCACACCAAGCAAGACAAGCCCTAGTATAAAAGTTGGGCTGACCGTTGGTTTAAAGAAGTTTAAACTTGTTGTTACAATAAGAGTTAAATCAACAAGAACAGCAAATATTAAATAAATCTGATACGATGCGATTTTCTTTAAAATTAGAAACATTCCACTAATAAAATTGAAGGGATTACCTAATAAAACAGAAAGCATCAATACATATCCAAACCAGCTATGGTAAGGATAAGCCAATTGGTTATGCTGAATTTGACGTGAGACAAAATAGCTCACTAAACTTAAAAGAACGTGAACAAGCGTGAATCCAATACTTAATGAACTCCAATTTGTTCCTAGTCTTAAGTAATTAATTAAAATAATCGCAATAGTAAAAATGAGCGATAATGATGAAGCAAAACGTAAATAGCGTTTCACAACGGATGAATATGATGGAATCAAGGTTAAACTCCTTTCTATCTATCGTTAATTTTTTAAGGTTGTTCGAATACGTGGATCAAGGATGGCATAAAGCAAGTCAACGACTAAGTTTACTAAAGAAACGATAATCGCTATATAGATGACCCCGCCTAAGACAGCTGGAATATCGGGTACAAATTGCTTTTCGACAATATAACTACCGACACCATTAATATTGAAAACTTGTTCGGTAACGGCTGAACCACCTAACATCCCACCGAATTGTAATCCAACAACAGTCACTACAGGAATCAAAGCGTTAGGAATAATATGACGCCATACGATACGCCAATTAGACATACCTTTTGACCGAGCAGTTAATAAGTAATCTTCATGAATAACTTCCAACGTCGATGCCCGCGTCATTCGCGCGACAGAAGCAGCTAAACTTGTACCTAAGACCACCGCTGGCATAAGTAATGACCAAGGGTTCTCTGGATTAAATGTTGCTGGTAACCACCTGTTACGAATCGAAAAGTTTAAAATAAAGATTAATCCTAACCAGAAAGTTGGAATGGATAAACCAATTAATGCAAGAAACATAAAGAACTGATCAAATAATGAATTCACTTTAACTGCTGCATAAATACCTGCAGGAATTGCTATAGCTAAAGAAATAGCTAGAGAGAAGAAAGTGACTTGCAGTGTAATAGGGAAACGGCGTAGCAATGCGTCTACCACCAATTCATTCCCCACATAAGTAAATCCAAGATCAAATGTAACGATACCTTTTAGCGTTCTAAAGAGCTGTACCCAATAGGAATCATCTAAACCATGAAGTACATTGAAATTCTGAATTTGTTCAGGGGTGGCTTGTACACCTAAGATGTTTTGAGCAGGGTCTGATGGTGAAAAATGCAATAACGTAAATACAATCCAAGTTACACCAAAGATAACGAAGACCATCAAGAATAACCTTTCAACAATGTACCTTAAGATTGGCATACGATAGACAATCATTAAAATATACATGGGCCAAGCTAGAATAATACTCGTTATAAACCCAACAGGTGTCATAGTCCAATCCGCGAAAATATCAGAAAGGTGAATCCTCTCTGACATATCATTGTTTTCAATAATTAATGATTGAACATAATGATTTAACCGTTGATTAACTCGTTTTTCGGTCTGTTCAGCGCTAACACTTTGCTTGAAGTAGGCTTGTTTATTTTGTTCTTCTTCTATTAGTTTCTGTCTTAACACTGTTTTTTCATCATCAGAGATTCGTTCAGCGGCTGGTTGAGATTTATATTTTGTGAAGCGTATGAGTTGAATCACGAAGAATATAATATGTAAGGGTAAACCAAGTACCCAAAGAGCTATTTTATAAGTCCATTGACGTTGCATTTGTTGATAGATTAAAGACCATCCTTTAGTTAAGGAACTATTTTGTTGAATGTGTTCCAAAAATCTCACCTCCTAAGTAAAAATTAACTTATCGAATACATGCATAAATTGTACCCATGAATTCATACTCATTTATTATAACGTTTCCACCTCAAAACGAGGTATGCGGATTTTCGAAGGCTAGCATTCGGATTTTTGAATGACGGTTGTCTAATCTACTCGCCTTTTTCAGATAGTTGCTATGTTATAATAATCGCTGTGTATTAACAGATATCAACGTATATAAAGAAGTATAGGAGTGAGTAAATGTCTGATATTTTAAAGGTCAACCAATTAGGGTTAAGTTTTGAGAGCGAAGACCAACAGCAAGAAGTATTAAATAATATCTCCTTTTCAGTAGAAGAAGGTGAAATTGTTGGAATTATAGGCGAGTCAGGTAGTGGGAAAAGTATGACGGCCCGTTCAATTACCCAACTATTACCCGATAATGCCATTATTCATTCTGATAGTGAGATTGAATTCAAAGGGCACAAACTCCTAGATATTAAACCAAAAGCCTTACGTAAAATATTGGGTGAAGATATTGGAATGATTTTCCAAGATCCATTAAGTTCATTGAACCCAACAATGACTGTTGGTGATCAAGTGGTTGAAGTGATTCGATTACATCAACGTATGAGTAAAAAACAAGCTAAGGCAAGAACAGTTGAATTGATGACCTCAATTGGAATTAAAGATGCTGATATGAGGTTTAGTCATTACCCGCATGAGTTCTCTGGGGGAATGCGTCAAAGAATTATGATTGCTATTGCCTTAGCAGCTAATCCAAGTTTACTTATTGCAGATGAGCCAACGACAGCATTAGATGTTACGATTCAAGCTCAAATTCTATCCCTTATAAAGCAATTACAAAAAGATTTAAACTTATCTGTCTTACTGATTACTCACGACTTTGGTGTGGTTGCTCAAATTTGTACACGAGTTATCGTCATGCAAGAAGGTAAAATTGTTGAACAAGGACCGATTGATGAGATATTTGCTAACCCTCAACATCCTTATACAAGATTACTACTTGAAGCTGTACCAAGAATTGAAGAAGAGAAAATCACTCAAGAAAAAGCGCAAGTTCAACCGCTAATCTCAGTAGAGCAACTAGAACAAGTCTTCGATATTGGCAAAGGGAAGCAGCTTAAAGCAGTTAATCAGGTTAATTTAGATATTTATAAAGGGGAAACCTTAGGACTTGTAGGTGAATCTGGTTCGGGAAAATCAACTTTAGGGCGCGCTATCCTTCAATTGTATAAACCAACGAGCGGACGTATTATGTTCCAAGGCTTTGATTTGCATCAATTGACTAAATCAGAGATGTTAAAAGTCCGAAAAGATATGCAGATTATCTTCCAAGACCCTTATGCTTCATTAAATCCTCGTATGAAGATTGAAGATATTATCGGAGAGGCACTCGACACGCATCAATTAGTGAAGAATGCGAAAGAACGTCGGGCGCGAGTTGAAGAATTGCTAAGTTTAGTTGAATTAGACCCAAGTTTTGCCTCACGTTTCCCCCATGAGTTCTCTGGTGGACAACGTCAACGTATAGGAATTGCACGTGCGTTAGCCGTTGAACCTGATTTTATTGTTGCGGATGAGCCTTTATCTGCCTTGGATGTTTCGATTCAAAAGCAAATTATTGAACTCTTAAAGAAACTGCAAGATAAACTAGGGTTAACGTATCTATTCATTGCTCATGATTTGGCAGTCGTGAAACAAATTAGTGACCGAGTAGCAGTCATGCAACAAGGACAAATTGTAGAAGTAGCAGAAACGAACGAATTATACTCGAATCCACTACACCCCTACACACAACAATTACTCCAAGCTGTTCCAAGCTTAGATGCACAGATGAAGTCGAAGGTGATAGACTCTAATCCGCTAAAAGCGTGGCAACCAAATAAAGAAGTTGTAACATTAAAAGAAGTCACTTCCGGACACTATGTAGCTAACTATTAACATATGGCATCCTTACTTATGAAGTAGGGATGTTTTTTATTAGGTGAATTAAACATAATCAGGTAGGATTAAGTCATAGAGACGTTGTTTAAAGTTAGAAAGGAGCTAAAGTTATGATTGAATTGTTGGAAGAGCTTGCTAGAGTAAATTACTCAGGTGCCCCTTTTCTGGTCGCTTATGGTATAACATGGTTAGTATGCGGAGTATTATGGCAAAAAATCAAATTAAACTATGCAGCCATTGCCACTCTGTTTCAGGGAATGGTTGCTTTACCAATCGCTTTACTCATTTTATATATTGTTGGAGCGTTTACCTTACGACCGGATACGGGCATTTTAAATTCATTAAGTATTATCATTGCGATGAGTCAATTGTTAGCAATACCATTGTTGATTGCTATGTTCCAAAGAGAGCACTATACTATCATTCCTTTTATATTTAGCATCGTAGGTGCGGTTCATTTTCTAATGTACGCTTGGCTTTATCAAGAAGTTGCTTATATTATTATGCCGATTGTTCTATCAGTATTATTAGCCGTTATTTATGGTAAAGGTAAAGACAATCAATTAATAATATCCGCTAAAAGTGCTGGGCTAGCTTGTTATGCGACTGGAGGACTCTTATTGATTAATGCATTATACTTACTATCAGGATACATCATTTAACTTGAGGAAGAGCAAGAAAGTGATGAGATGTGGATTTAAAAGAAAGTTCAAATCCATCCTCCAAGATTGAGAATATATCAAAAATTTGTTGAAAGGAGTACGAATCACAATGGATACTGAACAATTAATCACAGAGATGAAAGGCCACCGAACAGACGATGCCCAAGCAATGTCAGCGTACTTAAGAAATCAGTTTCCTTTTATAGGTCTTAAAAGCGTGGCACGTCGGAATATAATAAAGCCGTATTTCAAAGATGCTAAACAAGAAGCACGAGCACTGTCTAAAGTGAATCCAGATACACCTATTATCGATTGGAATTTCGTCCAAGAATGTTGGCAACAGGAGGAACGTGAATTCCAATATGTTGCCACTGACTATTTAAATGATATGCAAACGTATTTGAAAAAAGACGATAT
This sequence comes from Aerococcaceae bacterium DSM 111021, assembly GCA_020112395.1. Classification (NCBI taxonomy): domain Bacteria; kingdom Bacillati; phylum Bacillota; class Bacilli; order Lactobacillales; family Aerococcaceae; species Aerococcaceae bacterium DSM 111021. The sequence goes on along the minus strand of JACCEK010000002.1, from coordinate 619,478 downwards.
CAATCATTTGAAAAAACTTATTACAACAAAGTCCTGGTGGGATTCTGTGGATGCTTTAGTGAAAAGAGTGGGCTATCTTCAAACACAGTATCCAGAGTTAAAAGAAACAATCATTGAATGGAGTGTATCAGATGATTTATGGTTGCGACGCGTAGCGATTGTTCATCAATTAAGTATGAAGGAAGCAACCGATACTCAATTACTGACTCGAACGATTATGAATAATTTAGGAAGCGACGAATTCTTTGTTAATAAAGCCATTGGTTGGGCATTACGTGATTATGCGCGAATAAATGAAGAATGGGTCAAGAATTTTCTTAGGCAGTATCAGACTGAACTAGCTCCTTTATCAATTCGAGAAGCATCAAAACATATAAATATGTAGACAACAAAAGACGTAGATTTTCATCTACGTCTTTTGTTGATTAAAAAATATTCTTCTTCTCGAACGCATTATCTTGAGGGTCATAGCCCAAATTGACTTTTGCTTCTTCATTGGATAGACGAGTGAACGTATTATTAGAGACACCATTAACAATTAAGAAGGGTTCTTTTAATTCTGCTTCGATACAGCCATCTATAAGACGATTCATATCCTCTTTAGATAAGTACATCGCCATGCCGTACTCATCAACTTCTTCGTCTAATTCATCGTCGCTCACTTTATAATCTGCGATCCGAATCGCAATAGACTCAATGCCATTTGAATAAGCATGGTAAGCAGCTAACCCTTCTAAGTATGCTTTAGATACGCCGTATAAGTTAGCAGGACGGATTGGATCCGTGGTCTTGACTTCAACACCGTCTGGATAACCATCAACGATATGGATAGAACTAGCGACAATGATGCGCTTCAAGTCTTTCGCTTTAGTCGCTTCATTATATAAGTTATGTGGGATTTTGTAGTTTAAATCTAATAAACTGTCATAAAAATCAGCATCTTGGTCAGCTTCTCCAGCTAATTGAATGACATATTCGATGCCATCTAGTAAGCCGTTCCAATTGTCAGGATCAAGTAAATCGCGTTTAACAATGGTTGCTTTAGCTTGAATATCGTCAGGAAGGTCAGAAAAATCACGTCCGACTAAAGTAAGCGCGTGTTTAGTAATAAGATGCTTTGCTAATTCGACACCAATGGTACCTGTTGCTCCAGTTATGAGTATCTTTGCCATAGTATTGTCTCCTTTTATCATATTGTTCCTTAAGATTACGTTTATAGTGCAAAAAATACAATTAAAAACACTTGAGAAGAAAAGAATATTGTACAATTTGTTTCACTAGTGTTGCATAAAACTGAAAATCACTGTTACTTGTTTATTGTTAATTAAATCACATGTAGTTTTCGTTAAAAATTTCAAAAAAGTCAAATGCTGGCGCAGCGGATGACTTTTTCCAGAATTTTTTTGACTTATTTAGTTGTAGATAAATCGATTTGCGGCTTCTTTCACTTAGTCAGGTTCGAATATTTCCTTAAATAATTCGAACGATTCATACTGTAACGCTCGTAAATGCCTTAAAACGTGGAAAACTGTTTGTTTTAAGTCTAATTCAAGCTTGATGAGTAAGGTCAGTAAGTAGACAATCAGTGCCAGTATGACTTGATTTTCCACACCTTCTTCTGACTTTGAAAAGTAGTTTTTAATCGTCATGTGTTGCTTGATATGCTTGAAAAAGAGCTCGATTTGCCATCGTGATTGATACATTTTACTAATCTCTTCAGCTGATACATCCATGCGGTTGGTGATAATTCTTAAATTGGCTTGCTGCTTTCTTTCTATCGTCACAAGTCGAAAGAGACTCGTCAAGTAGACTTGACTGCCCAATTGAACCAACTGGTCACTGATAATACCCGTTCCTTTAGGAACGTCTAGATGGCCTTGCACATGTACCTTCGTATTCTTCTTAATCCGAGAAACGAAGAAATACCCATCCCAATGCATTTGATCGAATTGAGCGAAATCAAGATACCCACGATCAAAAACGTATGTAGCCAATGGCTCATTGATAAAGACCTCTAAGTGCTCATGATCATGTTCAGAAGCAGGAGATACTTCAAATTGTTCAGGGTGCACCCAACGTTCATTCATGAAGCAGACTTTTAAATGTAACTTTATGCTAGCTTTTGTCGGTCTAAAATGCGCCCATGGATAGGATTTCTTGCTAAATGAAAAGGTTGTGGAATCAATCAGATAGAGTTTTTCTTTCGACTTTACCTTCGTCTTTTTATGCACAAGAGAAAGTGAATGATTAAAAACCTCCAGTAATACACTTGGTTCAAGTGCCCGTAGGGCACGAGAAAGCTGAGAGTAACTGATAGAGTCTATCCCCATTACTTTTTTCAAATTCGGATTGACAAGTTGTTGGTCTAGGTGTCGTAAACTTTCGGTTTCATCGTTAATGGCATACAGAAAGAGCTTTATTGCTTTCTTAAATGTCAATTTCTTTGCATAACGATCAAATTGTTCGATGGCTTGACGAGAATCTAAGCTTAATTGTTCTAATTTAATATACGAAAACCATTTATTTATTGTCATTTTTGTTTTATACTTATCCATGCATAGATCCTTTGTATTGGTCTTGGATAAGTCATCCAAGTACTAGTATAAAGGATTTTTTTATGCCATGGAACAGGTTAATATTTTAATGCAACACTAGTGAAAAGATAGTTTCTTTATTAATTATACTGAGAAAGTATTTCTTAATGCACTGATTACGTCGCAGAATCTGAAAAAATATATTTAAAATAAATGCAACCGTTTGCGCTATTTTATAGGGTTTTAACTTACAAATACGAAAAATTGAAAGAGTATTTTTAAATTAACTTATTTTTTTAATAGAATATTTATGTAATTCATGTTATATTTCAAAGACATAAAGAGTGTTGCTAAACGTTTATAAGATGGCATCATTCTTTAAAACATTGTGGTTATACGGTAGAATAGAATTATTAATATCTTGAATAGATCTAAGAAGAACCCATCATTTATCTTACGCTATAAGTTTTATACATTACTACTAAAATGAACTATTTTATGAAAACGGTTGTCTAAAAAGTATAATAAATTGAAATCGTTTTTACTGTTTATAGTGTAGTAGTCATTATGATGGGAATAAATGAATAAGATGGAAGGTGACAATACCAGATTCACAATTTTTTTAGAAATATAAAAAATAAAAGAAGACAAGGAGAAGAAAGATGAAAAAAATATTTAATTTTGAATTTTGGCAAAAATTCGGGAAAGCCTTAATGGGCGTTATTGCTGTTATGCCAGCTGCAGGATTAATGATTAGTATTGGTGGATCACTTCCTCTAATTAATCCAGATATGCAAGCTTTGATTTCGATTGGTAGTGTGATTGAGAATATTGGTTGGGCAATTATTGGAAACTTACATATCTTATTTGCATTAGCAATCGGTGGAAGTTGGGCAAAAGATAGAGCTGGGGGTGCCTTTGCTGCCGGGATCAGTTTTATTCTAATTAACCGAATTACAGGAGCGATTTTTGGCGTAACCAGTGAAATGTTAGCTGACCCAAATGCAGTAACACAAACATTATTTGGAGCAGAAATACCAATTGATGGTTATTTTGTTAGTATTTTAGAGGCACCAGCTTTAAATATGGGGGTTTTCGTCGGTATTATTGCGGGATTTATGGGAGCGGTTGCTTACAATAAATATTATAATTTTAGAAAACTACCCGATGCCTTATCCTTCTTTAACGGAAAACGATTTGTACCATTTGTTGTTATCTTATGGTCTTTAATTGCTTCAATTGTATTAGCGATTGTTTGGCCATTTATTCAAAGTGGTATTAATAGTTTCGGTGTATGGATTGCTGGATCACAAGAATCAGCTCCAGTCTTAGCTCCATTCTTATTTGGTACATTAGAGCGTCTATTATTACCATTTGGTTTACACCACATGTTAACTATTCCAATTAACTACACACCTCTTGGAGGAACCTATGAAGTATTAACTGGTGCACAGCAGGGTGCTATGGTATTCGGTCAAGACCCGCTATGGTTAGCATGGGTAAGAGATTTAATTAACTTAGATGCTGCTGGTGATACAGCAACTTATCAAGCATTATTAAATAATGTAGTCCCTGCTCGTTTTAAAGTCGGACAAATGATTGGATCATCAGGTATCTTAATGGGTCTATCTTATGCCATGTATAAAAATGTCGATAAAGACAAACGAAAAACACATAAATCAATGTATGTATCAGCTGCTTTAGCTGTATTTTTAACAGGTGTTACAGAACCACTTGAGTTTATGTTTATGTTCGCAGCTATGCCTTTGTATATCGTTTATGCGGTAATCCAAGGAGCAGCATTTGCGATGGCTGATATCGTAAACTTACGTGTTCACTCGTTTGGTAATATTGAATTGCTTACACGTACGCCATTAGCGATTCGTGCGGGACTAGGTATGGACTTAATTAACTTTGTTTGGGTAACCCTTCTATTCGGAATATTGACTTACTTTATTGCAAACTTCTTAATTAAGAAATTCAATTATGCAACACCAGGACGTAATGGAAATTACGAAGGTGGAGAAGTAGCATCTGAAAATGGAGAGCCTGTAGATGCTACACAACAAGTGTATGATATTATTCACTTATTAGGTGGTAAAGAAAACATTGCAGATGTAGATGCTTGTATGACTCGCTTACGTGTTTCTGTTAATGATATTGATTCTGTTGGAGACGAAAACGCTTGGAAAAAAGCAGGCGCAATGGGGCTTGTGAAGAAAAATAAAGGAGTTCAAGCAGTTTATGGACCGAAAGCAGATGTCTTAAAATCTGATATTATGGATGTATTGAGCTCTAATGCACCTATTCCAGAATCTAAACTTGATGAAACACCTGAAATGGATGAAAAGGAAGTAGTGGCTACAGATTCAAAAGGACTCGCAACAGCAATTTTCCCTGTAGCAAAAGGTGACGTGCTTCCGATTACTGAAGTAAATGATGAAGTATTTGCTCAGAAAATGATGGGTGACGGCTATGCAGTGAACCCTTCATCAAATACAGTCGTCTCTCCAGTAGATGGTACAATTCAAAGTGTCTTCCCAACCAAACATGCAATTGGTATTGAAACAGCAAGTGGAATTGAAGTACTTATTCATTTAGGAATAGATACAGTTGAATTAGAAGGTGAAGGTTTTGAAATCTTTGTTGAAGAAGGTCAAGAAGTCATTGCAGGAGATAAAATAGCTGAAATGGACTTGGCTTCGATTAAAAAAGCAGAAAAAGATACCACTATCATGGTTGTTTTTACGAACTTGACAGAAAATCAAGACTTTGAGTTCATTCAAACGAATGATATCTCCGAAGATACAGAGATTGGTCGAGTGAATGAAAGAAACATTGGTTAGAATGGAGAAATAAATTGAACGTTTTAACACTGAATACGCATTCATGGATGGAAGAGGATCCAGAATTAAAATTAAGACAAATCGTTGATTATATTGCCAAAGAAGATTTTCAAATTATCGCTCTTCAGGAAATTAATCAAACGATGGAAGCGAAAGAAATTGTGGACGATTTATTTATCCAAGCTTCTGGAGAAATGTATCCTGTTGCTATAAAGGAAGATAACTTTGCATATCTCATCGTTCAGTTGCTAAAAGAGCGTGGACTTCATTACTATTGGAGTTGGACAGCCAATCATATTGGCTATGATGTGTACGATGAAGGTGTGGCTATTTTATCCAAAACACCTTTCAGTCCAGAAAGTTTCTTAGTGTCTGAAATATCGGATTATGCGAATCTCTACACCAGAAGAGTTCTAAAAGGTAATGTAAGCCTTGAAGGTAAAGAATGGGTAGTCTTTTCATGCCACTACTCTTGGTGGTTAGATCCATCAGGTGATCATTTATTCAAGTATGAATGGGATAATACGCTTCCTCATATTGAAAAAGAGAGTCAGAAGATTCATCTTTTTATGGGTGATTTTAATAACGAGGCGAGGCTTAGAGATGAAGGTTATGACTATATAAAAACGACGGCTCCTCAATTAAAAGATGCCTATGTTCAGGCAGAAGAAAAGATTGGATCTGCAACCGTTTTGAGTGCTATTGACGGATGGGAAGGCCATACGGATGAAAAAAGAATCGATTATATCTTTACGGATTACCCGGGAGAAGTTAAAAATTGCCGAGTTGTTTTTGATGGCAAAAAAGAACCCGTCGTGAGCGATCACTTTGGAGTAGCAGTTGAATTTAATTAAGTGTAATGAAGAAACCCGCCAGCAAATTTCTGCTAGCGGGTTTTTGAGTATCTATTAACTTCACTAATTATTAAATATCTAGCCAGGCACCTATAAAGAAAGTAAGGATAAGTGGGATTGGTATTAAAATTGAGTTATTAATTATAGTTAAAAAAGTTATTTATCATTTGTTTCACTAGTGTTGCATAAAACTGAAAATCACTGTTACTTGTTTATTGTTAATTAAATCACATGTAGTTTTCGTTAAAAATTTCAAAAAAGTCAAATGCTGGCGCAGCGGATGACTTTTTCCAGAATTTTTTTGACTTATTTAGTTGTAGATAAATCGATTTGCGGCTTCTTTCACTTAGTCAGGTTCGAATATTTCCTTAAATAATTCGAACGATTCATACTGTAACGCTCGTAAATGCCTTAAAACGTGGAAAACTGTTTGTTTTAAGTCTAATTCAAGCTTGATGAGTAAGGTCAGTAAGTAGACAATCAGTGCCAGTATGACTTGATTTTCCACACCTTCTTCTGACTTTGAAAAGTAGTTTTTAATCGTCATGTGTTGCTTGATATGCTTGAAAAAGAGCTCGATTTGCCATCGTGATTGATACATTTTACTAATCTCTTCAGCTGATACATCCATGCGGTTGGTGATAATTCTTAAATTGGCTTGCTGCTTTCTTTCTATCGTCACAAGTCGAAAGAGACTCGTCAAGTAGACTTGACTGCCCAATTGAACCAACTGGTCACTGATAATACCCGTTCCTTTAGGAACGTCTAGATGGCCTTGCACATGTACCTTCGTATTCTTCTTAATCCGAGAAACGAAGAAATACCCATCCCAATGCATTTGATCGAATTGAGCGAAATCAAGATACCCACGATCAAAAACGTATGTAGCCAATGGCTCATTGATAAAGACCTCTAAGTGCTCATGATCATGTTCAGAAGCAGGAGATACTTCAAATTGTTCAGGGTGCACCCAACGTTCATTCATGAAGCAGACTTTTAAATGTAACTTTATGCTAGCTTTTGTCGGTCTAAAATGCGCCCATGGATAGGATTTCTTGCTAAATGAAAAGGTTGTGGAATCAATCAGATAGAGTTTTTCTTTCGACTTTACCTTCGTCTTTTTATGCACAAGAGAAAGTAAATGATTAAAAACCTCCAGTAATACACTTGGTTCAAGTGCCCATAGGGCACGAGAAAGCTGAGAGTAACTGATAGAGTCTATCCCCATTACTTTTTTCAAATTCGGATTGACAAGTTGTTGGTCTAGGTGTCGTAAACTTTCGGTTTCATCGTTAATGGCATACAGAAAGAGCTTTATTACTTTCTTAAATGTCAATTTATTTGCATAACGATCAAATTGTTCGATGGCTTGACGAGAATCTAAGCTTAATTGTTCTAATTTAATATACGAAAACTATTTATTTATTGTCATTTTTGTTTTATACTTATCCATGCATAGATCCTTTGTATTGGTCTTGGATAAGTCATCCAAGTACTAGTATAAAGGATTTTTTTATGCCATGGAACAGGTTAATATTTTAATGCAACACTAGTGAATTTGTTTATAAAAAAGTAATGAAAGATTCGAATCCATTTGCAAAATGACTTTCATGGTGTAAAATCAAGAGTAATACAAAATGATATCGCTTTCCTATTACATGTATATAATAGAGTATTGAATAGAATTGAGGAGTGATGAGATGAATCTAGTAATACCCAAAGAAATCCGAAAATATATTGATAACCAGAATTTTCAAATTGATTTGATAGGTAAATCGAAGGCAAAGAAAATGATTTTAGATGATTGCGTTCTTAAGATAGAATCATCTTCTGATGAAGTTAAAAACGAAGTGCTAATGCTTAATTGGTGGAATAATTATCATCTACCAGTACCTGAAATTTTAGAAAATATTCAAGTAGAAGGAATAAACTACTTATTAATGGAAAAATTAAAAGGAGATCCGTCATATGAAGTCATTGTCAGACGATCAACTGAGGATTTAATTGAGTTGTTAGCTGATAGTTTAAAGTTACTTTGGAAAGTGGATATAACACATTGCCCCAGTTCACAATTGTTAGAAGACAAGTTAGCAGCAGCAAAAGAGCGAGTAGAAAAGAACTTGGTTGATGTGAATGATGCTGAGGAAGGAACGTTTGGTGAAGATGGATTCAATAGCCCAGAGGCATTATGGGATTGGTTGGATAATAATCGTCCTGAAGAAGAGAAATTAGTATTGTCTCATGGAGATTTTAGTTTACCTAATCTAATTGCTAGTGGTTCCTACTTAACAGGCTTTATTGACCTTGGGCAAAGTGGTATATCAGATATCTACCAAGATATAGCTTTATGTTACCGAAGCTTATTGGATAATCTTCGTGGTAAATTCGGTGTACTAAGAACCTATACTGAATACGAAGTTGAAAATTACGGGAAGTTGTTCTTCCAAAAAATAGGGATAGAGCCTGATTGGGATAAGATTAAGTATTATATCTTGTTGGATGAGTTGTTTTAATTAAGTTTGATAATGATGAAAATTAGTATCGGCCTAGTTTTCATCATTATACAATAAGAGTTAAAAAAGGGGCTAGTTCATCAGTACTGGCCCCTTTTTAAGTTATTTCTTAATCTTGAAGTGATCAAAATAACCTTCCTGCCATAGAATGAGTAATCCACCTAAAATCATAATGGTAAATGACGTTTGATAAAGCACAAAACTAATTGCCAAAGTAATTAAGAACCATTTTATATCTTTCTTGAAGGGATAAAAGCCCAAGTATTTAACGGTGACATTTGTTAAATAATTCAAAGTGATGTAGCGAACTGTGATGACAACAAACGGGAATAAAATTGCTTGAAAAAAATTGTGTGGCGCAATAAGAAAAAAGATAAGAGCGACAATACTATTGTAAAGCCAGAATTTTCGAGGCGTTTTTGCAATAAATTTATTAATCTTTTCCATCTGAATCACTCCTTATAATACCATTTTAGTCAATTCAAACGTGTACGACATTGGTCTAAAGTATGAAGAATGGATAAACAGGAAAAATAATACTGCATCATCTGCCATACTAAAACTAGCGAAAATTTAAAACTACTTTGGAATGTATTCATTGGGAAAAAATTAGAGTCGGATTAGGATGAGTTGTTTTTAGTAGACGAATGACTAAGCTGGTTTGAGGGGATTATAATGAGTAAAATAAGAGACTTGATAAATAAGGATATTGCTCAGAATCCGCATTTTAAAAGAAGAGTATAGAAAAGAAAGTATCAGATTAGATATCGCCGTTAAAGTTATGCAACTAAGAGAGTCACAGCATATGACACAAAAAGAATTTGCTGAAAAGACGGGGAAGATCCAATCGGTTATTGCATGAATTGAAAATGGAAACTTAAATGTCACGATTCAAACTCTCGATGAATTAGCAAAAAAGAGTGGTAAAGAGTTAGTAATTGGCTTTAAATAAAGAAAAGAAGGAAAACGAGTCATCAGTTTTCCTTCTTTTTGTCTTGGTGCTATATAAATTGCAACAAAGCTTTTTCAACCAAGTCTTTTTTATTATTGCTAATGGGAATAGACTTATTATCGGTCATTATAAGACGGGATCCTTCTCTTCTTATAATCTTATTAACATTGATAGTAAAAGATCGATGGCAAGAGACAAAGTGAGGATAATCAACAAGTCTGTTGTTTAGTGTAGTCATTTTTTCGTAAAATGAATCAGTGTGGTTTGTACTTACTAACTTAATTTTCCGATTCATGCTCTCAAAATAGAGGATGTCATCTAAGCGAATTGATTTCTTTATTCCATGTTGAGAGTACTGGAAATATACATGTTCAGAGTTCAGAAGGTTATAAACTCTTGTGAGCGTGTTGTAAAGAGCATCAAAATTAATCGGCTTAGAAATAAACCCAGAAGGACGAACTTCAAACAAATCACGTTCATAACCATTTGTACCTGTTACAAAAATAATTTCAGTTGTATAATCATTTAAAGCATTACGAATATACTTTGCTACTGATAAGCCGTCCATAGGAATCATTTCAATATCTAATAAGATAATCCGTTTTTTTGGTTGAGCATATTGCAAGTATTCGATTAGGCTTTCGCCTGTCAAAAAACTTTTAACTGTAATATTTAAGTCTTTAATAATAATTTGATCCAGTATATATTTACTTAAGCACTCTGTAATAAATTCCTGATCATCACAAATTAATATTTCGACCATAAACACCCTCCTAATTTTCAAATCTATTCAACAACAGGTTCGAATAAAAGTATTTTAATTGAAAACGAATCATGTGTGTAGTGAATATCATGCATTCCATCATATTTATTAACAATTTTTTGAACACTCGATAAGCCAAATCCATGTATATTATTATTTCTTTTCCGTGACAAAATTCGCTCGCCCTGCTTATCGACCTCACCATCAAAAGAATTGGAGATCCTTAATTTAAGCTGATTTGATTCAAATAGTAGTTTGATATCAATGAATCGATTTTCTTGGATAGTCAAGCAGCCTTCTATTGCATTATCAAGTAAATTACCTAATAGCACAGCTAAATCAATGCTATCAATTTTAATTTTCTTCGGTATCCATATTTCAGTTGTTAAATTGATACTTTCAGTAGATGCAGGTTGAAGTTTAGTGTTAATAATACTGTCTATGGCAATATGCCCTGTCTTGCTTATTGGTTCTTTAAGTGGTTCTGGAACGATATCGAAAATAATATCTTGTAATTCTCTGTTAGGGTATTGATCAACAAACCCATACAGAGGCGTTAATCGGTTAGCCAAATCATGACGAAATTCACGCCATTCTTCATCATGAGACTTTATCATCTTTAATTGATTAGCGTAATCTAATTGTTCTTGTTTGAAATTTTGTTGTTCGCTTAATAAATTAAAACTTCTTGAAAGAGCATCATATAATTCAAATAAAATGACATTAATTAATATAAAAAATAGAGCTAAGGTAATGAATTGAAATTCGGAAATAGAGGAATCTTTAATAAAGATAAGGAAAACAATAGTTGTTAATAATGGAATGACTAATTGGCTAAAAGAAAGTAAACGATTATTATAAATTGAAATAAAATTATATTTTCTTCGAATTAAGTATTTTACTAATACGTATTCTATTAAGTAGCTTAAGACTAGAGATGTGATATTTTGAAAATTATACTGTTTTATTAAAGTAGGTGTTGGATTATTAAAAAGTGAAACAACTAATATTTCGATGCTTAATAAACAAGACACCAAAATAAAAACAGATAATATTTTTTTTGATAAAACACCCTTAAACAAACTCAAAATTAAGCTAAAACTAGCTAGATTAGTTATAAGAGTGATATACGGTATTTGAATAAATAAGAAAGAAAAAGTAATAGCTAAATATGAAATCAACCAAATTAATAACTTATTGCTTATTGTCGCACTACTTTTACCGAACCATACAGTAAAGTATAACCATAATATGTAAAGATAAAAGGGATTAACAATTGCATAAAAAATATTAAAAAAATCCAAGTAGCACCACCTAATTAGTTTATGAATTCAACTCTCATTAGAATAAAATTAAGTATAACATTTAAAATTCAAAAAATGATATTAAATATGATAAGACACAATAAAACTTTTCTATTACAATTTATAGGGTTTTCATTACAACTTTACTGATTATTGATAAAAGTATTATATAGTGAAATAGAGGGAGGAATGATAGTTGGTTAATTTCAAAAAAAATTCGGTAAGTTATTGTATAACTCACTAATAGGATTAGTGAGTTGGAATGTAGTGAGTCAAAGAAGTTTGATGTTTATTTATCAATTCAAAGCGAGTCAGGATATAAGAGACTATGTTAAAAAGAAAAATTATCAACAAGACAATATTAATGATTGAGAATGCTTATAGGTTATCAGATATTGAAAAAGAATGTATTGATTTTGGAATGAATGTAGTAATACATCAAATTATATGCTTCATAATAGCTGGGTTAATTGCTATTGTGTTTGGCGTATTAATAGAATTAATGTTTGTTATTACCTTTTTCATTCCTCTAAGAATTTATGGTGGTGGATATCATGCAAGCAGACCAAGTTATTGTTTGTTTTATTCAGGAGTGATGTTTACATTAATGTCGATTTGTCTAAAGTTTTTCGAATTGGATTACTCAACCCTTCATTGGATTTTTATTATATCTTTCTTAGTAGTGTTTGGAATTGTACATCAATGGATAAAAATATTTGTTAAGAATCTCGTTTTTATCGAGAATACTAATCAAATTAAAATCATTCTATTAGTTATGTTAATTATTTATGTAATTGCTTTTTTTATAGGTAAGAAACATATCATGCAATATATAACATTAGCACTGAATGCCAATGTAATATTACTAGTTATGGGAATTAGAAATCAAATTCTGAATTTATTTAAGGAAAAGCGGACTGCTAGATTTTAAAGTTAAGTTAATATATAAAATTAAATTTAGTGATCAGAATTATTCTTCCATAAGTGAATTATCTCAAACGTATTTAATTAGGAATCATGGGAGTCAAACAGTTATATCAAATAAAAATTTAATAACCTCTTTGATGGAATTTAAGTTTATTGAAACTTCTTTCAAAAGCGTAAGAGCGAATTGACTGTTTAGAAGTAACGTTTATATTACGTTGGATTTTGTGCTATGATAATAGTTTATTTTTTGAATTGTTGAGAAAATATAATTAAATATCCCCTAAATAAATAACTGTTTAGATTTCTATAACTAATTTTAGCTAAAATAAAGTAAAAAAACGAGAGGACAAAATATATGTATAATAAGCAAAATTTTATAAAAGGAACTTTTTTTCTTTCGCTCTTGATCTTTTTATTAGGTACATTGATTACATCGCAGAAAGTACATGCACATGATATTGCTCATGATTTTGAGCATTTAGAGTCTACAAGTGAATTTATAGAAGCGAGAAGTACAACACAAGATTACTTTGGAGATAACTTTACGATATTATATGACGATGGTTCTGATATTACACCATTTGCGATTGGAGCTTGTCCGTATGGTAATGGAATTTGTGATGCAATAAAAAGAGGAGCTGCTAAGGTATACAATAGTGCAGGAACATTTTTATTTCATGGATCTGCATGGCAATGTACAAAATGTGGACAAGCTTATATAACTGAATTTGATCTTGGTCTTCCAGTAGGGAGATGGGGTTCTACACCTGCCCAAGGTACTCTTTCATTAATGACAATCTATTATACAGATTCACCAGGATATACAAGTGCCTATGAAATACCAGGTATCCAAAGACGGTATCAGTAAATGAGGTGTTAGTAGTGAAAAGTAAAAAAATAGTTAGTGTAGTCATTCTTTTGATAGCAATGGCAATACCTCTAACAAATAGTACAGTAAAAACAATTGAAAAAGATTTTATTGAAGCAACGTATAACATTACATATAAAGAAGCTAAAGAATTTGCTCAAATTCTAGAATTAGAAGCGATTGCTATGAATGAAAGCCAACAAGATTCTGAAGGTGAGAACTCACCAACTTCATATTCTTATGATAGTGAACAACTAATTAAATTAATGAATGAAAAGTACATTGAATTAGTCGAAAGTAACTATTTAGAAAAAATGTTAATAAATGGAGACCTAACTGAGATGTATTACTTATCTTTAGAAAGCGAAAAAGATTATTTGGTTGAAAATCTAGAGTTAGTAAAAGAAGAAGAAAATAAAGATACTATTAAACAGAATTGGATATTTACTCTCATAGAAAAAAAGCCAGACAATGATTTAAAGTATAATGATTGGAAAGTAAAAGCAACAATATACAAATCAAAATCGATAAATAAAATTACATATTTTAATTTACAAGATAAATCATATTATGATTAATAGCACTACACTAAAACGATGTGTAAGTATGTTGTTTTTTATTAACTAATATTATAGCCACATAATATAAAAAATATAAGACGAGAAGGAAGATTTTATTATGAAAAACAAATCAAAATTAATTTTTCTATTTATATTATCTTTAACAGGCATATTTATGCCTGGAGAAGAAGTATTAGCTCAAGATAGAACGCCATTTACGGTTAATGTTACTGCGGGAGGTTATAGAGATAGTGGTGGATATAGAAAAAAATACGATTATGCTTCAGCAGCAGTTACACCAAACTCTGGTATTTATGGTGGAATATACGTAACTTTTAGAGTGAGATTCGCAACAGGCGGAGGGATAGCGACTGATTATAGGGACTATTCTGGGCACTATCGTCAATATCTTCCATATTATAGTGGATTAGGAACGGCTGGAACTGACTACTATTTAGCAGCTTCAATGGATGCTGGTCAACCTAGAAGTAGTGCAACAGTTAAAGGATTTTGGGCACCTTAATAAAGTATTATGAAATCTTATTTGCTACATAGCGATTTTTTCTGAGAGATTAGACTGCTATGTAGTTTTTTTCATATCATAAGATAAGGAGAAAGTTTATGAATAAATTGTTGAAGTTATTTACTAGTTTGTTAGGATTGATGATTATGGTGAATATTAACTTAAGCACTGTCACTGCACAAGGTGAGTATTCAGTTAGTGATGAACTTATACATGATGAATATCCTGAAGAAAGTTTTAAATATGAAATAATACAACAAGATGTGAATGACTTTTTAGAAGGAGTGGCGGAATATCATAATCTGGAAGTTGCAGATTTTGAACATAGTTCAATACCAGAACTAACAATGGAACGGTATTCTTTCGAGAATGAGTCTTATATATTGAGCGTTGCTCAAGTGGAGAACAGCATTGCTTATGGATATACCAGAAGTGAAGGTTTTGTGTATTATGATGTTCAGAATGTAGTTAAAGAGAATGGACTTGAAGTGTCGACGGAGGATGATTTATCTTTTGCGACTAGAGAGGAAATTACGCAAGAAATTGATACTTTAATACATAGTTTAGGTATTGAATTAGACTATTCAATTGAGTTACAAAGTATTACAGCGAATGAGATGAGTGTATTATTAAAAGAATACTTTAACGTTGAAGGTGGCGATGAGGAGATTAGTCAGACTGCGACTGATTTATACATGGCTTCAGTTAAATTTTTTATAGAAGATATCCCTATTAATGATTTTGCAATGGGAGATTATGAAGCAGGTATTGTTGCTGAAGATACTGTGTTTCAATTAACTTTTTCTGAAAATGGTCTAGAAAATTCAGATCTTAGGGGTTATAACAAAGTTGGTGAAAGATTAAATCAAATTAATTTGAATGCTGAAGAAATAATTTCATTAATTGAAAATAAATATGAGAATATAATTATTCTTAACGATACTAAATTATCATCCTTGGAACTAGTGTATCTGCATTTGTTAGGCTCTAAAACGAGTGAAGAATCAGACATATATATCCCTGTGTGGTTAGGAGTTATTGAACAGGAAGTAGATGGAGTGACTTATCCTACATATATATTTATTGATGCTGAAACTAAAAAGGAGTTAACATTACATTGATTAAGTATATTACTTCTGAACTAAGGAACAATATTCTAACTTCATATTTTTTGTTGATAATATTAGGTTATATTTTATTTTTGATTATACCGTTCTATCAAGAGTTACTTTTTGAGCGTACACATGAAGTAAATATAGCCTATATATGGACCGTTAGTACTAATCATACGTCGATATCATTGGCATTATCGACGATTGTAAATCTATTTGTCGCTGACTTTATTGCACGAGACATAAGACAAGGCGTTTTACAATATACCTTACCCAGGATGGGGAAAAGTAAGTACTTTTTGAGTAAAATATTTATATGTATTTCTTGTTCATTCTTAATTGTTGGACTAAGCAATGCGATAGTAATATATCTTTTATCTTTGAACTTTCCTTTGATTACAAATCCTATTGAAAGTAATTCTAACATTCTATATGGACTATCCAATGGTTTCTTAATAAGAGAACACTCGGCTATATGGTTTTATGGATGGTTAATATTTAAACAATCAGCTGAGATGACCTGCATGTCTTTAATCAGTTTAGTTGTTAGTTTTTTTAGCCAGAACAAACTTGTTCTATTTACTGTCCCCTTAACATCAAATGTTGTGATTATCTTTTTAGATAAAGTAAAAATATTGCCATTTCTATTAGATCCTCGCAAAGTTTTTTCAATGTATAATTCTCTAGGTTTGTACTTTGGAGAAGGGGATATTGAAAATAATATTGGGATATCAACAATCTATCCTATTTTATATCTAATAACAGTAGTAGTTATTATTTTTCTACTCATTATATTTTTATATAAAAAGAAGTTTGAAGGAGGATATCGATGAGGCAAATCTTTCAAATGATCTGGATTCATCTCGTTACAAATTATACTCAAAAAAGAGTTCTATTTGCTTTAATACTGCAATGGTTATATATGTATTCAATTTTAAATCCAATTCTTGCTTTTGCTGATGAATTTAATTTAGATTTACACATATCTCTTTATCCTTTTTTACACACAGATCCAATTTTTATAATTGTCATAACACTATCTTTTTTGCTTATACTATCGAATATTCCTATGAATAATGAGATGCAGTCCTATCTGATTCACAGAACTTCTACGAGTAAATGGATTACATCACAAATATTGTATATAATCTTTAGTATTTTTATATATATAATAAATATTATGCTTAGTTATATTATTATTTCGCTTTCATATATTACTTTTCATTCTAATGACTGGGGAAAGTTGATAGGATCACTTAATTATTATCCAGATATTATTAATCAATACGAAATTGCTATAAATATTCCTTCGACATTAATGGTTAATTACACACCCCTGCAACTTTTTATAATGACTGTAATAATGATGATTTTAATATTCTTCTTTTCAGGATTAATGTTGATGCTATTCAATATAATTAGACCAGGACTTGGACTGGTATTATACTCTGTATTCATATTCTTATATCTGGCAATCAGACACTTTAATAAATTTTATGGCTTTTATATTTCTGTCTTTTCTTGGATTTCTTTGTCAAATATTTCGACATCTCAACTTGACGGATACCCTACACTGAGCTTTGCCATAACAATTTTAGTTGTAGGAATAATAATAATGATTACTGCAATTTATTATATTGCTTATAACGACAAATTAAGGAGAAAACTAATTTTATGGAACAACTAATAGTTAAGAATGTGAGTCAGAAATTTAAAGATAAAGAGTTATTTTCAGATGTTAATTTAGAACTTTCCTCCGGACATATATATGGGTTAGTTGGGGATAATGGTAGCGGAAAAACAATTTTAATGAAATCGATTCTAGGTCTTATACCATTAAATACCGGTGAAATATGGATGGATTCCGATAGAATTGGAAAAGACATTGAATTCTCTTTAAACACTGGTTTTTTAATCGAGATACCTTCTTTTATTCTAGATTATAATCAATATCAGAACTTAAAATTACTCTCAGATATAAATGGGAAGATTGAAAAACAAGGTATTCTTAATGCGATAGAATCTGTTGGCTTAGATCCAAATAATAAAGAGAAAGTTAGAAACTTTTCTTTAGGAATGAAGCAGAGGCTAGGTGTGGCACAAGCAATTATGGAAAATCCAGAATTACTGATTTTAGATGAGCCCATGAATAGCCTTGATAAAAGCGGTGTTATTTTAATTAGGGAACTTATTATGAGTTTAAAGCAAGAAGGTAGAATAATTTTAATAACATCACATAATTCAGAAGATATTGATTACTTATGTGATTATGTCTTTGAAATAAAAGAGGGAAGTATTCAACAATCATTTTAATCTACAATTATATTACGAGGATAAAGGATTCCATTTTGTATTGTATATAATCATTTAATAAAGATAATAAAAGAAGCCAGTACTGATGTGAGCATATCAGTACTGGCTTCTTATTAATACGCTTGATATTTAACAATTTCATCAAACAATGGAATTAAATACTGCTCTCGAATACGATAATCAGGTAATATTCCTGGAGAGGCTATGACGTTATAATTTTTAGAAGTATCAATGATACCTTCTAAATCCAAGTGATCAGCTAATTCTTCTCCTGATAAATAATAACGACTTAATGGGAAAGGACCTTGAGTATCAGCGATTAAATCATCTAAAGTTTGAGCTGTATAATTTAAAATATGAAAGTCAGCTGGAAAATTTTCCGTAATATATTCAGCCACTTTTGCTAAATCCACTGGTGTCTCTATCCAATCTTCATAATCAGAGCGGGTATCAAAAGACATCTTCTGAGCATTCAGTTGAATGATTTTATTATCTACAATTGTCACTGATTTTTCGTCAGCAAAGCTAAATTCTTGATAACCAGCCACTTTACCTTGTGTACCAGGTTGAATCAATGCAATATTACTTGGGTGGATACCAACATTTACAAAATGTTGATGGCCACAAATTAAACTATTGATATCTGGAAATTGTTCCATAAGCTGATACGCTTCATCTTCTCGAGAAGGATAAGTCCAAAGGTCTCCGGTCGACGGATGATTCGTTAATCCGCCATGATAAGCAACAATAATAAGATCAGACTCTTGTTTAACTTGGGTGATTAAACTATTCAATTCATTGATCGGTGGTTTAACCACCACATCTAATACTGACGAATGTGTAGCTAATTGACTGCATGCACCAGTAAGAAGTCCTATGACAGCAATCTTTACACCGTTAATCGTCTTGGTTGTATAGGGTTTAAATATTAACTGACCTTGATTATCATATAAATTAGCACATACATATTCAGCATCAAGTTTACTCACTTGTTTAAGCAGCCATTCTAAACCAAAATCTAAATCATGATTACCTGGAATCATAATGTCATAACCTATCTCATTAGCTAGTTCTACTAAAGGAGTATATTCACTTTGCCTGTAGCCATAAGTAGCTAAAGAACTACCAATAAGAAAGTCTCCATTATCGATGAGTAAGCTTGCTTTCAAATCTTCCCTAACTTGTTTAAGATTCGCTAAGCCTTCATCAACATATCCATGTACATCCGTTGTTGCGAGTATTGATACATTCTTCATTACTCCACCACTTTCTAACGTAATTTCTTTCGAATAGCTGTACTGAATAAATCAATCAATACGACAACCATTATAATTCCAATTAATATAATACTAACACGTGCCCAATTACGTTGTTGTAGGGCGAATATAATTGGGGCTCCGATACCTCCGGCACCAACTAATCCAAGTGTCGTAGCGCTTCGAACATTGATTTCAAAGTGGTTGAGAATATGAGAAGCTGCGATTGGTACGACTTGTGGCAGTCTTGCATATTGAAAGGACTGCATATTCGTCGAACCAGCAGCTACAACCGCTTCAACAGGAGTTTCGTCTACTCGGTCTAATTCTTCACTCACTAATTTACCAAGCATACCAATTAATTGAACACCTAAAGCCAACGCTCCAGCAAATGGACCTGGTCCAACTACTCTTACGAATAGGATAGCATAGATTAAAGCTGGAATTGAGCGGAGTAAATTCAATAATCCTCGACTCAACGTTGGAATTATTTGGAATCGCCCCCAAATAGACTTGGCACTCAGTAAGATAAATGGTAGAGATAGAACCGATCCTAAAATGGTTCCATAAAAAGCAATCACAACGGTTTCAAACATTAGATGGATTAAATCTTCGCTTGAGCCATCATATACATAGCTTATATCTGGTTGCAGTAAACTAATAAAGATATTCCAAACATGATTAAACTGTAAGTTAACAATATTTGAGTAGTCTAAACGTATGAATGAGTAAACGACCAGGAGAACAAGGATAATCAGTAGACTATAATTAATCAGTTTCTTTTTAGTCATTAGATAACCTCCCGTCGAATATATTCACTAATCCAATTTGTTGCTGACACTAAAACTAGAATAATAATGATGATTAAACTCACTCGACCAAACTGCATAAAGCTTAAAGCAGTATTTAACATCACACCAATACCTCCAGCACCAACGTAACCCAAGACAACAGAAGCGCGTATATTCACTTCAAAGGCATACAAGGCGTATGCATAGACACTTTGTGATACTTGGGGCCAAATAGAGTTCACGGCGATTTGGAAACGCGTTGCACCAATAGATTCATCTGCTTCAATCGGTCCATCATCAATGGTTTCAATATTTGCAAAAATCAATTGGGACACCATCCCAAATGTAAACACCGCAATCGTTAAGACCCCAGTTAATTCACCTATACCAATAATCGCAACAAATAAAGCGGCTAAAAGTAAGTTGGGTACCGTTCGGATGAGACTAAAGAATGAACGGAAGATATAAGTAATAATATAGTTTCGTGTGACAATATAAGTGCCTAAAAAGGCTGCAGGAATCGCAAAGACAACGCCTAAGAATGTCCCTGAAACTGACATTAATATAGTCTCAATCATCGGTTCAACCAACTGATTAATGTAACTCCACTCAGGTTGTAAGAACCCCTGAAGAAAAATCGTTGCTTGTCGGTGATTCTCCATCACTTCAGTCCAATCAGCATCAATGACTGTTCCAGCACCTAAAAAGAGAATAATAATCAAGAATGTTAAGCCCATGTGTTTGAACAAATTATCATGAATGGTTTGTTTTAATTTCATGTTCGACCTCCATTCTATATGTTTGTTTCTTCTTGAATTTCTTGTTGAACGTCGCTTTCAATACGTGCCTCTATTGCTTCTTGACGAGCTTCTTTTTCAGTTTCAAAGATAGCTTTACCATAGATTTCACTAAGTTTAGCATCGGTAGCTTCTGAAGCGGGTCCATCAAAGACAATCTCGCCGTCTCGCATCCCAATAATACGTGAAGCATATTTACGAGCTAAGGGCACTGAGTGGATATTAATAATGATTGTGCGATTTGATTCTTCGTTTAAGCGCTTGAAGTCATTCATGACTGTTTCAGACGTAACAGGATCTAAGGCAGATACAGGTTCATCTGCTAGAATTAGTTCAGCTTCTTGGACAATTGTTCTAGCGATGGATACACGTTGTTGTTGCCCTCCACTTAAGGAATCGCTACGAACTTTTAGTTTATCAGCTAACCCGACTTTTTCTAAAGCTTTCTCAGTTCGATCATAATCTTCTTTAGAGAAGAGACCAAGTAGAGTTTGCCAGTTATTGTAGTAGCCCAATCTACCTGAAATAACATTCTTTTGAACGGTATTTTTACGTACTAAGTTAAATTGTTGGAAAATCATACCGATATTCCTGCGCATCTTACGTAAATCTTTTGCATTGGCTTGTGTGATGGATTCTCCATTAATAGAGATATCACCTTGAGTAATGTTGTTTAACCGATTTAAACTCCGCAGTAAAGTGCTTTTCCCTGCGCCACTTAAACCAATAATACAAACAAATTCTCCACTATCAATTGTTAGATTAATAGTGTTTAATCCAACAACACCATTGTCGAATACTTTTGACACATTTTTAAATTCTATCATCGAATACCTCCGTTATTATAAAAATTAAAAACAGCTACCTTTCAACAATAACGCAACGTGTGAAAGGTAGCTATCTTAAATGTAAGGTTTAGAAAAATTATTGAGCAGCAATTTCAGTGTATTCTGCGATTTGATCATAGACTGACTCATCCACTTCAGTATAGCCTTGGTGGCCCCATAGTGACATAATTTCAAGACCTTCTTCTGAATCTGCCATTGTTAAGAAAGCTTCTTTGATTGCTTCGCGTAGTTCTTCATCCATATCGGGTTGAACAGCGATTGCATCGTTAGGAATCTCACCGTCAGTTAAGTAAAGAACTTTTAATTCTTCCATTAAGTCGTTATCTGGGAAAGCACCACCGAATACAACACGCGCACCTTCGAATACGAATGCGGCATCTTGTTGGCCATTTAATACAGCTGTAATTTCACTTGGGATGTCATTAACTGTTGTTAGTGTCACGTCACTTGTTACATCAATACCAGCTTCAATCATTTCTGCTACTGGATAGATATAGCCGGATGCTGAGTTAGGGCTTAATGTTGCGATGTTTTTACCAACTAAGTCAGTTAATTCTTCCATATCGCTATCAGCACGAACTAGAATCTCACCTTGGAATGAACCTGACGTCTCACCTTCAACTGGTAAACCTGTTTCATTATCGAAGGCCCCTAATACAGATGTTAATATTGCTTCAGCTGAACCTAGGCTACGTGCTTGAACATAAGCAGCAGGTGGCATAATGCCTAAGTCTACTTGCCCCGATGCCATCGCTTGTACAATCGTAGTATAGTCAGTTGCTAAAGTAACATTTACTTCACGACCTAATTGCTCTGATAATAAATCAGCAAGAGGTTGTGCACGAGCTTCCATTGAGCCATCGTTATTTGTCGGAACGAATTGAACTTCTAGAGCCTCTTCTTCTTGAGCAACAACAGCTTGATTAGGTTGAACAGCACCCACTAAGCCCCCTAATACTAAACTACTTAATAAAAGTGTTTTGATTTTCTTAAACATTGTATGAATCTCTCCCATTCTATTAATCTAGATTCATTATACTTTATAATTGTAAAGATTATGTAAATTATATATATTAATTATGTAAAGAGAGCTAAAATGTTCGCGAATTCATTATTAATGCTATAATAGTTTCAAGATTTCTACAAATCGTGGCACTTGCTTGTCATCAATTAATATTTGACTCAATGAAGGAGAGATACATCATATGGAAGATAAAAATTTAATTATGAATACTTATGTATTCGAAGAGCTCATGAAACAAGGACAATTCCAGATTGAATGGTTAGAAAAAATAAAAAATTTAGGTATTCAAACAGTTGAGATTCGTCGCGAGTATTTACGTGATACAGAAGAATTAACTGAATTAAAAGAAAAAGCTGAAGAATTGGATATGACTTTATTCTTTGCTGTACCTGATGTTTTATTCCCAGGCGTGTTAATGAGCAAAGAAACTTTGCGTCAGTACTTTGAAGAATATAGCACACTAGGTGCTAAACAATTCAAAATCGTTGCCGGTTATGATGAAGATTTAAATGATGTGGATATTGAAATACTTAAATCTCTAATGACAGAATACGGTATCCTACACCTTACATTAGAGAACGATCAAGAAGACTACTCAACACCAGAGAAGATAAAAGGGATTCTTGGTAAACTTAAAGACGCAGGTATTAATGCTGGAATGACTTTTGATACAGGAAACTTCTTAGCAACAGGCCAGTCCCCATTAGAAAGTGCGAAAGCATTAAAAGATGATGTCACGTTCATCCATATGAAAAATATTAAAACCGATACTAAAGAGATGACTTTGATTGATGAAGGGGATATCAATATGTTCGACCTACTAGCTGTGTTTTCAGAAGATGTAAAACGAGCAATCGAGTATCCATGTGGAGATAATCCTTTTGAGACTGTAAAAGGTGAGATTGAGAAATTGAAAAAGAAATAATCAGAATTAAATAGTACTTTAAACTGCAATTATTCTATTAATTGCAGTTTTTTTGTTAGAAAAATCAAAGAAACACAAAAAAAACTAAAAATAAATCATCCGATGACTTAGGCGGAAAAGAGTTAATTTAGGAATATAATATATTCACACATGTCTTTGAAAAGGCTTAATTTTAACCGAAAACAATTGTGAAAAAAAGGACAAACTAGATTAAATATATAAAAAAGTTTCCTTATAAGAAACAGTGATTCTTAAAAACTAAAGAAAATGGGCTTTTTTTTTCAATTATTAGTTGAAAGCGCTCTGATTTTCCATTATAATCACTTTAAAGGTTTCGGATTGCATTGTTTACTTTCTAAAAAAGAAAGTTTGAAGTGAGCTATCTTAAACAAATGGTTAGAAAAAAAGATTATTAGAAGGAGACGTGGAAATGGAACAAGTTAAGTTAGGTATTATTGGATACGGACAACAAGGTGGATTCTACGGAAGTTTAGTTGCTGAAGGTAAAGTTGAAAACATGACAGTGGTAGCGGTTACGGATATCGATGAGGCTAAAGACGAGAAGATTAAGGCTGACTTCCCTGACGCTAAAATCTATCGTGACTATAAAGAAATGGTTAATAGTGGAGATGTTGACGCAGTATTGACAGCGGTGCCACATTACCTACACCCTGAGATGGCTATTTATGCATTAGAGAATGGTTTACACGTTCTAAATGAAAAACCAGCAGGTGTTTATACAGAACAAGTTAAAAAGTTAAATGAAGTTGCAGAATCTAAAAAAGACGAATTAACTTATGCAATTATGTTCAATCAACGTAATAATCCGCTTTACCAAAAGATTAAAGCAATTGTAGAGAACGGCGAAATCGGAAATATTCGTCGGACGAATTGGATTATTACAACATGGTGGAGACCACAAGCGTATTATGATATGAGTGCATGGCGTGCAACGTGGGGAGCTGAAGGTGGGGGAGTCTTAGTAAACCAAGCACCTCACCAACTAGACTTATTACAATGGATTGCTGGAGTTCCTAAATCTGTATTTAGTAACGTAAAATACGGATACCAACGTGATATCCCTGTAGAAGATGAAGTAACAGCAATGATTGATTACGGTAATGGTGCATCAGGTGTATTCGTTACATGTACGCATGATATTATCGGAACAGACCGTTTAGAAATTCTTGGAGACAAAGGTAAAATTGTTGTAGAAGATAGTAAAACGGCATACATTACACGTATGAAGAAATCAGAAAATGAATTAAACAAAGAAATGGACTTTGAAGGTGTTAAAGATTTATTCATGGGTAAATTAGATGTATCTGAACTTTGGGAAACAGAAACATTTACTGAAGAATCACCATGGGGAGAGCAACATGCTGGCGTATTAAGAAACTTCGCAGCAAACATCTTAGAAAACGAGCCATTATTAGCACCAGGATCTGAAGGAATTAACGGCGTTCGTCTAGCGAATGCAATTCATTTATCAGACTGGTTAGGTAAAGAAGTAACATTAGATGACTTTGATGATGCATTATACTTAGAAGAATTAAACAAACGCATCGCAAACGAAGGGAAATTCGAACAACGCGAAGCATAAGGGGTGAGTCCAATTTTAAGAGTTGGCATAGTAGGGTTAGGAACAATTTCTTATATACATCAAATAGCAATTCAGCAAAGTGACTTAGGAGAATTGGTTGCTGTATGTGATATTAATCCAGCAACACAACAGGATTATGCCGACTTTGCCTTTTATTCTGACTTAGATGAGATGCTAGAGCAAGAACAACTTGATGTAGTTCACGTTTGTTTGCCGCATGATTTACACAAACCTGCGACAGAAGTAATTGTGAAACATGGCGTCCATGTGTTTTTAGAGAAGCCAATTGGGACTTCATATAAAGAAGCATTTCAGCTTTCAGAATCAATTAAGCAGAGTCCAGCTAAAGTAGGTGTAAGTTTTCAGAATCGGTATAACAATACTAGTCAAAAGTTATATGAATTAATTCAAGATGAAGAAGTTGTATCAGTAAAAGGTGTAGTAACTTGGTTTAGACCTGAGAGCTACTATCAAGCACAGCCTTGGCGCGGTCAACAAGATCGTGCCGGAGGTGGTGTGATTATTAATCAAGCCATTCATACACTCGACTTAATGCAATATTACGCAGGTAATATTGAGTCAGGACGAGCATTCTTATCTCAATTGCTCGATTATGATGTTGAAGTAGAAGATACTGCATCTGCAACATTCAAGTTTGAAAATAATGCGAGTGGATTATTCATGGCAACAAATGCCCATGTTGAAAATTCACCTGTAGAAGTTCAAGTGATTACTAAACATAACAAGTATATCATTAAAGGGACGCGTCTATATACATACGACCGAGACGATGTATTGACATTATTAGCAGAAGATGAAAAGTTAGAGGGTTATAAATCTTACTACGGACAGGGTCATAAGTTATGTGTCAAACATTTCTATAAAGCGATTATAGAAGATACGAATGATTTTATTAGTATTGACGGCGCATTAGAAACAATGTTGATGGTAAGTTTAATGCAAAAATCTTCGCAAGAAGATAGAGAAGTAAAAGCAAAGGAGCTAAAAAAATGACTACAGCAAAAATTGGTGTACAAGCCATGATGTTAAAAGAGAAATTTGAAGAGCTAGGACCTTATGAAACTTTAAAGAAAGTATCAGAATTAGGTTACAACTCAGTTGAAATTTCTCAAATTCCAATGACAGATGAAAACGTTACAGAAATTAAACGTGCTAGAGATAAATTCAACTTAGAGGTTGCTTCATTGTCTGCAAATGTTAAACCTGCTCCAGGTAACGATGACTTAGAAACAAACTTCGATAAAATCGTCGATAACTGTAAAACATTAGATGTAGACTTAGTTCGTATTGGTATGTTGCCATTTGAATCAATGAAGAGTCTAGAAACTGTTCTAGATTTCTGTCGTGAAGCAAACGAGTACGCAATCAAGTTAAAAGAGCATGGAATCAAATTATACTACCATAACCACCATGTTGAGTTTAAAAAATACGACGGTAAATTCTTATTAGATATTATAGCTGAAGAATGTCCAGACTTAGGCTTTGAACTAGATTTACACTGGGTACAACGTGCGGGAGCGAGTCCAATAGAAACGTTAAAACGTTTTGCAGGTAAAGTTGATTTAATTCACTTGAAAGACTACCGTGTAGGAGATATTCCTGAGGAAGCGTTCGCTTCATTAGATGAAGGAGATGTAATGACTTTCTATAACGCATTCACGAATATTATCGAGTTTGCTGAATTAGGACAAGGATCAATGGATTATAAACCAATCATTGAACAAGCTTTAGAATCAGGTGTGCGTTACATGTTAGTTGAGCAAGATATGCTTTACGGACGCGATCCATTCGATTGTCTAGCTGATTCAAGAGATCACTTAATCGAACTAGGCTACGAAGACTTATTCTAATAGTTAATTAAGAACAAATAAATAAGAATGGAGCTGAGTAAATGGCACATCAGAAAAAAGATGGCATGAATTATGCACCAAAAGGCATTGAGAATAAAGTAGTTGAGCCAGGTGAATTTAACGTAGGTATTACTGCTTTGGACCATGGACACATCTATGGGATGAGTAATGGTTTACTTGAATCTGGAGCAACATTGAAATATGTTTATGATCCAGATCCTGAGAAGGTAGCTGAGTATACGGAACAATTCCCAATGGTTGAAGTGGTGGATTCACTTGATACTATCTTAAATGATGAATCAATTAAATTAGTCGCAGCAGCTGCTATACCTAACAAACGTAGTGCATTAGGTAACAAAGTAATGAAAGCGGGTAAAGATTACTTTACAGATAAAACAGGGTTCACTACATTAGAACAATTGAATGAAACAAAAGAAGTTGTTAAAGAAACAGGACGTAAATATTTCGTCTACTTTAGCGAGCGTCTTCATGTTGAGGGAGCAGTTTATGCTGGTCAATTAATTAAAGAAGGACGCATTGGTGATGTGATTCAAGTAACTGGATTCGGCCCACACCGTCTTGATAAAGAAAAACGTCCAGACTGGTTCTTTAATAAAGAGGAATATGGTGGAATTCTAGCCGATATCGGAAGCCACCAGATTGAACAATTCCTATACTTTACAGGTAACGAGAACGCTAAAGTATTACATAGCAAGGTTGCAAATTATGCAAACCCTAGTACACCAGAATTAGAAGATTATGGTGATGCAACGTTAGTGGGTGATAACGGAGCGACTTTCTTCTTTAAAGTTCACTGGTTTACACCAGATGGATTACCTACTTGGGGAGACGGCCGTACGTTCATTACTGGAACGGATGGTTACATCGAGATTCGTAAATACGTTAACTTAGGTGAAGAAGAAGTATCTGGAGACCATGTGTACGTTGTTACACATGATGGTGTTGAAGAACATCATGTAGCTGGTAAAGTTGGGTTCCCATTCTTTGGTGAATTAATCCTTGATTCGATTAACCGTACAGAGAACGCAATGACACAAGAGCATATCTTTAAAGCACAAGAGTTGTGTTTAGTAGCTCAAGAAGAAGCACAAGTAATTAGATAGACGTAATTAAGCATTTTATGGCACTCTATTTTAATTAAATAAAATAGAGTCTGCCATTTATTATTTTTGGGGGGCAAAAAAGATGGGAAATAATGCTGTAAGTAAACATAACTTACCGAAATTTGGTATTAGAGATAAAATAGGATACGCTGCGGGGGATTTAGCTAATAATCTAACCTTTACAATGGCAAGTAGCTTCCTAATGGTTTTTTACACAGAAGTGTTAGCGATTCCAGCCGCAATGGTAGGAACGTTGTTCGTTGTTTCTAGAATTATAGATGCATTTACTGATGTTGGTATGGGGACCATCGTTGACCGTATGCCAGCGACAAAGAATGGTAAATTTAGACCATGGATTCGTCGTGTTGCGGGGCCAATTGCTATCGCGAGTTTCTTAATGTATCAAGCTGGTATGGCTGATGCATCATTAACTGCAAAAATTATTTATATGTATGCGACTTATATTTTATGGGGAAGTATTGGGTATACAGCAATTAATATACCTTATGGATCGATGGCATCTGCTATTACACCTGATCCAGCAGAACGTACAGAATTATCTGCATTTAGAACGATTGGAGCAACACTTGCACAATTATTTATTGGTGTTCTAGTTCCACTAATTATCTTTACACAGGATGCAAATGGTAACCAAGTTGTTCAAGATGGGTCAAGATTTACAATTATTGCAGGAGTATTTGCATTATTAGCAGTTGTGTTCTATATGATTTGTTATAACTTTACAACAGAACGTGTTCAGATTGACAAGCCAATTGTTGAAGGCGAGAGTAGAGTATCATTAGTAACAACTTTGAAGAGTATTTTGACAAGTCGTTCATTGTTAGCGATTACTGGATCATCTATCTTCTTATTGATGACGATGATTTTAATGCAATCAATGTATAACTACTTATTCCCAAATTATTTTAGAAGTTCAACTGCGATTTCAATGATTAACTTTATTAATCCAATTGGAACAATTATCTTAGTGACACCTATTGCGTCGTATTTGGGTCGTAAGATTGGTAAAAAAGAAGCTGCAATTATTGGTATGACTATCGGGTCGGCTCTAAACTTAGTGTTATTCTTTATGAAAACCGATAGTGTTGTAGTATTTATTGCTCTATCTTCATTAGCATTTATGTCATTAAATATCTTTAACGTATTAGTTTGGGCAACAATTACTGATGTTATTGATGACTTAGAAGTAAAAAATCATAACCGTGATGATGGAACAGTATATGCTGTAAACTCATTTGCGCGTAAGATTGGTCAAGCTTTAGCAGGAGGATTAGCTGGTTGGGCATTAACATTTGTTGGATATGAATCAGGTGCAGCTCAACAAACTCCAGAAGTGTTAACAGGTATCTATAATATTTCAACCTTAGCACCTGCTCTAGGATTCTTCGCATGTGCAATGATTTTACTGTTCGTTTATCCGTTATCTAAACAAAGAACATTAGATAACCAACAAACGTTAAGCGAAAGAAGAAATGGTTAATTCAATTTAATAAATTTGTAAACGATTAAATATATAAGATAAAATGGCAACTTTTTTGAAAAGTTGCTATTTTATTAAATAAAATATGGGTTAATTTTCCTATTAGGAAAGCATTAAGCTGTTGTATGATTAAATACAGAAGAAATAAGAATGTTCAGTTCATTTAATGATGTTGTTACGATATAATAAAATAGGAAGTTTCTTTTTAAGTTATATTGTTTCTAATTAAGAAAGTAGGGGTAAAATGGGGAAAGTGTTAGGGATTGGCGAATGTATGATCCGTCTATCATCACAACGAGGGCAACGACTATTGAATTCAACACAGTTAGATTTGACATATGGTGGTGCAGAAGCAAATGTGATGGCCAATTTAGCACAACTGAATCATAAAACAAAATTCGCTTCAAAGATTCCTGACAATAGTATGTCACATAATCTAGTCCGCCACTTTAGAGGTATGGGTGTAGATTGTGATGATATTGTCTATGGTGGACATCGCTTAGGAAGTTATTTTGTTGAAGTAGGAACAGGGTTACGTCCATCTTCAGTGATTTATGATCGTGCTTATTCTTCTATATCAATGATGGAAGATATTGAATGGGAAATGGATGAATTATTCGAAGACATAACGTTGCTTCATATTACAGGAGTTACGCTAGGATTATCGGAGAGATGGCATACTCTAGGCGTAGAGATAATCAAAGCTGCTAAAGAACGTGGTATTATTATAAGCTTTGATATGAATTATCGCCAGAAGATGTGGTCCCATGACGAAGCACGTGGGGTATACGAAGAAGTGTTGCCTTATGTAGATTTTTTAAATGCTGGAAAATTAGATGCGATTCATTTTATGGATATTGCTGAAGTAGAAGAAGAGCCGGGTTGCTGGCAATATTATATGAAACAAATTGCTGAGAAATATCCAAACATTAAATACTTATACGGAACGAATCGTCATATGACGACGCCGAATAGTTATGAAATGACTGGTTACATATGGGATACAGTGAATCAAGATGCTTATGAGTCTAAAGAATATAGAATGGATACAGTTGTGGATCGAATTGGTGCAGGGGATAGTTATGCTGCAGGTATTCTTCACGGGTTTATTCATCAAAATGACTTACAATCTGTGGTTGAATTTGGAATGGCAGCTTCTGTGTTAAAACATACGGTAAGTGGCGACGTCAATCTATTCTCGTTATCAGAGATTGAAGCATTCATGGTAAATACATCCAACGTTGTACGTTAGAGGCAATATAAGTAAAAAATTAACCAGAGTATAAAGGCGATTCAATGCCCTTATACTCTGGTTTTTTAGTATTTATTCGTTACTCAACCTCATCAATAGGGTGTGTAAAGAGATCTCCATCATAGGTTCGCTCATTAATGATTGATTGGCTATAAAAGTGATAGAAACGGTACTGTATAACCGCTGCTACAACGCCTAACAAGCTACCAATAATAATACCAAGAAAGCGTACTTTGAGTAATTCTGGCCAGATATAAGGATCGTTTAAAGTCATCTGTAATAAGACCATGTTAGTAACAAAAAAAATCGCAATTGAATAGTTCCGAGGCATAAAATATTCAACAATCATGTAAAATATTACAACAATGGTTATCTTTGTTAAAGCATTTATCGGAATCGATAGTAATAAGACTGCTGAGATTAACCCGCAGATTGTTCCAATAATACGTTGAAAGTTTCGACTAACAATTTGTAATAACGTATTGCCCTGTAAAATCGCAGAACAAGAGACAACAATCCAACTATATGCTCCAAGACCTAAAGCGATGTTGACATAACTAGCGAAGAACAATGCGGCTGCATAATAGAAACTATCGACAATAACCCGAGGATCTTGGCGAATTTTACTCATAATATTAGTGTTGAATCGTAGAGATTGTTTTGGCATGCCTTCTACTTTTAGTGTGACGTAGCCCATGATGACAGATATCACAACACCAAAGGTAACATACAAACTGAGCATAGGCATTTCTTCGAGTGGTAAAGGATTCGTTGAACCGGCAGCAGCTACTAGTATAATAAAAATATCGCCAGGTTTATCAATTTGAAATATCCTAAATAGCAATCGACTTCCGAAAGCTATCACACCGATAGTTAAAGGCGGTAGCCAAATAGATAAAGTGGAAATCATACCTAAAGCGTGACTCAATATAATACACATACCAACGAAAATTAGTCGCTTCATAATCCGATTTTTTTCGTTAGGTGAATAATGTAAAAAAGTAAAGACGCCGAGAGTACCTAAGCTATTAATAGAATAATTACCTAACATATACCCGGTAATATTAATCACTAAGATACATATTCCAGCTGAAATTAATCGCATTTTACTATCTTTAGGACGATTATAGTGGACAATACTATGTAACAACTCTTGCACTTGAAACAACTCCTTTATTTTCAGTTTCGCACACCCGGTGAGCATATATGATATATATTTTGTGTACTTATATACAATATGTCTATTATAACATGCGCCGTGAGGGGATATGGTAATATGAGAAAAAGAAATGTTGAATTATCAAGCTATAATTGATACATTCTAAGGACTATAACTATGTGAGAAAGGTATATTATGAACGATATTATTATTGAACATTCAAAGTTTGCTTATGAGGATATAAAAGGAATAGAATCAGTTTTCATTAATAATTACCCTGTCGTTTATATCCTATATAATAAAAGTGAAAATAAAACCCGACCGAAAGCTTATATAGGTCAAACAGTGCATGCACACCGGCGAATGAAGCAACATCTTGAAGACAAAAAGCGTAAACAATTAACCGATACGTTGCTCATTGGTCATGCGCACTTTAACCAGTCTGCTACGTATAATATTGAAACAAATTTAATTAATTACTTTATAGCTGATGAGCAGTTTAGTCTACAGAATATCAGCCAAACAACCCAAACTCAAATGCATAATTATTACCAAAAAGAATATTATAATGAAGAACTATTTGAAAATCTGTGGGAAGCTTTAAGAGTCAATGGCATAGCCAAAAGCTCGACAGATGTCCTGAAAAATAAGGATATCTATAAGCTTTCACCTTTCAAAGAGTTATCACAGGAACAATTGGAGTTAAAGCAGGAAATATTAGATTTTTGTAGAAAGAATTTAAGTACAAAGGATCATCAGGTTTTTGTTATTCATGGGGAAGCTGGGACGGGTAAAAGCGTTGTACTCTCTTCACTTTTTAATACAATTCAAGAATTATCAAAGGATAAATCATCCATATTATATAAGACCGATAATTATTTGTTGGTTAATCATGGTGAGATGATTAAAACGTATCAAAATATCGCAAATAGTCTTCCTCACTTGGCTAAGAACCGCTTTGAAAAGCCGACGACCTTTGTAAATAAATACACGGAAAAGCAAGCGGATATTGTCTTAGTAGATGAAGCTCATCTTCTATTATCAAACAAAGATGCCTTCAATAACTTTAATTATCAAAATCACCTTGAAGAAATTATCAAACGGTCCAAAATTACCATTGTGATATTCGATGATAAACAAGTTTTGCGAATGAAGAACCATTGGGATCGTGATCGGTTAAGTGAGATGTTGGATGGCTATCAATCTCACGAGTATAATCTCACGAATCAATTCCGTATGCTAGCTTCCCCGGAAATCATTCATTGGATAGACAGTTTTGTTCAAAAACAAGTTTTACACTTACCAGCGAATACGGAGAACTTTGACTTGAGAATCATGAAGAGTGCCAATGAATTGAAAGAATATATAAGAGAAGCGAATATAATGATGGGCTTGTCCCGCATTGTCTCGACCTTCGATTACTTACATAAAAAAGATGGATCGACTTATTATGTCGATGAAGAAGGGTTAAATATGCCTTGGAATACGACAGATTCCAGTATTACATGGGCAGAGCGACCGGAGACGATTGATGAAGTGGGATCAATCTATACTGTGCAAGGCTTTGATTTAAATTTTGTCGGTGTAGTACTTGGCCCTTCTGTTGATTATGATGAGGAAAAGAAAGAACTCGTTATTGCTGTCGAAAAATATAAAGATACAGGCGCTTTTAGTGGTGGTAATCGTTTTAGCGATATAAATGAGAGAAATAACCATAAAGAACACATTATCCTAAATTCGATTAATGTCTTAATGAAGCGTGGAGTGTATGGTTTGGCAATATATGCAGTCAATGAAAAGCTTCGAAATAAACTACTAAAACTACAAGAAGAAAGAGATGAATTAAATGAATAGTATAGACCGAGTCAATCAATTTCGTGATGAGCGCAACTGGCGTCAGTTTCACAATGAGAAAGATTTAGCTTTATCAATTACCTTAGAAGCGTCTGAGTTGTTAGAAGTATTCCAATGGAAAACAGCCGAAGAAGGTATTAAAGATATCGAGCAGATCAAAGATGAATTAGCGGATGTTTTAATCTACAGTTATATGTTAGCTGATAACCTTAATTTAGACATTGATGAATTAATTGAGCGAAAGTTAATTAAGAATAATGAAAAATACCCAGTAGCTAAGAGTAAAGATAAGAAGGATAAGTATACTGAATTGTAGTTAATGGATAAACTGATTTTGATGAAGCATTTGTTCGTTCGGTGTTAAGTAACTTGGGGTTTAATAAAATTCAACTTCAGACCCCATTAAAACAATTAAGTGGAGGAGAAGCGACTCGTGTCGCGATGGCAGAGATGTTTATTAAACCAACAAATGTCTTGGTCTTAGACGAACCTACGAACTTTATAGATGTCTTTACAATTGAGGCACTTGAGGTATTTCTTAAAAACTATCCTGGAACGGTTATATTCACATCACATGATGACGAATTTGTTAATCGTGTGGCTCAACAAATCTATAAAATTGACAATCAAACACTTCATCATATACTTTAAATGAGGTTCCATTGAGTAAACGAAAAGATTATGACTACTTTATAAGTGAAATATAATCTAAATGAGAAGGTTTTCGTAGTAAAATAGTAAGTTATAGGGGAGTGGGTGAAGATGATGAAAATGAAGACATTAACTAAATTAGCTTTAACTTTTTCTGGCATCGCTGTCGCAAGTAAAGCCTTTGATACGTCGATTCAGATTAAAAAATATCATGTAAAGAGCAGTAAAGTACATGATAATATTCGGATTCTATTCTTGAGTGACTTACATAATAATCAGTTTGGTGAAAAGCAAACAACATTAATTGAACACATTGCTGAACAAAAACCCGATATTGTGCTTTTAGGCGGAGATATCTATGATTATGTTGGTGATGTTCATCCAGCAACAGTGTTATTAGACTGGTTAGGGCGTCATTATCCGACATTCTATGTAACGGGTAACCATGAATTACGAATGAAGCACCTTGCAGGCTTTAAACGCTTAATCCGAGGGATGAATATTCAAGTGCTTGAAGGTGATAGTGTAGAAGTGCCAATTGGAAAGACAAGTGTAATTATTAACGGTGTGGATGATGCGCAAAATAAACGCTTATTCAGCAAGCAATTGAAGCGAGTTGGTAAGAATCTGGACACTAGATACGTTAATGTATTAATTAGTCATCGCCCTGAACAAGTTGAACGTTATGAAAAATATCCATTTGATCTCATTTTATCAGGACACGCACACGGTGGACAATTCCGTGTACCTGGTTTAATTAATGGTCTATATTCACCACAACAAGGCATCTTTCCAAAGTATGCTGGTGGAGAATATGAGTTAGCGAATGGGTCAAAAATGATTGTGAGCCGTGGTTTAATGGTTCAAAATCAACAATTTCCAAGAATCTTCAACCCACCTGAAATTGTAGTTGTCGATTTACATTGATAATAACGTCTAAAGCTTAGCCATATACAAAATGGCTAAGCTTTTTTATGTTTTACTATGGTAAACTATAAGTAAGACTGACGCATTTATTATATAAAGGAGATCAATATGAATTGGAAAAATGTTGGCGTGAGTATTCTACTGAGATCACTGACTTTACTTCCTATACTTTATTACTATTTGTATGCAAATCTACGATTAAATGAAATGGATAATGCGTATCGAATTATTGTTATGATTCTGGGGTTTTTTCTGATTATTCACTCAGCTATCTTGAATCAACTACGTCCATATTTGCCAAAAGCATTATTTACTCGACAAACATTAGTCACAACTGAAGATGTAGAAGGCTTCTTTACAAGACTTCTAAAGAGCTATTTAGGTAAAGCTTTAATTTGGGGAGGAATTTCCGGGTTATTACTGTCCTACCTTAGCCCGATTAATTATACATTTATTTTCGTCACAATAACTGTAATGCTCATTGACCGAACAATTGACGGAGAACAGAATATACGTCGTTATAATCAAGGGGAATTTAGAGAGTAGCTATAGTTAAATGAGGCAGGTTAAACATTTATAAACCAAACGAAAAAGCATGATTGAATAGGTAGTAGGTTATAAACCTTATCCTTTCGACCATGCTTTTTATGTTTTGGGGTTAGCTGGTAGAATGAGTAATAAGGCACTGTTACCTATCATATGAAAACTGGTATGGAAGTTAAGGCTCTGTTAGCTATCATATGAAAACTGGTACGGTAGTTAAGGCTCTGTTACCTCTCATATGAAAACTGGTATAGTAGTTAAGGCACTGTTACCTATCATATGGAAACTGGTATGGTAGGCAAGCCTTCGTTACCTATCATATGAAAACTGGTATGGTAGTTAAGGCTCCGTTACCTATCATATGAATTCTGGTATGGTAGTCAAGGCCTTGTTACCTCTCATATGAAAACTGGTATGGTAGTTAAGACCTTGTTACCTCTCATATGAAAACTGGTATGGTAGTCAATCCACCGTTACCCAATCATTTCGATATATTTGATACTGGTAGGATGATAAAGCCAATTCTTCTAGCAAAAACGATTAACCGGAAGAATGTAAAATATGGTTTCAGTTAACTTTATGCAATCCGATAACGCTGCTACATTCAAAAAAGGCATGACCAAGTTGGAGGGAGAGTCCCGCGCTAACTTGGTCATGCCTTAAATTATGTCATACTTTTACCGAAAGGTTCTATTATTCGCTTGATTCTTCAGAAGACTCTTCTGGTGCTTCTTCTGAATCAATTGAACTTTCTTCATCTGATGATTGGTCAGATTCTGCTTCATAAAATTCACTATCTTCTAATGGTGCAAAGATAACTGCTGCAGCTTGACGATCTCCAGCATCACCTGTTGGTTGAGTCTCATAATCATCTGCTTCTGTATGGATAATTAAAGTTGTTCCATCCGTTGAATTCAATGTGTTTTCACCTTCAGGATCTAGGGTTACATCAGGAATTTCAATGGTTTCACTCACGGTTCCATCTTCTCCAACCATTAAGTTTGGTAAGTCTCCAGCATGAGGACCTGTTTCTGAGTCGGTTCCATGTTCAACATCAGTAGGGTTGAAGTGGCTTCCTGCATCTTCAAATGTTGGAGCTGTTGCTAAACCAACTTCGTGAATATGCATACCAAATTCACCTTCTTCAAGACCTTCTAACTCTAATTCTACAGTAACTAATCCTTCTTGGTCTTCTCTGAACGTTGCTGTACCGATCACTTCTTCGTCTGAATTAATTACGTCTGTTTCAACTTCAAATGCATATTCTTCAGTTGACTCAGCTGATTCTTCAGTTGTTGCTTCTGACTCTGTTCCTTCAGTCGTTTCAACACTATCTGAGCTTTCTTCTGCAAAAATTGTCATAGTAGAAGGGTTGAATGCACTTAATAGTAAACCTGCACTTGTTAGTGTCACTAGTTTTTTAAAATTTTTCATGATATCAATCTCCCTTTTCTTATCTTATACACATGCTAACACGTTAAAAAATCACTGTCACTTAATATGCATTTGTATATTAAGTGGCAGTAAAATGACCTTTGCTGCAAATAAATAACATTACTTAGGGACAAAAAGTATCCTTAAATAATGTTGGGTAATCGATTAATTATTCTTATACTTAGTATATAAAAGTTCAAAGGCTTTTCGAAAAGCTGTTTCATCAGCGAGTATCTCATGAACTATTTTTAAGTTTTGGACGTTAGGTTCATAGCCTAACCATAATTTGATTCGACCAGAAGGGCCATACTTTTCCTTCATATGGGCGTATACTTGTTCGTAAGTAGCTTCTTTAACAAAATCAGGGTAATGATCCAAACTATATAGAATTGTTCGGCTAAGAAGACGTTCAAAATCTATATCACGGTCAGCTTCCGAGATAATCTTTCCATAAAGAGAACGAGGTTCATAAGGAAGGGAAGCACGGTGGTCCTCTGCAGCTTGCCCAATAATTTTAATCTCATTATCATTAAAAAATGTTCTTAAGACAAAATCAGATTCAATAATCTTCCGAGATGATGATTCATGTCCTTGGCGTCCAAACTTTAAGCCAATATCATGATAGGCAGCAACAGCATATACCATATTTAAACTCACCGCATAATTCTTCGCGATATCCAAGCTATTTTCGATAACTTGATAGACGTGATCTGGCTGGTGAGCACCATCATAGGCTTTGTATTGAGGAATTATATTTGCTTCAATATATTCAACTAATTTAGGATTTATCATATTAACACCTCAATTGATTTTTTGATAGTATACCATAGTTAGAATTAAATGTGCTAAAATTGGATTTAAGTAAAAATATTAGGGGAATAAGATGAGAATAGAAGAAAAAATAACTTTAGATGAGTCACTCATTGCTAGCGTGACAGAGTTAGAGGCGGTTATTCAAGAACATGACCAAACGTATCGGGATATTTATTTA
Source organism: Aerococcaceae bacterium DSM 111021 (assembly GCA_020112395.1). Taxonomy (NCBI): domain Bacteria; kingdom Bacillati; phylum Bacillota; class Bacilli; order Lactobacillales; family Aerococcaceae; species Aerococcaceae bacterium DSM 111021. Next base: position 580,858 of record JACCEK010000002.1, on the reverse strand, counting down.
GACAGTCGGTTTAACTTTGATCAATCAATGCCAGCTTTTCAGTTTGCTTGGCAGGAGGATGTATTAGTCGGATTTTTATCAATTTATGCAGATAATTCCGAAGAAGCAGAATTATCTGTTATCGTTCATCCAGAGTATAGACGACAAGGTATCGCAAAGGTGTTAATTGAAAATGCTAAAAGTATAGTACAAGCCTACGATATAGATAACATTGTTTATATTAGTGAAAGACGTTTTATAGAAGAAACAGCTTACTTACAAGATGCTTATCAAATTAATTGGGATGAGACTGAATATATTATGCAAGCTGATGAGAGGCTGGATAAATCGTTTGTAGAAGGTCAGATAAGTGTGCGAGAAGCGGTTATGAATGATGCGCATAATATTGCCTCGTTTCAATCAGAAGCATTCGATAGTTCATTCAAAGAGGCTATGACTTATGCAGAAGGTAGTATTGGTGACGCTGAACATGCTATCTATGTATTTTTGAATGAGGACGAGAAGATTGTAGGGTCGAGTTCTGTGAATATAACAGATGATTACTATTATCTATTTGGCTTAGCTGTAGATACTAAGTATCAAGGACAAGGCGTTGGTACGCAAGGAATCTATATAATGATGGAACAATTATCTAAACAATCGAAAAGACCGTTTCGTTTGTCTGTTGAGAAAGAGAATGAACATGCCAAGTATTTATATCAGAAAAATGGCTTTGAAGTTATATCAGAAGTAATCTATTTAAGTGAATAGAGGAGGTGCTTTATGGAATTGTGGGATTTATATAATCGCAGTGGCGTAATGTTGAAGACGGATCACGTTCGAGGAGAATTGCTTCCTCAAGGAGCGTATCACAAAATTATTAATATTATTGTGCAACACACTGATGGTGATTATTTAGTTATGAAGCGTTCAGAGGACAAGGCGAGTTGCGCGGGTGAATATGAACTGAGCGCAGGGGGAAGCACAATTAAAGGTGAAGACTTTGAAGAAGGTGCTAGGCGCGAGTTATGGGAAGAAACAGGCATACAAGCCGATGTCTTATATGAGATTAGTCCTGTGAATGTGTTGGAAGAGAAACATTATTTACAACGCGACTACTATTGTATAACTGATATTAAAAAAGACGCGATTCAGCTTCAAGAAGGCGAGACGCAAGGTTACCAGTGGATGAGTGAAGCCCAAGTGTTAGAAATTGCACACAAAGATAGCTTGGTACGCTTATCAGCTGAAGTCATCGATAAAATTAACGACATTAAGCAGAATAGATAAATACCGAGTCATGTAGCATATCTTAATTAATGTCACAATATCGTCATAATCTTCAAGTAAACTTCACACCATTCCCTTTGAATGATTGCTATAATTGGTATAACAAGCAATAGGGAGGGATTAGATGAGACGTATTCGTGATATTGTTTTAGCTTTATTATGTACGATAGCTATTATCAATGTAACAGCCCATGATCAATCGATGATGCTAGAGCAACCGGAATTAATATTGGCCCAAGAGTTGAATGAGTTTGAAGGAATCCCAGAAGAGATTCAAGGTGTCTGGTCGTATGAAGGTGACATGACGAGTCAGTCGGCTATCTTGCGTGGTAACCAAATGATAATAACTGATGATTACAATGGCTCAGTCTACTATACTATTGATATGACTCAAGTTGAAGAGAACTTTGAAGTGGATGGTATTGACGATAATTCAGAGAGAACACTTTATATTCTTAACACAAATATTAATGATTATTCAATGCGTTATGGTGAAGAAGAAGCAGCCATGACGACTGAAACCTTCTACTTTGTCTATGATGAGAATGAAGATATCTTAATCCCTCAGCCAGAAGTGACGTTTAACCGCAATGCTGAAGAAGAGCTTGCTTATATAATCCACGACAATATGATTACAGAACAACCAATTAACCGTGAACAATTACGTGAGGTCGATAGTCAATTTTTAGTCAATCGATATCACACTCATCAAGAAGCCGGTAGCGAAGATATATACTTAGAATTGTACCGAGATATTGCGAATGAATACCCTGATTTAAATCTATTGCGTAATGAGAACTATGAAACATACAGTGCAATTAGTTCGATTATTATCGCTAATTCAGAATTAACTTATGGAAGACTGAATCAAGCAGGACCCGATAAAGTCCTGTCACTATATCAAGAAGCTCAAAATAGTGCTAGCAGTGAAGATGTTGTAGTAAAAGAAATTTACCCAAGTATTGAAGCAGAAATCCAGGCATTCCATGACCGCCAATTAACGTATGAGAATTCATTGAGATATAGCGGAGAATAAGTTAAATATCCCCATCAGCAACAAAGCTGATGGGGATATTTGTATTTTATGATGAGGCTTAATCAAACAAAAGAAAATCGAGATCGTCAGGAACATCAGTTTCTAAATTGTAGACAACACCGTAGTCATCCTTAATATAAGTTGTATTAGTATTAGCTTCAAAACGTAATAGGGGAGTAGAAATATCATACATTGATACTTCCCATAAATTTCGATTGAACTTAATATTAGGCTCGTTGATATATATGACGTGTGGCGTCCTACCTTGTGCTGAATTGGATGAAAAATTGAAAGAAGCTAAATTTAGAATGCCTGGATTTTGTAAATCAAAGATAAAACGCCAAGTCTCCCCACCACTATTTGCTACGATATCTGCTGTTGCTCGATAAGCTTCAGCATAGTCAATACCATGTTTTTCATTGAATGAGCTCACTTCTGCATCGGTCATAGAGTTAAAATCAATATGATCATCTATATAAGTTTGGATATTACTTAGACGTGTCCGATTACTCAAATTAGTTGGATTCATGGTGGGTGAATTTTGGGTAATAACAACGACAGTATTATTTTTTTGATCAAAGTGAAAACCTGAAATAACTTGTGTTTCATCATCAGTTAGATAAGTCCCATCATAATCAAAGATTTGGGCTGAAACGATTTGAACCTGCGTAACGATTAAACTTAAAAGAATAATTAATTTTATTAACTTATTCATTTTGATTACCTTCTTCTAAGGTATAAACGATTCCGTACTCATCTGTGATACTATCGGTACTCTCGTTCATCTCAAAACGAAGAATCCGTGGGTCTCCCATAATGCCAACAATCCATAAATCTTGGGATTGTAGAATTTCAGGTTTTGAAATCAAAATATCACTATTGAAGTCAGAATCAATGTCCGATAAAGAATGCACTCCCGGAATTTCTTGAAAAGCGAGTTTCATTGCATCCTTACGAGTCATCCAAGGCTCTACTTTATCTGCTGCTTCTAGGAATAATTTTGAATAATCTATATCGTCTAATCCCCATTTTTCGCGCATATCATTTATTTCTTCAGCTGAGATAAATGGATCGATTAAAGCAGTATGATTTCCACTGTTTCTAATCTCTGATAAACGGCGAATATCTTCATTTTGACTCGACTGTTGAGTAAGAATAGTAATTGACTGCGACTCAGTATCGAAAGTAAACCCTCGTATCGCTTGGTCTTCATCGGTGAGATAAGTCCCTTCATACGGAAAATCTCCAAAACCATCATGTGCTTCAACTAATGAAATTGTAAAGAAATTTATCAAAAATATAACGGCTAACGTAACTACAGTACTGCGTGAAAATTTCATTTAAACCATCCTCCTTGGAATATATTGTTGACGAAATACTTTAGCAAATCTATACTTTCAGTAACAAAACAATTTTCAACTTCTTACTTATAGTATAATAGATATGATGATAGTAAAGTTAATTTATTCATAAACGATGTTTTTTCACTCATAATCAGCCTAAAGTAAAGGAGTGCACAATGAATTTCAATATTTTTCAATATATTGTACCAACTTATATTTTATACTCATTTTTCATTCAAAAGCCAAAAATAAATAAAGTAGTTTCAGGTTTTATATGTATCATCGTTGTTATAATCACAGCGCAATTAAATTTGAATTACCGTGAAGCTTTACAAACATTTTTAATATTTATGGTCTTTTTCGTATCGACTTACTGGCAGTACAGAACTGTTTCTATTAGTACTATATATAGTGCTTTACCTTTAATTATTTATTACATAGCTACAGAATCAATGAGCTATGTTCAACTACCTCATTTTTGGATGACAATTATAATTACTTTAGCTTTTATTAGTATTCTGACTTTCCTTACTCGACAACTTATAAAGTGGTTCTACAGATATTATATCAATGCAAAAACATTCATTTATATTATTATTTTGTGCATTTTCTTTGTTGTTTATTATGCTCAACTGATGAATCTTTTCGAGTATTTCTTACTCAATGATTCAATGCTTACTATATTTAGAAGTGTTTATTTATTCGCGAGTGTATTATTTGTTCTAGTACTTATATTCTTTCACAATAGCAGTGAGCAAATTCGAATGATTGAACAAGAAAAGGCTCAAGAAGAAGTTAATCAACAATATAATCAGTTGATTACAAGGCAATATGATGATGTTCGTCAGTTTCGTCATGATTATCAAAATATATTGCTTAGTCTTGATGGATTCATAAAAGCTGAAGAGTGGGATCAATTACGGGATTATTTTAAACGAGTCTTAGATAAACATGACATTCAAACAGATGATACCAATCGGCAATTAGGTAAACTAATTTACTTACAAAATGCTGACTTACGAAACTTAATCTATACTAAACTATTATATGCCAAGTCACGAGGGATTGTTGTGAACATTGAAGTGTCAGAAAGTATGTTTATTGAAACAGATGAAACATTATCATTGCCACGTATGTTAGGCATTATTTTAGATAATGCCATCGAAGAAGCGGCAGAAATTCAACATGGAGAGCTATCGGTTTCGTTAATCCAAGAAGAATTGGAGTCCCTAATAATTGTAGAAAACTCTTGCCGAGTAAATATTGAAAGTTTAGTTACATTAAAAGAAAACGGATATTCAACCAAAGGGGCAGAACGAGGGATTGGACTCTTTAACTTAGATAGACTAGTAGATAAGTCTATGATACTGCTTAATACTCAAATTAATGATCAGGTGTTTACTCAAGAGCTGATCATTCCAAGAGAGGTGATTTGATGCAATCTATTTATATTTGCGAAGATGACAAGAAGCAATTAGCCTATATGAGTGAAGTCATTGCTAATTACATTATGATTGAATCACTTGATATGGAACTCAGCCTGGCATCTGTGAACCCACTCATTCTTTTAGAAGCAATTAGGTCTGAAAAAGCTTCGAATGCAATCTATTTTCTTGATATTGATTTAAACCATGATATGAATGGTTTAGACTTAGCTAAAGAGATAAGAAAGGTTGATGACTTAGGTAAAATTGTATTTATAACTACACACGCAGAATTAGCTCCGGTTACTTTTCGTTATAAAGTTGAAGCTATTGATTACATAGTAAAAAAGACACCTGAAGAATTACAAAACCGAATAATAGAAATTTTGAATGTGATTGGTGAGAGACAACATTTAAATTCAGAAGTAAAAAGACAATATACATTTAAAGTAGGTAGTAAAATGCGCTCAATCGCTTTAGATAATATTATATATTTCGAAAGTTTATCTCAGCCGCATAAAGTGGCAATCATTACTACAAATGGACGTTATCAGTTCTATGAAAGTTTAAAGGCAATTGAAAAATCACATGAGGAATTTATCCGCGTTCACAAATCATTTATTGCGAATATAATGATGATTGAAAGTGTTAATCAAAAAGAAAAAATCATTACTTTTAAAAATGGTTTAACTTGTGATTTATCAGTAGCAAGAGCCAAAGAAGTACGTAAGCGACTAGAAGAAATGAGTATCAGACCATAAATAAGCACCGATAAATGCAGTTCTCCTGCATTTATCGGTGCTTTATTCTTTTATTCTTTAATTAAAAGCAGTGTTTAAAAGAGTGTTTAAAGTGATTAAAGTGTTTAACCAGTGTATTGAATACCTTCGATATCTAACAATTTCATCTTTACATTAATCCCACCATTATAGCCTGTTAACGAACCATTCTTTCCGATGATACGGTGACACGGAATAATAATAGAAATTGGATTTTGGCCAACAGCGCCTCCAACTGCACGAACTGCTTTAGGATTGTTTATATTTTCAGCCAACGCTCCATAATGAATAGTTCGACCGTAAGGAACATCAAGTAATGCTTTCCAAATTGACTGCTGAAAAGGTGTTCCATTTTGGATGTCTAACACTAAATCAAACTCATTACGTGATCCTTGTGTGTATTCTTGAAGTTGTTTAATCGATTCTGCATTTATAGATTCATCTTCTTGGATAGTAAACCCCTTAAATAGCTTTTCCAAAATCGTTATATCTCCATCATCTGGACTGACGTACGTTAAGCCGTTTTCTGTGGAAGCGACGGTATATAATCGGTCGAGCATTGGGAGAAAAGTATAATATAATATTTGACTCAAAGTAATTTTCCTTTCCATATAATACTCAGGTTATTTGTATCTCTATTATAACTCTATAATAATCATAATGAAATGAATGATAATTAAGTGGTGTATATGTTAAAATGATAATTCAAGCAAATTTCTGACGAGTTATCATTGCATAGAACAACCATTTAAGTTAAAGTAGAAATGGCGTGAAACACAAGTTTGTTTCACAAGACGACGTATTTAAAAGGAGACGGTTATGACAGTCGAAGAATTTATTCAATCCCTTAGTGATAAGGGTATTCAACTAAGTGAAAAACAAATTAATCAGTTTGAACAGTATTACCACCTGTTAGTCGAGTGGAATGAAAAAATTAATTTAACAGCAATCACAGCTAAGCCAGATGTATATTTAAAGCATTTCTATGATTCATTGATGCCACTTTGGATGGCGCCAGATTATTTCAAAGAGAATGCATCTTTATGTGATGTCGGAGCAGGGGCAGGTTTTCCAAGTATTCCAATGAAAATTGTGCGCCCGGACTTAGACATTACAATCGTAGATTCATTAAATAAACGCATCACATTTCTTAATCTGCTTGCAGAAGAATTGGAATTGACTGATGTGAAAGCTGTCCATGGACGAGCAGAAGAAGTAGGTCAAGATAAAGAGTATCGTGAGCAGTTTAATCTTGTGACAGCGAGAGCGGTTGCTTCACTAAACATCTTGAGCGAGCTTTGTTTACCTCTTGTTCAAAAGGGTGGTTACTTTATTGCACTGAAAGCACAAAGAGCTGACGAAGAGGTAGTTAAAGCGAAGAAAGCTATCGCATTACTTGGAGCGAAGTTTGAAGAACAAATAAGTGAAATGCTTCCGATTGAGGATAGTGAACGTGAAATTTTAGTGATAAGAAAAACACTAGAAACACCTAAGAAATATCCAAGACGTCCAGGTAAACCAGCAAAACAACCGTTATAACAAGGAGGAAAGCGCATGAGTAAAATGATTGCAGTCGGTAATCAAAAAGGTGGTGTTGGTAAAACAACAACTACAGTCAACCTAGGAGCTGCTTTAGCTACACTAGGTAAAAAAGTATTAATAATTGATTCTGATTCGCAAGGAAATGCGACGAGTGGTCTTGGTGTAGAAAGAAGTGCGCTGGATGCAAGTTTATATGAAGTACTTATTGATCAAGTTCCAATTAAAGATGTCATTGTTGAAACCAGTCAAGAAAACTTATCGATCGTACCCTCAAACATTCAACTTGCAGCAGCAGAATTAGAATTGGTTAACATAGAGAACCGTGAATCACGCATGAAAGAAGCAGTTGCTTCGATTCGCCTAAACTATGATTATATCTTGATTGATTGTCCGCCATCATTGGGTCAATTATCAATTAATGCATTCACTGCAAGTGATACAATTTTAATTCCAGTACAGGCTGAATACTATGCCTTAGAAGGACTAACGCAATTGTTAAACACAATTCGTTTGGTTCAAAAGACTTACAATCGTAATTTCCGCATCGAAGGGGTATTAATTACAATGCTTGATGCAAGAACGAATCTAGGTTTTGAAGTGATGGAAGAAGTGCGTAAATACTTCCATGAGAAAGTTTATAAAACAGTTATTCCACGTAATATCCGCTTATCTGAAGCACCTTCTTATGGACAATCGGTGATTGAATATGATCCACGTTCTAGAGGTGCCGAGATGTATGTCGAATTGGCAAAGGAAGTGATTAGTAATGACGAATAACAATCAACCACGTAAACGGGGCGGTTTAGGCCGAGGTATGGAAGCCTTATTCTCTTCATATGAAGAGACACCCGGTGAGAATGAAATTGTTGAAGAAATTCCATTAGATCAAATTCGTGCTAACCCTTATCAACCACGTAAAACATTCAATGAAAAAGCTTTAAACGAGTTAGCTGACTCGATTAAACAGTCAGGTGTATTTCAACCGGTCATTCTGAGACAATCCACAATCAAAGGATATGAATTAATTGCTGGTGAACGTCGTGTTCGTGCGAGTCGATTAGCTGGTAAAGATACGATCCCCGGTATTGTTCGTCAACTTAATGAAGAGCAGATGATTGAAATTGCTGTTGTCGAGAACTTACAACGTGAGGACTTAAGTCCTTTAGAAGAAGCTGAGGCTTATAACGTTTTAATGGAAAATCTTAACCTAACCCAAGCTCAAGTAGCTGAACGAATTGGTAAAAGTCGTCCGTATATCGCAAATTATCTCCGTTTATTATCATTGCCAGAAGAAATTAAGACAATGGTTGGAGAACAATTATCAATGGGTCAAGCGCGTACTATCTTAGGACTTAAAGATAAAAACCAACTCATTCCAGTCGCAAAGCGCGTAGTGAATGAGGGGATGACTGTTCGTCAACTTGAGGAATTAGTTCAATCTTTAAATGATACAGCGCCGCAAGAAGACGAAGATAAGGATAAGAAAGAAAAAGCAAAAAAACCATCGCATTTCGTTGCACTTGAACAAGAAATGCAAGAGTACTTCGGTACTGCTACGACGATTAATCAACGTGGTGAACGTGGTAAAATTGAGATTGAATTTTTATCCGAGTCAGACTTGATTCGAATACTAGATTTATTAAATATACATTTATAAGGAGTGGATAAGATGAATCGTAAAGAATTTGATAAACTCGATATTGTCGAAATGAAGAAACCACACGCATGCCAAACGAACCGTTGGCAGATTATCCGTATGGGTATGGATATTCGTATACAATGTATGAATTGTAATCATATTGTGACGATGACTCGTCGTGATTTTGAAAAGAAATTGAAACGTATCTTAGAAAAAGCAGAATAATTTTGAATAAAAGAAAGAGAGTGACTATATGGCTTTAACAGCTGGTATTGTTGGTTTACCTAACGTAGGTAAATCAACACTTTTTAACGCAATTACGAAGGCAGGAGTCGAAGCAGCAAACTATCCGTTCGCGACAATCGACCCGAACGTTGGAGTGGTAGAAGTACCTGATCAACGTTTAGTAGATATTACAGAAGTAGTAAAACCTAAGAAAACTATTCCAACAACTTTCGAGTTTACGGATATTGCTGGAATCGTAAAGGGTGCTAGTAAAGGTGAAGGTTTAGGGAACAAGTTTTTAAGTAATATTCGTCAAGTAGACGCAATTTGTCACGTTGTACGTTGTTTTGAAGATGAGAACATTACTCACGTTGACGGTAAAGTTGATCCACTTTCGGATATTGAAACGATCAACTTAGAGTTAATCTTAGCCGACTTAGAATCGATTGAAAAACGTTTAACACGTGTTCAAAAATTAGCGAGAACAAAAGATAAAGATGCTTTAATTGAAGCAGATATTCTAGTGCGTTTAAAAGATGCATTGGAAAATGATCAACTAGCTAATTCAGTTGAATTTACTAAAGAGGAAGAACCATTTGTTAAAGGTTTATTCTTATTGACTAGAAAAGACATGTTATATGTCGCAAACATTGGTGAAGAAGAAGTAAGTGATCCAAGTTCAAACCCTCATTTAGCGAAAGTAATCGAATTTGCTTCTGCTCAAGGAGCAGAGGTTGTTCCAGTATGTGCAAGTCTTGAAGAAGAAATTGCCATCTTAGATGACGAAGAGAAAGCTGTATTCTTAGAAGATTTTGGTCTTGAAGAATCAGGTTTAGACCGCTTAATTCAAAAAGCGTATACTTTATTAGGTTTAGGAACTTACTTTACAGCTGGAGAGCAAGAAGTACGTGCTTGGACGTTCAAAAAAGGCATGAAAGCACCTCAAGCTGCTGGAGTGATTCATACAGACTTCGAGCGTGGATTCATTCGTGCTGAGACAGTTTCTTATGATCATTTGATGGAATCACAAAGCATGGCTCGAGCGCGTGAATTAGGTTACTACCGTTCAGAAGGTAAAGAATATGTCGTTAAAGACGGCGACATCATGTTATTTAGATTTAACGTTTAGAATAGATAGTTAGGGGGGAAATTATGTCAGAAGATAACAAAAAAGAACTAGAAGAAAAAGACGTTGAAGTAACGGAAGTGATTAATGAAGAAATCGTTGAAGATACGGATGCGCCAATTGTAGAGGAATTGGATGAAAGAACTATTATTGCTGGCGTTGAGGCAAGTAAATTCGCGCAATTGACGAATAAAAACAAGCAATTCATGTTAAGTATTGATAAGAAATTATCGAATCAATTACACTATGAAGTACAGGAACGTGTCTATGTTGAGATGGTTGATACATTATTAGATGGACAAGCAACAGGGCAAACGGCTCGTCAAATCTATGGTACGCCAACTGAGACAGCGGAAGTCATTCTGGAACAAGAGTTTCCGAATCCTGAAAATGCTCCCGTTGAAAAATCACCAGACTGGCAAATTGCTTTAGACGGCGGACTGATGTTAGGTTCATTATTCACATTCATCACTGGTATTTCGATGTTGAATGCTGATGCGGGGACAGCGTCTGCTTTTATGGGATTAACAACACTAATTATTAATTATATTGTTGCCGGAATTGCGATGTTAATTACATCAAAAGTGATGCCTGATTTAGATGCACCAAAAGGTGAACGTCGATTATGGCGTTACTTCGGTGTGTCAATCGCAGCGATGTTTGGATGGTTCTTAGTCGTAAGTATGAGCGCTGTATTACTTCCATCTGTGATGAACCCAGTGTTTACACCAATAACTTATATCGTCATTGCAGCCGTAACATTTGGAGTGCGTTTCTTATTGAAGAGACAATTAAACATTCAAGGTGGCGTATTCTAGTCCATATTCGACCAATCAAGTTTAACTTGGTTGGTTTTTTTGAATAATCAATTATAATTTACGAACATTCAAGATGATTAAAAGAATTATGTTGGTGATTCGGTTGATAATACAAATAGAAAGTGGTAACTTAGTAAAAATATACAAAAGACAAATTTATAGGAGGATTTTAATGGACGCATGGAACACTAAATTTCAACGTGAAGGATATACATTCGATGATGTGATCTTAGTACCAGCCGAAAGTCATGTATTACCTAACGATGTTGATTTATCAGTAGAATTAGCCCCTAATTTAAAGTTAAATGTCCCAATTTTATCAGCGAGTATGGATACAGTAACCGAATCAGATATGGCCATTGCAATGGCACGTCAAGGTGGATTAGGGGTTATTCATAAGAATATGTCAATTGAAGCACAAGCTGACGAAGTTCGACGTGTAAAGCGTTCAGAAAATGGCGTAATTTTAGATCCATTTTACTTAACACCTCAACATATTGTTAAGGATGCAGAAGAGCTAATGTCACATTACCGTATTAGCGGTGTTCCGATTGTAAAATCTGAAATGGATTTAACCTTAGTAGGAATTATAACTAACCGTGATACTCGCTTCATCAATGATGATCAGGCTCAAATTGATACAGTGATGACGAAAGACGGATTAGTGACGGCATCTATCGGTACATCTTTAGAAGAAGCAGAACGTATTTTATTCGATCACCGTATTGAAAAATTACCGTTAGTAAACGACAAAGGCCACTTATCTGGCTTAATTACAATTAAAGATATTGAAAAAGTCATTCAATATCCAAATGCAGCTAAAGATAGCCATGGTCGTCTGTTAGTAGCAGCTGCGATTGGTGTAACGAATGATACATTTGAACGTGCTGAAGCGTTAATCAATCAACAAATTGATGCATTAGTTGTCGATACAGCACATGGACATAGTGCCGGTGTGATTCGTAAGATTAAAGAAATTCGTGATAAATACCCAGATGTTACAATTATTGCTGGTAACGTTGCGACTGCAGAAGGCACTCGCGCTTTATTTGATGTTGGTGTTGATGTTGTTAAAGTAGGTATTGGTCCAGGATCAATCTGTACAACACGAGTGGTTGCTGGTGTAGGCGTACCTCAATTAACAGCTATTTATGAAGCTGCAACTGCAGCCCGTGAATATGGTAAAGCAATCATTGCCGATGGTGGAATCAAGTATTCTGGTGACATTGTCAAAGCAATTGCTGCCGGAGGACACGCTGTTATGCTAGGAAGTATGTTAGCAGGAACGGACGAATCACCTGGAAACTTTGAAATTTACCAAGGACGTCGCTTTAAGACATACCGTGGTATGGGAAGTTTAGCTGCGATGGAAAAAGGTTCAAGCGATCGTTACTTCCAATCGAAAAACGAAGCGAACAAATTAGTTCCAGAAGGAATCGAAGGACGTGTAGCTTATAAAGGAAGCGCGCAAGATATTGTCTTCCAAATGCTTGGAGGCATGCGAGCTGGTATGGGTTATACTGGGTCCGCTAACTTGAAAGCTTTACGCGAAGAAGCACAATTCATCCGTATGAGTGGAGCAGGACTAATCGAGTCTCACCCACATGATGTTAATATTACAAAAGAAGCACCAAACTATTCTCGTGCTTAATACTTAAAGTTAATCAACAAGCATATAACTGACTTTGCTTCAGTTATGTGCTTGTTTTGTTTTATATGAATAATTTATTATCAGACTATGAACATTGTTTGACCTTTATATGAACATGTAAGCTATTACATGACATCAAATAGCATCATGTTATAATGAAGTTGTAGTTAAGAAAAAAGAAACCGACACGTAAAGAAGGGATTCGATAAAAATGATTCACAAAAAACGTCGGAACTTAAAATTTACAGCCACGTTATTAGCATCAATGATGGCACTCGGCTTTGGTCAAGTTCAAGCAAATGCACAAGATTTTGTTGGTCCTGAGCCAGGAGACGAAGCATACTTACCAGGATATTCACTTGTGGAGCAATATTTCCCAAGTGTTGATGCAGCGGTTGAATATGCTAACGCTAACTTCAATATTGATATTCATGCTGATTTTTATGTCACTATGGATGAGAATGGTGCCTATGTCTACTATGAACTATTAGATGATGTAGAGGAACCAGAAGAACCAGAAATTCCTGAAGATAATATGTATGTTGTTCAACCGGGTGATTATCTATACCGTATCGCTAATGAGTTTAATATTACGGTTCAAGATATTATCGATTGGAACAATTTAGAAAGTGAGTTTTTAAACGTAGGACAAGTATTAATCATCGCTGACCCAGATGGCGGTGAAGTTCCAGAAGAACCAGACCCCGAACCTGAAGAGCTAGAAGATAACATCTACGTAGTTCAAGCCGGTGATTATTTATATCGAATAGCAAGTGAATTTGGTATAACTGTAGATGAGCTAATCACATGGAACAGCTTAGAAAGTAATAGTTTATACATAGGACAAGAATTAATTGTTGTTAATCCAGATGGTGAGGTAGAGGAGCCAAACCCTGAGGACCCAGAAGATATTATCTATGTGGTTCAATCAGGCGATTACTTATACCGTATCGCTTCTGAGTTTGACGTCACTGTTCAAGATATTATTGAATGGAACAATTTAGAAAATGATTCCTTACAAGTTGGAGACGAATTAGTCATCAGACAATAAATGTTCATACCGAAGAAGTGAATAAACAGTGATTAACCACTAGTGGGATGTGCTCAATGTGGACCTACCTAAGGATAGAGATATCCTGCAGGTTCAAAGAGTCATCATTACCGCTAGTGGTTTTAGCTTACAATTAAAAATAGGGTAGGATTCTGTAAAAGCGAAGAAGATACTCACATTTTTTGTGACAGTGGCGAATTGAGTGTAGTTCTGTATATAAATACGATCGTAATTTATACAGGAGTTTCCGAGTTGTCTATCTATTTAATCTGTAGCTCACTGGAATAAGCGGTTAAATCTCGCTTTTAAACAGCGATTTACGTCGTTCTAATCTTGTGTATTTCGGGGATTATGAGATTAATTTGTGAAAATTGTAGGCATTTTAATATGATTAATCGTAAGCACTATTTTTTGTGTATAAAAAAGGTATAATAGTAAATAAGGACAATTTATTGTAAAGAAGGAGGATTATGATGCGTATATTAGTAGCAGACGATGATCGCGAAATCGTAGACCTTTTGAATATTTATTTAAAAAATGAAGGTTATGAAGTAGTTAAAGCCTTTAATGGCGAAGAAGCATTAAATCACTTACAAAAGGATCAAAGTTTTGATTTAGTTATTTTGGATGTGATGATGCCCATTGTAACAGGGTTAGAAGTTGTAGAAGTCATGCGTGATAAGGATATGAGCATTCCAGTGATTATGGTGAGTGCAAAATCAGCAGATCATGAAAAAATTGAAGGTTTATTTGCTGGAGCAGATGATTATGTCACTAAGCCGTTTAATCCCTTAGAGGTTATGGCGCGTGTGAAGTCAATTTTACGTCGTCAGCACAGTTATTCAGGGATGGACGCTTCGAATGATACGATTGAAGTGGGTCCATTAATTATACGTCGAGATTCTCATGAAGTGAGAACTGAGAGTGGGACAGAGATTCAATTAACTGCTCTTGAGTTCGGTATATTATATTTATTATCAAGTAATCCAAATCGTGTATTTAGTGCTGATGAGATATTTGAAGAAGTTTGGAATCAAGAAAGTGTTGTGAGTGCAAAAACAGTCATGGTTCATGTGAGTCATTTACGTGATAAGATTGCTCAGGCAACAGGAGGAGAGAAAGTAGTCCAAACCGTATGGGGAGTAGGATATAAGGTTGAAAGATGATATAAATCCAATATTATCAACTCAATTGAGTCGCTCGCAACAAATCGATTTAATTCGTTATGCATCGAGTATTTTATCAATAGTATTCTTTGTCTACTTAGGAATTATCCTAGGATTTGGTGTCGTGATTAATACACGTATGGAATTCTTGCGTGGGGGAAACTTATTTCAATTTTTCCAACTATGGAATATTCCATATAACCAAATTATCACCATTATTACCTTGAGTATTGGTGGGATAATTACTTACCGACGTGTAATAAGACAACGTAATATGATGAAGTTAGCTCGTGCTTTAGAACATTTGAATTATATTTCTGAAAACAGTAAATACGATTACCGAATAGAGAGTGCGGATATCGGGGAATTGACCGGTATTATTGATAGTATTAACCGACTTGTTGAAAGTACTGAACATTCACTTGTAGAAGAACGTCGTGCTGAAGAAACGAAAGACGAGTTGATAGCGAATGTCAGTCATGATATTCGAACGCCATTAACATCTACGATTGGATATTTGGATGCAGTGATTCACCACCAGTATCAATCTGAGGAAGAGAAAGATAACTATATAGCCATTGCGTACGACAAAGCGAAACTGATGCGTACGTTAGTGAATGACTTGTTCTTGTATATTGAATCAGGACAGGCAACTTATACGATTGAAACTCAATCGATTCCAATTAAATTTTTCTTTGAGCAATTAGCTGCTGAGTTTGAGCTGATTGGGAATGAACAAAATGTAGACATCGTTGTGGAGGTGTACCCTGAGGATTTGTTTGTCCAGATTGATGTGGACAAAATGGCACGTGTATTTAGTAATCTTATCTCTAATGCATTCAAATATGGTTTTGGTAATGTGATTCGCCTTCGCGCTTATACATCAACGGATGAAGCGAGTGTTTTTTTAGAAACGCGTAATAATGGTGAGATTTTAGAAGAGTCGGAGTATAAAAGCATTTTTGAACGAAGCTATCGGACTGAAAAGTCAAGAACATCAGAAATACCTGGGAGTGGTTTGGGTCTTTCGATTGTTAAAAACATCGTGGGTCTACACGGTGGAATAGTATTTGCGACAGTTGAAGAGAATGAAACGGTCTTTCGTATTAAGCTGAATAATAGAGAAGTTGGTGATGACTAATGACATTAAAATATATTTTAACAATCTTATTAGTCACAATGCTCGTGTTACCCCTACAAAGTGGTCGAGCACAATCGACTGTTCCTACAATTAATGCGACTTCAGCGATTTCAGTTGATAGTGAAAATGGACAAGTATTAATGAGCCAAAATGCAGATGAAGTTTTAGAAGTGGGATCAGTGAGTAAATTACTATCTGTCTATGTTGCTTTAAAGGCCATCGAACAAGATGATGAATGGACACGTGAATCAATTGTACCTGTTTCAGATGAAGCATATTATTTGAGTCAAAATTACGATATTGGTAATGTACCTCTAAGACAAGATAATAACTATACGGTCAATGAATTGGTTGAAGCGATTTCGATTAATTTGGCGAACGGTGCAACGCTTGCTTTAAGTGAGATGATTGGTGAAAGCGAAGCAAATTTTGTAAGGATGATGGAAGTACAATTAACTGAGTGGGGCATCGAG
Organism: Aerococcaceae bacterium DSM 111021; assembly: GCA_020112395.1. Lineage (NCBI taxonomy): Bacteria > Bacillati > Bacillota > Bacilli > Lactobacillales > Aerococcaceae > Aerococcaceae bacterium DSM 111021. The sequence continues at coordinate 564,175 of JACCEK010000002.1, read as the reverse complement.
GAATTTAATCTCATAAACTCGACGGGATTAGCTGTTGATGGTGAGGCTGGTGAGACGAATGCTTTTTCTGCAGAAGCGGCAGCAATTATCGCATACCATCTCGTGAATGATTTTCCAGATTATTTAGAATATAGTGTTCAATCAAAAGCGGTCTTTAAACCAAATACGGACGATGCGATTGACATGAATAACTATAATCAGATGTTAAAAGGGAAGCCTTATGAGCGTGATGATGTATCTGGGCTGATGCCAGGTTCTTCTGATGCAGATGGAAGTAGCTTTGTCGGATATGCTCATCAAGATGAATTCGGTCTTATTACAGTTGTTTTAGGTGCCGAAGATGAAGATGCTCGTTATGAAGAGACTGAGGCCTTAATGGATTATAGTTTTAGAGCGTATATGAAAGAATTGGTCGTGAGTGAGGGGCAACCAACCACTCAAGTCAACACAATCAGAGTTGAAGGTAGTTCAGAAACAGAAGCAGAGTTAGCTTATGGAAAAGACATGTCCCTTGTTGTTCCAATTATTGATACAGCTCCTCGTCTTGAGTATGAATTTTCAATGAATGAGTCTTTGTTTGAAGGCAGAAGTTATCTAATTGCGCCAGTTGAACAAGGTGAAGTGATTGGGCAGATGGCTATCTACGGCGTAGGGACGGAATTTGTTTATTTACCTTCAACAAAAGGGAATTATGTTCCGGTTGTTCAAGCTGAACCGATTGAAGAGGCAGCTTGGTATGTGACTGGGTGGCGTTCTTTCTCTGATGGAATTGGTAATACATGGGAATCAACGAGACGATTTTTTGTTGAATTATTTAACTAGTTATTATAAAAGAAAGGATTGAATTATATGAGTCAATTTGATAAAGCGATATTTGCTGGAGGATGTTTCTGGTGCATGGTTCATCCTTTTGATGAGATGGATGGTGTTGAGGCTGTTATCTCAGGGTATACAGGTGGAGAAACCGAAAACCCAACGTATGAAGATGTAAAAACAGGTATGACGGGTCATACTGAAGCGGTTGAGATTACGTTTGATCCAGAAAAGATTTCTTACCAACAATTATTAGATATTTATTGGTCAAGCATGGATCCAACCGATGCGACGGGGCAATTTTTTGACCGCGGGACATCGTATCGTCCAGTTGTTTTTGTGAATTCAGATGAGCAACGTGAGTTAGCTGAATCGTCAAAAGAAACATTGGATAAGAGTGGTCGCTTTAATAAGCCGGTAGTCGTACCTATTGAAGATGCGAAGCCATTTTATGATGCGGAAGAACATCATCAAGACTTCTATAAAAAGAACCCTGAGCATTATAACCGTTATTCTACAGGCTCAGGTCGTGTAGCGTTTGTAGAAAATCACAAAGAATAAATTTATTTCAATAACTAGGGTTTCTGACATATAATATGTGTCAGAAACTCTTTTTTTTATGACGTAAGTTACGGGGATGCTATAATATTTATAGAGAGAATCCAAATAAATCATCAAAGGAAGAGGTTAATATGATAATTAGAGCATTAGAGAAGAATGACTTATCTTCGATTCATGTCATTAATAATGAGCGCGAGATGATGGCGTATTGGTTCGAGGAGCCATATGAGTCACTCGATGAATTAGAGCGGTTATATGATAAGCATCTTTTTGATTCCACTGAAAGACGGTTTGTGATTGAAGTAGATGGCGAATTTGTTGGCGTCGTGGAATTAATGGAGATTGATTATATTCATCGTAATTGTGAAATTCAGATTATCGTGATTAAACGATTCCGCGGACAAGGTTTGGCACAAAAAGCGTTACGTAAAGGAATAGAGTATGCCTTCTCGATTCTCAATATGCATAAAGTGTATTTAATTGTTGATGTGAATAATCATCCAGCTGTACATATCTACAAAAAATTAGGCTTCCAAATTGAAGGAACGATGAAGGATCATTTCTATACGAATGGGAGATACCGTGATGCTTACTTTATGGGAATATTAAAAAAAGAAGTTAAGTTTGATTATATAAAATAATAAAAAGCCACGACTGATTTTTTCAGTCGTGGCTATAATTATATCTTTATGTGTTTAATATAGTTCATGTATTTCATCAAAGTGATCACGATCTTGCTCGATTTGAGCTTTATTACCAATTACCGCAATCGTTCCTTTATTAAGGACTGTCTTGAATCCTTCACTTAAAGCGGTTAAATTCGCTTCAGTTGTTGCTAATACTTCTTCTTTCAGCTGAATGACATCAGCAGTTGTACGTCCTACTTGATGACGAGAGAAAGCACGTTTCCCTTTATGATAAGCTGACAATGGTTGGTCTAAATTACTTAGAGTACCAATGATTGATTTCAATAAGCTGGCTTCATCAAGTTCTAGCGTTTCGATGAACTCTGGAATGCCATGGTATGCATCAATGGTTTTTCGAATATTAGGGTCTCGGTATGAACTTAATTGGAAGTCACCATTTAAGTTGTGACGGAACATTGAACCATAAGCGCCACCTTTAACACGAATATTATTCCATAAGTAATCATAACGCAAGAATGTTGATAAAACGAGTGATGACCCACTGTAAGCCAATTCGCCAGTTGCATCAGAAGCAAATCCGACATAGTTTACATCTTGTGCTGTGACGAAGGCTTCATTCATTTTCTCACCTGCTTGATAAATAACAGGCTCGCCTAATGGCTCACTTGATAATGAATCAAAAGTTGTTGTTAACGCAGATGTTACTTCTTCTAATCGACTTGCTTCACCGATATAAAGTGCATTGATACGTTGCTTGTTCAATAAACGGTTCAGCATCGCTTCTAGCTTCTCGCTTAATTCAGTCACATCTTTTACTTTTAGTTTTTCTAATATCTCTTTTGTAAAGTTAAATTGGTCGATACCATTAATCATCTCACCTAATTTACTTACCGGTTTCACTTGGCTTAATGCACGTGCTGCAGCAAGAACGTGTGCGCCATGGTTAATATCATCTTCAAAGTCTGAAATATGACGTTGTGTAATATTCAGTAATTCAGTATTGTCTGTGAATTGTGTCGATGTCATAATCTCATGGATTAGATCAACTAACTTACTGAATGATTCTTCAAGTGCTTTTCCACGAAGTGTGAAGTAAGGCTTCAACTCACCCGTTACTGTTTCGAATACAATCACTCCACCGTTAATGCCACCGGTGTGTAAGTCGATTTGAGTTTGTAATTCTGCAACAGAATAATTCTCAGTAGGTAAATCCCCTAATAATTGACTCAAGTAGCTTAGTAATAAGTAATCATCTGCTTCAAAGTCAGATACATCAAAGTAGAAATCGAGATAATCAATGCCTGAAGTGAATTGATCAGCGTGATAGAGAGTTGTTCCTTCGAATAAAGAACTTTCCTCAAGTGGGTAATCTTCCGTTTCAGTTGATAAATCTGATTTGTCTAGCGTTGGGATAGTAGCTAAATCCTCTGGTTTATCAGGTGCTTCTTGGCGAGCGATTAATGATTGAGTTTGCTCAACTAAAGCGTCAATTTCTGTGTCAGAAAGGCTTGCTTTGTATTCTTGTAACTTCGCTAGCGTTTCTTTCTCGATAGCATCATTCTTACCGGGATCTGCTTTAAGTTTGATGTTAACACGCTTTGTATTGTTTAATAACTTATCTTGAATCAGTTGTTCAAAGTAACCTTCCTCAGATAGTTTCGCCAGTAAATCAAGCTTATCCGAGAATTCTAATGATTCAAAAGGTGATAAATCATATAACCATGTATTCAATGAACTGATGGCATATAGAACACCACGTGGGTTACTTTCAGAAATTACAGATTCTTTTAAACGGAATGTAATTTTGTTTAAAGCAGCTTTGATTAATTCTTTTGAAATGCCGTCTTCAACAAGTTGCGTTAAAGTTGTTTCAACGACTTCTTTGAAACGATCCATATTTGCTGTATCACTGTATTTTGCATCGATTGAGAAGACTGCAGGGAAACCAGCTTGGAAGAAGTCTCCATCAATGTCTCCGCCGATTTGGGCATCTAATAAAGCTTTCTTCAGTGGCGCTTGGTTGTTTCCAAATAAAATCTCAGCTAATACGCGAAGACCATGTTGTTCTAATGAATCCGACGCTGTTGCGGTATGCCAAGCGATGGCTAAGTAATCTTTATCTTTAGGGTCATCCCCATCTGTAATTGAATAAGTTAACTCAACATCTTGTTCTTCCGGTTGAGTGGCTTCAAACGTTAAATCAGTCGATGACTCATCTAATGTTCCTTTACCATCAAAGTAAGAAGCTAATAAATCAAATGCATGATCCGTATCTAAGTCTCCGTATAGAATCGTTAGAGAACTACTTGGATGATAATATTTTTTATGAAAATCAATAAAATCTTCTTGTGTTAGCGATGGGATGGCTGATGGTAAACCACCTGATTCGAATTCATAAGGCGTCCCTTTGTATAGATATTTTTGAATGGCTGTATACAATTGACTGTCTGGTGACGCAGTGGCCCCTTTCATCTCGTTGTATACAACACCTTTATATATCAAGTCATCTTCAGCATTTTCAAGATGATAATGCCAACCTTCTTGTTCAAGAATTTGAGAATTTGTATAGATAAGAGGTTGGAAAACCGCATCTAAATAAACGCTCATTAAGTTTGAGAAGTCTTTTTGATTGGTTGATGCAACAGGGTAAATCGTCTTGTCTGAGAATGTCATCGCATTGACAAACGTATTAAGAGACCCTTTGATTAATTCAACGAAAGGTTCTTTAGATGGGAATTTCTTTGACCCGTTTAAGACCGAGTGTTCTAAGATGTGAGCAATCCCATTATCATCGTAGGGTGGTGTTTTGAAAGCAATCGTAAATGCTTTGTTTGTATCATCATTATCTAAATGTAATACTTGAGCGCCAGTTTCCTCGTGCTCATATAACTTACCGACTGAGTGAATATCGTTTAATTGTTTGGTTTCGATTAATTTAAAAGTCATACAATCCTCCAGTTTGAAATTTACATACTATTAGCATATTTTATATTTAATTGTTAGGGAATACAAGGAAAGTAGCTTTATGACAACAGTAAAAGAGCGAACGGACTCATGAAGAATCTGTTCGCTTAAAATTTAAGTATAAGTTGGAGAGAGCAAACTATCTTGCTCCACCTCCTCCGCCCCCGCCGGCTCCACCACCGCCACCAGACGACGTAGAACCACCAGAACCGCCGCTACTATCTCCGATGACTGTTGAGTTGAATCCACCGCTTGAGAGCCCAGAGGACCAATTTTGGCGGAAATGCATCGTACTATGCCAGTAATGAGGTGTCGTGTATGTTGTTGTACCATCATACGCACCTTTCATCGGAAGAATACTTTCAAACTGTTGGGCTAACTTTGTTGCAGAACCACCAATAAGTGCCCAAATTAGAATAGGTGCCATATTGTTATCGTCCATATCTAATTTATCGATTTCAACTTTGTCGACGTAAGCAATATAATGACCTATCTGGTCAAAAAATTCATCGCCTTCAGGTGCTGCTTGTGCAATCACGACAGGACGATTCCAAACTTCTTTTGTGACAAAGTTTATATATCCTTGGTCAGATAAATATTTCATTGAACGTTCTTTGAGTAGTTTCTCAAACTCAGTCATCTCATCTGCATGTTTTTGCCCCCATGTTTGCATGACCACAGAATCAATCTCTCCATGATTGTCCGAAGCATCTAACAACATCAACCACATACCTTCTTCAATTGTTGAGTCTGTTGGTGGATTCGCAATCCATTGGTCAAAAGTCATAGGAGTTGTTTGGTGCTCAAAATCTTTAATGCGAATATAAGTGGTGTATTTTTCACTAAACGTCTTTTTAGTCGCAAAAGTTTCCATCTCAATGCGCTCCTCATCCAACCACTTGGTTAAGTAAGCAGCAAAATAGTCTTCAAAGTGACCTGCTTGAATTTCTTGAAGAAGGTAGGCTACATTCGCTATATCATCACCGTATTCAGGAATAACATCCGTTGGATGGTTTTGAAACTGCTTAATTCGTTGAGGCCCTGTGATCATCGCATTGTTTTCGCGTTTTACTTTACGAACTTTTTGGTAGTATGCTAAAACTGCAGTGGAGATACCCAAACCTGGAATTAGGGTAAGGCCAATAATAAGAAAAGGAATCCAATTATTCTCTGATGATGAAGATTCATTGTAAGATGAGCCTTCATTTGCCATATCACGTTGTTCCTCAAGTGTCATATCGATACTTGCTGTTGTATTAAATAAATTTTCGGGGAACTGTAGTAAGACAGTCACATTGTTTCCATCGTCTAGAGATTCTTCAGAGATCCAGACAATTTGATCACCATTCATCTGTATATCGCCATCGAAACCATATCCCCAAAAGTTTGTGTTCTCTTGAGATAAACCAATGGGAGAATCAACCGTTAATTCTAACTCGTCGGTGGGAATGCCTAAGAAAGTATCGAAGTTCCAGAGTAGTCCTTGCCCGTCATCTAAATTTCGAACAACATTCGATAGTGTATAAGTTAGACGATATGTCTTTTCTCCATGTTCGCCCATTCCCCAAACCAGTTCGACGTCATCACCGTCTCGAATCACACCGTAGTATCCCTCTTTTTCTTCTAAGGAATCATCTGAATCCCAGACAGGGTTGAATTGAAATCCTTCGACAGAGAAATTCGAAACCTCTAAATCTTGTAAATTATTCAACTCAATATAAAGCTCTGTTCCGTCATCCGCTGTCATGTTCCGCGTTTCTTCAATGATAGCGGAACCATCTTCTTGAAGTTCAACTGAAATATCAATGGAATGAATATTATTATCAGCGAACACTTTTTCCCCTTGCAAAGTGAGGGCACTTCCGAGTATAATACTAAGAGTAATAAAAATTCGTTTCATACTTAATCACTTCCTTTTGTTTGTATGATTATTTTACCACATATCAAAAGACCGTCATATCAATAACAAACAAGGTTAAAAAGTTTTTAAAAAAACTTTCATAAAAGTGTTGACAAAAGGTATGGAAATATCGTATTATATATAGGTCGTCAAAACGACTCGCTAGCTCAGTCGGTAGAGCAACTGACTTTTAATCAGTGGGTCGCAGGTTCGATTCCTGCGCGGGTCATACTAATCTTATTATTATAATGGTTAGTCAATATGTAACACGCCGGCTTAGCTCAGTTGGTAGAGCATCTGATTTGTAATCAGAGGGTCGAGGGTTCAACTCCTTTAGCCGGCATTACATACACTACATCCTTACTTCGGTAGGGATGTTTTTTTGTGGAGAATTTTAAAATATAATTTAGTTTTTAGTATTTAAAGATTGACCCACGGATTAAAAGTCGCCTTACCTTTATTATCAAATCTTGATGAACATCTAAAGAATGATAAACGCATTGCACTTGGAATCAACACACTCCAAAAAAAAAGTAGGACTGATTCGAGCATATGACTTAAGGCAAGTAGGATTTATTGTTAACCAATTGGCCAAAGAATGAAGCACAGATGTGAGCAAATATTCAGTACGCTCATTTGCACAGGCAATTGATAATTCAATATCTGACTCTAAAGATAAGGCTTTCGATAATGTGAAAAGAACTTTTTATGTTAGAATAAATTCAAATCTAATGATTGAGAGATAATAATATTCAAATAATGAGAAGGGGATTTTTTGAGACAAGAAAAAAACAAACGCTTAAAGATATTTCTTTTTGTTATCATCACTATCATAAGCTATAAGACTGTCGAAACAATTATGGATGGTATTTTCTTAGCCTTCTTTGGGCAAGACTTATCTGAAATGGTTGCGAATTTCATAAAGGATTTTTTGAACTAAAAAATTTATAAAAAACACAAGCGTAACTTTGGTTAGATAACCTCGTTATGCTTGTGTTTTTAAATACGACTATTTATATAGATAGCATTAAAAATTTCAATCCTCTTCAGTTAGATACTCATATAAATCCTGGTTATGAGGGAATTCTTTTCTATAAGAATCAATTAGCTGAGGGTTTTTACTCTTCATTAAAACTAATGATGCATCCCATGGGATAATCTCAGTATCACCTAAAGGATGTAATATATGTATATCTAGGTCCCACATTTCTTTGTTGCCATCTGAAAGAGGAAAAGGATGACTTGATATTTCCTCGTAGCTGATTCGTTTGTCAAAACTTGTAAATACACCCCATATGAAGAATAAGCCTGTTTCACTCAAGATTCTTTTTAATTCATATCCACTAAAGAAAGCATTTACCCCATTATATGGTATAGCACCAAATTCTTCGCCAGTATGTATATAATCACTAATTAGCCAATTTTTTTCGAGTTCTTCCTCCGGAAGAAGATTAAAAATTTCTGACATTTTTGGTAAACCATCATGCTTCGAGTGATTTATTATTAATCCTTTCATTATCTTGTTCCTTTCTGATAATACCAATATCCTATTACTACCTCTTACTACCTCGAAACAAGCCGTCTCTATCTTATCGAAGCAAGGATAATAGTATCATTCGAGTTTATTAATGATAAATCACAAATTAATCGTCAAAGGTTTGTAGTGTTTCGTAGTAAACTTGAAGTACGCTTTTTGAATATACACGCTTATGGTTAAGTTTTTTTGAAACATTCTAAATTATTTAATCGTCACTATCATATTCTTCTTCCATATCATCTTCACTCTCAATATATGGAGAAGTTCGATTTTCAATAAATAAACCATGTTTTTCTGGAATTGATTTAGCTTCGACCAACTTTTCGATCACACCGATATACATATAGTAGTCATAACCAAAGTGAATTTCTAATCTTTCACTAACGAGTTTTGCCCAAAAAGCTCCTCTAAGAAGCAAACGTAAAATCTCATCGAATAAACCAAATTCTATTTCTTTGTCATTTTTTAAATCTATATCTGGATGCATCCCAAAAAAATTACCCAGTTCTTCATCATTGTGTCTCTCTACCATTTTTAATTGAAGAGTCTTAACATTTAAAATTCTTGCTGTATCTAAAGCAACATTTACATAAGCAGACTCAGTTTCAATATATTTTTCCATTGTTAATAACTCACCAGAGTTACTGTGTCCAACGTCACTAAAATCTAACCAATCGTCCTTTAAATAATAACCCTCTTCATTTCGATATATTGGATTATATTTTGATACTCTAAAGTATATCATTTTAATCTCCTATTCTTTCCTTTAAATCTTTTGAGTAAGTCCCTTTTCTTCTATCCCTATTCTGCAGATCATTAATTTTATCAGCACCTTTCCAGTAACCTCCGCTATGAATATCTTTATCAGGTGAAATATATTTTGGTTTCCCTTTTTTGTTCTCGTACACAGGGTTTCCATGAGATATCTCTTTTGTTTTTCTATAGCCTAATTCCTTCGCAATTTTTGTCGCTTCTGGATTTGAAATGACAGATCCGATGATTACTTGCCCAGGATGGATTGTATAATTTTCAATACCATTCCATAGTATAACTTCACTCATGGTTACAGCAAACATTTCTGCTAGTCCCCAGACAGAATCACCTGCTTTAACAGTATAACTTTCAAACACTCTTCTGTTGACTAACGGCGTATCAGGTATTATTAAAGTCTGTCCTACAAGAATCAAGTTATTTTTAATATCATTAGCTGCGATTAATTCAGACATTGTTACACCAAAAAAGTTAGCAATTCGATAAACTGTATCATGTGCTCTTGTCACGTATTTAGTAGAAGTGACAATTTGTTCTATTTGGCGAATTGATGGCTTTGAAACAGTTAATATATCACCAGGATGAATCGTATTATTAATAATATTGTTCCATTCAATTAATTCATCCATTGAAATGTCATTATCAAAAGCTATTCTCCAAATTGAATCATTTGATTTAACTACATATTTATCAGCAACATCTGATAAATTTATAGGTGTGGTCATAGGTTCTCTAACAGTTAAAATATCACCAGGATGAATTGTATTATTAGTTATATTATTCCATTTGACTAAGTCATCCATCGTGATACCAAAGTTATGTGCTATTCTCCAAATTGAATCATTTAACTTTACTGTATAAGTTGAATTAGAATGATTGTTACTGATTCCATTTTCAGTTGTCTTAACTACAAGTGGTTGCCCTGGAAAAATATAAGAAGTTGTTAGATTGTTCCATTCTTGTAATTTTTCGAGGGTTGTCGCATATTTTAAAGCAAGACTATATAGAGTGTCACCGGTTGCTACTGTATGAATTGTCTGACAATTAATGTTTCCCCAGGGTGAATAAAATTATTTATAATATTATTCCAATTAATGAGGTCATCCGTTGAAATACCATATTTGTTAGCAATCCCATAGACTGAATCACCACTTTGAACAGAGTGAACAGCAGTAGGAATTCGCACAACAACATTTTCAGTCGCATTAATTGGGGTATAATAACTCGTCCCTCCGCCAGTGTTCGTTGCAGTATGTTGTATTCTCCCTTTTTCTAGCATTCTTTTTTCTGCAAGTTTGTTAGCAATATCTTGAGCGATAGAGACAGCTTGACTTACAATTTGAGTTCGAGATCGACTTTGTTGTTCTTGTCTTGCTTGTGCTATAACATTTTTTTGTGCTTGTCTTAGAAAAGACAAAGCATGAGCAGTAAGAGATGGAACTTTATTAATTACTGTTCTAATTGTGTTATTCTTAGCTTGTTTACTGGAATATGCCTGTGCTTGATAAGAATTAGATAGAGTTACTCGTTTCTGAGCTGTTTGTTTGGCTGTAAGAGCATGACCAACTCTATTGCCTAAATAGTACGCACCAGCTGCACTAAGTCCAGTTAATATAGCCTTTCCTGCCGTAGCAAGACCACTCCATATCACTGGAGCTGCGATTGCAAATCTAAAAGGAGAATTATGTGAAATATTCCCATTCGTATATTTATTATAAAGTTTCGATAATTCTATTACTAACTCTTCATCGGTTTCAACATTGAATAATTTTTCAAGATCTTCATCACTGCTATTTAAAATGATCGCATCTAATAATTCAAAGTCTTCAAAGTTTTGATTCACTGCATCAAATATTTCAACTAGTAACGCTTGGAGTTTTTCAGGTGAAGATTCATTTTTCAATACTTCTGCTTGTTTCGGTGAAATTATACTCGAATATATTTTAAATCAACGAAATTAGAAATAGTCTTAGTAATACTTTAAATATTGTAGTCCAATTCACTAGTATAAGTAACATGAATTTTATTTTTCAAGGAGATAATAGCTAGTGCTTTATCCTTGCGATAAATAATTAACATATTTTCATCTCGTCTTAAGCTTGAAACATTATTCATCGTGCTCGATAACAAGATATAATCTTTTTCAGATACTTTAATATCAACTGTATTTTTTAAGATATCGAATTGAAAGTATATAGTTATTTCATCGATAGTTCTTGAATAATGAACAATATGGTGAGATTCGTTTTTCTGAATCGTCTCTTCTTCCATCCAAAATAATTCCAACATATCGTATGAGTCATACTTTATGGGATAATTTACTTCTTTCACTAATGTATTATGATACGTCCTTACTGAAAAAAGCTCATCAAATATTAATTCCATTCTTAAATTGTCACTTGTATTGTTTGAAAATTGAAGAAACTTTAAGGAATTGTTTTCCTTTTTTATTTCTTTAATTCTAGAAAAACTCAAATATAGAAATTCTGATTTATTTTTATTGCGATATATTTTTATATAATCTTCAAAAATATCAATAAATAATAACATGCTTAGTGAATCTTTTGTCAAAAAATAATTTGTTTGAACAGGTATACCTGTTTCACCGTTTGAAAGCTTATGAATAAAATCATCAAAAAAAGTGAGTATTTCATCATGTTTTAATAAAACCATTTCAAATTCTCCTTTAAAAAATCTAGATTATATATTCAGTTAATGACTTAACTAAAAAAAACATAAAAATTATTTCAAGCTGGTAGTAAAATTTTAATCTAATCAATGTTTATTTAAATCCGTGTTATTTATAGTGGGAAGGATTACCTATTTTAATATTTCCAACCCACCAGCCGATTCAATTAGCCACATAATAGCCACGATAATACTAATACTCACTATTGGTCTTGAAATACTTATTAAATAAGGTGTTGTGAGCACCTCTTTAATAAAAGCTAAAAACATTGGATATTTCACTTACTTATTGATTCTCGTACTTTTATTAGTCCTATCAATTTAATAGCTATTAATATTAGAATTATTCCCCCCAAATCCTAGGGTGTGTTGTTAATCAAAGCGAGATGCTATTATGAGGCTAAAAAATTTTAAAACTACTTCTTTTGTTGTTGTCATTATTGTGAGTTTCATAAGAGTTTTTTAAAACTAATAAACTTTAATAAAAACACAAGTGTACCTTTGGTTTGATAACCTAGATATACTTGTGTTTTGAAATACGACTATTTATATAGATAGCATTAAAAATTTCATTCTTCTTCAGTTAAATACTCATATAAATCTTGATTATGAGGGAATTCTTTTCTATAAGAATCAATAAGCTGAGGATTTTTACTCTTCATTAAAACTAATGATGCATCCCAAGGGATAATCTCAGTATCACCTAAAGGATGTAATATGTGTATATCTAGGTCCCACATTTCTTTATTGCCATCTGAAAGAGGAAAAGGATGACTTGATATTTCCTCGTAGCTGATTCGTTTGTCAAAACTTGTAAATACACCCCATACAAATTGAAGCTCTGTTTCGTTCAATATTCTTTTTAACTCATGTCCGTTAAAAAAAACATATTCTTGATAATAGGGTATGATTTTATTTTCTTCACTTGTATGGACATAATCACTGATTAACCAATTTTTATCCAGTTCTTCCTTTGGAAGCAAGTTAAAGATTTCCGACATATTGGTGAAATAATTGTGCTTAAATTTATTTATTATTATACCTTTCATTATCTTGTTCCTTTCTGTTAATACCAATCTCCCATATTAGGTTTATTCGGATTAGACCAGTCCCAATCATGTTCATGAGGAACTTTAGGATGGTTTTTGGCATTACCGTGGTCACTATAATGTTTGTCATGTAAAGCTTTACCTTCACTATCAAAAGTACGTTCCAATATTGTATTTCCTTCACCATTGGCTGATGATATCTCAATAAAAGAAGATAAAAATTGGCACCAACTCATAAACTAGCTAATTATTAGAAGATAATATGTCTATTATATTTATTTAAAGTCAAAAAGATATGATAACAACTTATATAGATGATTAGGCACTAAAGTCCACTTTAAAAAATATCGTTTTTCTATTGGTACATACTTAAATCTAATCGTAATAAAACTCATTCTCAAATAGAATATAAACTTTATCGTTCAAGAAAATTTTGGCAATTGCTCTCTCCTGGCGGTAAATAGTAAGCATATTATCTTCTGTAGTAAGCTTTGAAATATTATTTATAAAACTGGTTAAATAGACATGCTGTTGATCAAATATTTCTATTTCAACTGTATTTTGTAAAATATCAAATCGAAAGTTTATAGTCACTTCATTGATTGTTCTTGTATATTGGACGATATGATGAGACTCCGTCTTTTTAATCGTGTCTTCTTCCATCCAAAATAGTTCGAGCATGTCATATGTATCATACTGTATTGGTTTATCTACTTGCTTAACACGTTCTTGATTATAGATTCTTACAGAAACTGATTCTTCGAATATAAATTCCATCTTCAACGCTTCCGTCGAAGTATCGGAATTATTTAAAAAAATTAGTGAATTATTTTCTTTTTTTATTATACTTACTTTGGTGTTGCTCATATCAAGTAATGGCTTATCATTTTTAGTGTGATATAGTCTCAATTTATCTTCAAAAACATCAAGATGTAATAACATACTAATTGAGTCTTTTATTAAATAATAATCTGTATAAACAGGTGTACCTGAGTCTCTGTTTGAGAGTGTATGAGTGAAACGGTCAAAGAAAGTAAGTAATTCGTTATGTTTATAAAGAACCATAACATAAACCTCCTTATCATAATTGTGATTCAAAAAATGAAAAAAATTATTTTATGCAATCAAAGAGGCCACTAATTGTTATTTAATACGATGAGTAATTTTTTTATGGCATTACCATATATATATTAATCATTTTTTTGAAATTCGTTTAAAATTCACTTGATAATTTAAAACGATCCATAAATTGTATTTGTATCGTTGACGCTGACTGAAATGAAATCATTCATATCAACTTTAATATAATTTTCACAATTTCTATTGACGATTAATGCAGTATCTTTCTTTATCAAATGAGTGATCTGATTAATATGTCCATTCATCATAAAAATATCATTATTGATGACCTCGAAGGAAATTCTGTTACTATCTTTAAATATCTCTAAAAATACTTTCTGATTTTTAATTGCCCTTGAATATACTAAAGATTTACCAGTTTGAGTTTGACGAATCTCACCCTCCATCCAAAATAATTCCAACATATCAAGATCATCTATTTTTAATACTTCGTAAAGATTAGTTTCTTTCTTTGAATCAACAAGAGTTAAAACAATTTTATCTGATAGCGTTAATTTGAATTTTAATAAATTATCATGATAAAAGTAAATTGTTTCTTTTTCTTTAACAACTTCTGTAATATTTTCAAAATTAATTCTACAGATTACATTATTCTTCTCAATGACCCTTAAAAAGATTGATTTTTCGTACACATAAATACTAAGAAGTAGTTTGATACCGTTTAATTTATAAGAAAAAATGACATCCGTTGGTATATTTTCACCATTTATATAGCGACTATAATCAAATAGTGTACCTACTTTTTCTTTATTAAATATCATTAGAGACACACCTTTCCTGTATATTACTGTATTGGAATTTAATTACTAAAAAGAAAGTGAAGAATTTTTTTATCTTGTAAGTCTACAACTAATTCCCAGATTCCTTTACTACCTCGAAACGAGCCTTCTACATCCCATCGAAGCGCAGCATCTTTGTACAAATCTTTTTGCGGTGTATTAGCTTTCATTACTATCATCTTCATTATCAATATATGGAGAAGTTCGATTTTCAATAAATAAACCATGTTTTTCTGGAATTGATTTAGCTTCGACCAACTTTTCGATCACACCGATATACATATAGTAGTCATAACCAAAGTGAATTTCTAATCTTTCACTAACGAGTTTTGCCCAAAAAGCTCCTCTAAGAAGCAAACGTAAAATCTCATCGAATAAACCAAATTCTATTTCTTTGTCATTTTTTAAATCTATATCTGGATGCATCCCAAAAAAATTACCCAGTTCTTCATCATTGTGTCTCTCTACCATTTTTAATTGAAGAGTCTTAACATTTAAAATTCTTGCTGTATCTAAAGCAACATTTACATAAGCAGACTCAGTTTCAATATATTTTTCCATTGTTAATAACTCACCAGAGTTACTGTGTCCAACGTCACTAAAATCTAACCAATCGTCCTTTAAATAATAACCCTCTTCATTTCAATATATTGGATTATATTTTGATACTCTAAAGTATATCATTCTAAGCTATTTTTTTCGTTTAAAACTTTAATCTTATCAGCGCCTTTCAAGTAACCCCTCATTATCAAAGACAAAATATTTTCACTATTCATGTAGATTAATTTTTTTGATTATGATAAAGTAACGTAAATATTATAAATGCATTAGAATAAGAAGAGTAATTACTTTAATTGTTTAAGAGAGCCTATGTTACTGGGATTAGGTACATGAGAAGTGATGAAACAAGTCTTACTAGCTGCTGTTTGGATGTATAAGAAGCTGATAAACAGACGGTCGCCTCCGTTTACAGGCTAGGTATTATGTTGGTACCGAAACAAGAGGAAGCAATGTGCTTCAATAAGGATGGTACCGTGATAAAAGTCACTCCTAAGAATTTATTTCTTAGGAGTGGCTTTTTTTTATGAGGAGGGATGAGTAATGAAAACTAACAAAAAGGATATAGAAATATTTTATTTACTTACAAGTGTTGGTCTAGCTAACGTCGGGGAGTGGATCTATTTCATAGCATTAAATATGATGATTCTAAATCAAGGAGGGAATGCATTCACTGTAGGACTATTGTATGTCATACGTCCCATTGCTGATATACTTACCAGTATGATTTCAAGTCCATATATTGATAGACTATCTAAAAAGAAATGGATGATTTCACTCAGTTTATTGAGAGCGTCACTGGTTGGAATGTTAGTTTTGAGTCAAAATTTGGTGTACATTTATGTAATTGTATTTTTTATTCAAGTTTGTATTTCAATTTATGAACCTTTGAGTATTAGCTACATTACTTTGGCTATACCAAAAAAGAAGATAAAGAAATTTAATTCCTGGAATAGCCTTGTGAGTTCAGGAGGATTTCTGATTGGTCCAGGTATAGCTGGGTTTCTTTTATCTATAGGTACTCCGTTGCTTGCGATATTGATTAATTCTATTGCGCTTTTAGGATCTGGTTTTCTACTATTTTTCTTAACTGATTATACTATTCCTGAAATGACTACTAATAAAAACTCAATTTTAGAGGAAAGCAGAGCAGCAGTTCGATATTTGAAAGAATATTATAAAACAAATCGTATGATAGTGTTCTTTTATTTGTTAGTTTCTTCTTTGTTCATTCTTGCCGCTGGATTAGATTCTGTTGAAGCGGCATTCTCTAAGCAAGTTTTATTGATGAGTGATGGACAATATGGTTTGTTAGTAAGTATATCTGGAGCAGGTTTTTTGATTGGCTCAATTTTAAATAGTTTAGTTGTAGAGAGATTGAGTATTAGGCAATTAATTATATTTGGAGGGTTTACCTATATAATGGGTTATCTGATATTCAGTACCTCATCTAACTTTGAAGTAGCAAGTATAGGTTTTTTCTTAATTTCTTTTGCTCTGGCCTATATCAATACAGGGTTTAGAACATTTATTCAACTAGTATTCCCGCTGAACAAGATAGGACAATTGACTACGGCTTTAAATATATTAAATTCATTATTTGAGATGATTATTGTTCTGACTGTGAGTGGTTTGTCGATGTTAATACCATTACGAATTACTCTAATCTTGACTGAACTTCTGATGGTTGTAATATTCCTTTCAATTGTACAGTATTCGAGAAAACTAAAGATAAATCAATTAGAGAACAGTTGGAAAGACTCTGGCCTAGTTGATGAGTTATAAGATAATAATTTTCATATAAATCAGGTTTTCGGTTTAATATAAAATGGCTAACAATCGAGATATTAGCCTCTCCTCTCTATTTATAATATAATTGATACAAATTAGTAGAAGAGGAGAATTCATATGAGTTTATTCGATAATGCAACAAATTTATTTGATATGTTTGTCTCAAATGACAAAAGTGAAGAGCAAGAAACGCTGGCGAATCGCGCAGGTTTAAGTACTTCTGACTTTAGTAAAATCGCGGCACTTGGTCTCCCGGCTATTCTACAAGGAATCAATCGTAATACGAATGATGAAGCAGGGAGTGAATCATTTAACTCTGCTTTGAAGCAACATGAAGATGTTGAGCAATACAGTTCTATCAATCAACTTTCTAGTACTGTAGATACAAATGATGGGGATAATATCTTAAGTCATGTGTTTGGTAATAAGGATGGCGTGGTTAACCGCATCTCTAACACTGTCGGATTATCTTCCGGAAGCGTTAAGAAAGTTTTAGTTCTATTAGCACCGATTGTGATGAAATATTTTGCAGACCGTAAAAAGAAGAATAACTTGGATAAGACAGGTGTTCAACAAGAGACAGGTAATGTAATAGGACAATTAACTGAATCAGTTCAAAGCTATAATAAAAACAATTCAAGTCCACTAGATATTGGTGGAATGTTAGGTGGCTTATTCGGCAATGATTCGAATAAGGACACAGCAAGTTCAACAAAAGAGGATGATAGTTTGTTGGATAATGTATTCGATATGTTTAAATAATTATAAGACTACAAAAAGCATTGGATCTGCACCGAGTTTAAGCAGATTCAATGCTTTTATCTGTTTACTGTGTGACTTGTGGATTTGAACTCAACCTCAAATCCATATTTATGCGTTTTTTGGATTTGAACTCAATCTCAAATCCATATTTATGCGTTTTTTGGATTTGAACTCAACCTCAAATCCATATTTATGCGTTTTTGGATTTGAACTCAATCTCAAATCCATAATTTTGCGTTTTTTGGATTTGAACTCAATCTCAAATCCATATTTATATGTGTTGTGGATTTGAACTCAACCTCAAATCCATATTTATGCGTGTTGTGGATTTGAACTCAATCTCAAATCCATCTCGATTCATTTTATTAGTTAAATCAGAACTCCCAGTAGTTATTGTTAGTACTTCTGTCATAGAAGGAGTACAATATTCTCATAGGAGGCGAACTGTGATGAAACGATTTTTTAAATCTGTCGTGTTATTATCGACATTAGCACTACCACAATTAATTCTGCCGAATGCCAAGTTAGATATGATTCCTTTTGCACCAGCAGGTCAAACGGTTCAAGCTGAATCAATCTCACCTAAAGGTCATGCGCAAGAAATCGTTGATACGTTAGATGAGATGTATCCTGAAGATGTATTGCCAACCTATGTTCTGACACCAGATATGCCAGAATATGTGACAGCCGCAACAACGGGAGCTGAAGATCAAGATAACTTTAATATCTTTTACTATGCTGAGGATACACCTTATGAAGTTAATGATCCCGCTGTGAATAAATTAACACCAGTGGCGTCTTTAAGTAAAATGACGTATCAAACTGAAGAGGAAGCAATCCAAGCAGTGAATCAAGTTCTGGATCTTCAAGGTGAGGAAGTAGATCTAGGGTATGGTATAACAGGTTATATGCAAGGCGCAGCCGGTTCTACTTACTTGAATTGGCAAGAAGGCAATTGGAGCCTGTTAGTTCAAGCAAACAATATGAATGAAGAAGACCCTGTTCCTCTAGCTCAATCTGTCGTTGAGTATTTAGAAGAAGTGTATCTCCCAGAACCATCTAATGTAGGACAAATTACATTGAGGACATCTGGTAAGGAGACTTATGAAGACAATGCTGTTGTATGGCAAGATGGCAACGTTGTTTACCAAGTGAAACACATTGACCCAATGCATGCGATTATTATGACAGGTTCAATCTCAGAGCCAACTCAACAGTAATAGATTGAATCATATATGAACAAATTAAAAACCCTGTGCTTACCGTTTTTAGCGGTAGGCACAGGGTTTTTATGTGACTTAGTTTGCTGGTTCTGGATGTACTTTAGTTAAAATTAAGCCAACAACAAAACCGATTAAAGCTGGAACAACCCAACCGAATCCAATGCTGTAGAAAGGTAAGAATGATTTAGCAAAACTACCAAGCATATCACCTTGTAACCATTGGTATAAAGGTTGTGGTAAGGCTGCGATCATATCGAATAGGGCAGCAATCATTGTAAAGAATGTCACGCTACGATAGATAGCACGGCTCTTAACAATTGGCTCAAGTAGATGTAGTAAGATCAACGTGATAGCTAATGGATAAAGTAACATCAACACAGGTAAAGAATACGAAATAATTAAGTTTAACCCAATATTCGCAACTAAAAACGAAATGATTGTTGCAATAAACGTCCATACACGTTTAGAAAGGAACTGCGGGAATAAATCTGCAAAGGTCTCAGCTAAAGCCACTACAAGCCCGATAGCAGTCTTTAAACACGCAACAGCCATGACTCCAGCAAGTAGAATTTGACCGAACAGACCAAAGTAATGTTGAGTCACAATAGACATTGCAACCCCCCCGTTAGGTGCGACATCTGTAAAGTTAAGACTTTGAGTACCTAAAAGGGCAAGACACAGGTAGATTAAGGCCATGACCGCTAAACTCAGTACCCCACTTTTAACAGTCTGAGAAGCTAATCGCTTAGGCTCAGTTACACCGATATTTCGAATAGATTTAATAATAATAATACCAAAAGCCAATCCAGCTAGCCCATCCATCGTATTATATCCTTCAAGTAACCCCGTTGAGAAAGGCGTATTTTGGTAGGATTCAACCGATGCTTCACCACCAATTAAAGCATCACCAGAAGTGAACGCTCTAATTAAAATAACTGTTAGTAATACTAAGAAAAGCGGGTTTAAATAACGTCCAATCCAATCCAAGATTCCACTAGGTCGCAGTGAAAAATACAAAACAATTAGATAGAAGATAAATGAATAGATGAAGAGTGACATCGCACCGAATTCTTGTGGGATTAACGTAGACAGGCCTACTTCATACGATACCGTCGCCAAACGCGGTGTCGCAAAGAAAGGACCAATTGTTAGATATAAAGCGACCGTGAAGAAATAACTGTATTTCTTAGATATCTTCTGTGTCATATCAATAACTGATTCACTTTGCGATAAGCCCATTGAGATAACTGCCAGTAAAGGTAGCCCGACAGCTGTAATGTTGAATCCAAGAATTGCAGGCCAAACATTTCCACCTGAAGATTGTCCTAGTGAGACTGGGAAAATAATATTACCAGCACCAAAAAACAATCCGAATAATAAGGAAGCAACAACAAGTATTTCCTTAAATGTTAGTTTAAATTTAGGTTGTTTCATAATATACCTACTTTTTTATGTATTTGTGTTCATAAATATACAGTGTAACGGCATATTGCCGAATTATCAACCGCTATTAGGAATATATCGACGTATTGTATTAGAAAGTCAAAACAAAAGAAAATTTACATAAAGTTTACATAATCTAGACAATAGATTTACATTCATATGATAATCTAAAACTTGTTTAGGAAAGAAAATTAATTAAGCAGTGGCTATCCAAACATATCTTGACTGAAACCAACTGCTAGATTGTTATTATTGAAATAACCAGGAGGAGAACATGAAGATTTTCGAATTAGATTTAAAACTAGGTGAATACGATACACAAACAAATGTGAAGATACCTTTAGGGATTAGAAATAAATACTCTGAGCTAGTCATTTATTTCACTTACTCACCGAATAATAGTAAAGATGATATAGCGAGAAGGCAAGTTGAAGATGCATTAATAAAGTATGATGTGGCTAATTACGCAAGTGCTAAGCTTCTAGCCAGTAATTATCTACCTGTCGACAACTTAATTACGTTATCTTTATCAAAGAACGGAACGTATTTAGGAGCACATCATAATAAGAGTAACAAACAAGAAATTACAATCAATAATAAGAAAGCGAGCTTTGGATTTTGGCCCGTTGAGATCGAACCCGCTGATTGGGAACTGCAACTGAATTGCCATTGTATAGCGAGTAGAGTCGTAGAGGCGAACATTAGAATCGAGGCGACACTATGAAAAGATATCAATACCCAGTAGAAGTTCATGCGCATACGATTCATAGTGACGGGCAATTTACTGTTGAAGAGTTGATAGAATCAGCCGTGTCTTTTGGTTATAAAGGGCTCATTCTAACAGACCATAACACCTCAGCAGGCTACTTAGAGATGCCCAGTGTACAAGCTGTGAAAGACGAAGATATTATTACGCTTCACGGAATTGAATGGACGACATATTTTGGTCACATGCTTGTTCATGATGCGGATTATGATGTTGATTGGCGTGAAGCGACACCGACTACAATAGATAAATACATGTTAGAGGTTCAATTAGCGAATGGATTAGTCGGTATCGCTCATCCTTTTGATATTGGAAGTCCAATTTGTACTGGTTGTCATTGGGACTATCAAGTTGAAAACTATGACCTTGTTGATTACATCGAAATTTGGAATAGTAACCAGCCTCAAGAAAAATCAGAATCGATTCTCGCTTATGAATTTTGGTTGGATAAATTGAATAAAGGTTACGAAATATCTTGTTCTGCAGGAAGAGATTGGCATCGTCCAGACAGGGAAGAAGCTAATATGGGCGTGACTTATTTAGAGCTCAATGAAGAGGAACTAACACAAGAAAACTTTAAAGAAGCTCTTAGAAAGGGTCGCTATTATATTACATTGGGTCCTACGGCTCACTTTAATATCGAAAATAAGAACATCATCTTTCAGATGGGAGACCGTGTACATCATTCAATGCTTGAGCAAGGTAGTGTGTCGGTGAATTTAAAATCAACTGAATTAGAAGCATTAAAAGGATTTGAGTTGAATAACATTTATCTGTCTCTTTGGAATAACGATCAGTTAATCTACAAAAGTGAAGTAAATAAAGAATTGAGTGAAGAACTGGCTTTGCGTTTCACTTTACCTGACAATCTATCAGCAGGTTATCTACGTTTTGAAGTCCGTGGAGACTTTAGAGGAGTTAAAGACACACCGATTATAGTAGGTAATCCGATTTACCTTAGAAAGTAGAATGATTTACGAAAGCTACTTGTCCAATCTTATAGGTTTGATGGGTAGTTGGTAGTTCAAGTTAAATAATTTTGGAGATATTCCTACAGCATCCATGGATAATTTTAGACAGATACCGATAGATTTATTTAAAGAAGCAAAAAATTAGAAAAAAGGTTACTTGATCATGAAGTTCAAAGTAGGCTTGATAGAACAGATTTAACCATCTTCTCTGATGAAGAATGGAGAGGAAACATCTCATATGATACTCAAGTAGATAATTATGATAATACACTTAATATAAATGGTGTTTCTAATCTGATTATTACTTAACATCAAAAAAACAGATAAAAGAGTTGTCAAATAAAAAAGTGTATGCTATGATAGCGGTAACATAAAAAAGAGGCATGTGACTGGTTATGCAGGCAGGACCTAAACAAATTTTTCTCCTAATATTAGGGGGAGTTTGTTTGGGTCCTTTTTTGTTAAAATTTATTCAACTGACTCTTAGATAGAAAGGATGAAAAATATGGATTATAACGAGACAGCAAGTGAAGTCATTAAAGGAATCGGTGGGAAAGATAATATAAATTACCTTGAGCATTGTTCAACGCGTTTACGATTTACCTTAAATGATGACGATAAAGCGGATATTAAATTTTTAGAGTCTATCCCAGGAGTTGCGGGAGTCAGACAAAATGTTCAGACACAAATTATTATCGGTAATGATGTGAACGAAGTTTATGCAGAAATACGAAAAATTGTAGGTAGTGTAGGTAATAAAAGTCAATCAGGAAATAACAAAAAAAATCAAAAAATTGGCGCCATTTTTATGGATTTCCTTATTGGAATTTTCCAACCACTAGTTCCGGCTATTGCAGGGGGTGGGGTACTTAAATCTATCCTTCTATTATTATCAATGTTTGGTTTAATTGATGCGACGGGTACGACGTATCAACTACTTAATTTTATTGGGGATGCGCCTTTATACTTCTTACCACTACTTGTGGCCATGACAACGGCTAGAAAGCTAGATGTAAATCAAATTGTTGCAGTTGCGACTGCAGGAAGTTTGATTCTCCCAGGTATTACGACATTGATGGCTGATGGGGCAACGCTTTTTACATTAGATGTACAAAACGTCGCCTACACGTATCAAGTTTTTCCAGCCATCCTTTTAGTTCTATTCTATGCATTAATGGAGAAGTTCTTTACAAAGTATTCACCTAAAGCAATTCGAATCTTTTTTGTTCCAATGATGTCAATGGTTATCACTGTGCCAGTTACCTTGCTTTTCTTAGGGCCATTAGGCTTCCAAGTTGGTGAGATTATTTCAAGTCTTATTATGTTCCTGTATTCAAACTTTGGTTGGGTAGCGACAGGATTATTGGCAGCGATACTACCATTTATGGTGTCTACCGGAATGCATAAAGCTATGTTACCTTATGCTGTATCATCAATGACTTCATTAGGTCGAGAAGTATTATATTTACCAGCTTCGCTTGCGCATAACATTGCAGAGTCTGGGGCGTGTTTTGCGGTTGCTATACGAACAAAGGACAGTAAGTTGAGATCCACAGCTATCTCAGCCGGTGTTTCTGCTTTATTTGGTATTACAGAACCTGCTTTATACGGTGTAACTTTACAAAATCCGCGTGTATTATCAAGTGTTGTTATTGGTAGTTTGGTTGGTGGGCTATTCATTGGAGTTATGGCAGTAGAAGCTTTCGCTCTTGTTGGACCAGGTCTAGCAAGTATTACAATGTATGCAGATGTGGATAATTCTATGAATATCGTCTGGGCAATTGTAACGTTTGCTATCTCATTTGTGGTGGCCTTTGTTGCTGTATTATTCTTATATAAAGAAGAACTAGAGATTACGGTAGAAGAAGAAATGACTACAACAAATTCAGTCGAAATAGATGAGGTGACTTTAACGAGTCCAGTTGAAGGAAATGTTATGGCTTTAGCAGATGTCAATGATGATGTATTTTCGAGTGGTTTAATGGGAGATGGGATTGCCATTAAGCCAACAGAAGGAATATTATACGCTCCTTCAAAAGGAATTGTGAAAATGATTTTTAATACTAACCATGCTGTAGGCATGATAACTGATTCGGGAGTTGAATTATTATTCCATATAGGTATTGATACGGTTCAATTGAAAGGCGATCATTTCAAATCACTCGTTAAAGAAGGTGAGGAAGTGATTGCTGGGCAAGCATTAATTGAATTTGATCTGAGAGCGATTGAAGCAGCAGGTTATGACACAACTGTGATTGTAGTCATTCAAAATGCCCCAAATTATTCGTTAAGAACAATAAACAAAAATGCAAAAGTAAATTCAAATGACGTTGTAGTATTACTAGAAAAAGGAGCATCATTAATATGATAAAACAATTTCCAGATAATTTCTTATGGGGTGGAGCTATTGCAGCCAACCAAGCAGAAGGAGCTTGGAATGTAGGTGGTAAAGGACTTTCAGTGGCTGATATGGCGATTTTTAGACCTGATGTTGATATTAAAGATTACGCCAAACATATGGAGATAACGAGTGAGTCCATTGAAAAAGCAAGTAACGATTTGGATGACAAATGGTATCCAAAACGACGAGGAATCGACTTTTATCATCACTATAAAGAAGATTTGGCGCTATTTTCGGAGATGGGCTTTAAAACCTTGAGATTATCAATTGCATGGAGTCGACTATTCCCTACAGGCGAAGAACGTGAGCCGAATGAAGAAGGACTGCAGTTCTATGAAGATGTCTTTAAAGAAATGAAACGCTTAAATATTGAGCCAATAGTCACTCTATCACATTATGAGATGCCTCTTGCTTTGAGTGTTAAGTATAACGGTTGGGCAGATAGAAAGGTTATCGATGATTTTGTACGTTTCTCTACAGCGTGTTTTAAACGCTACAAGAATTATGTGAAATATTGGTTAACCTTTAATGAAATTGATAGTATTCACCGTCATCCTTTCACAACCGCAGGGATTGTACCTGATAAGTGTGAAGAGGGTAAAGAAACTGAAATAGTCTATCAGGCTTTACATCATCAATTTGTTGCCTCAGCTATGGTAACGAAATTATGTCATGAAATTATACCGAATAGTGAAGTAGGATGTATGATTACCAAATTGACTACATATCCACTAACACCTAAACCTGAAGATGTTGAAGCGACGTTGAAAAAGAACTTAAATAATTACTTTTATTCAGACGTGCAAGTGTTTGGCGAATACCCAAGACTGATACTTAAACAACTAGAGAACAACGGTATTCATCTTGAAATGACATCAGAAGATCTAGATATATTGAAAGAGAATACAGTAGATTTTGTTTCTTTTAGTTATTATATGTCCATGACAGAGTCAACCGACCCTAATGCAGATCGAACGCCTGGTAACACAGTTATCGGTGTTAAAAATCCTTATCTACCATCAACAGATTGGGGTTGGCAGATCGATCCTAAGGGCTTAAAAATTTCTTTAATCGAACTGTATGATCGCTATAAGAAACCCTTAATCATTGTTGAAAATGGGATGGGCGCAAAAGATGTCGTTGAAGATGGTAGAATTCACGATCCATACCGTGTAAAATACTTTAAAGAGCATTTTGAACAAATGTGGGAAGCCATCAATGAAGGCGTTGAATTGTTCGGCTACACTTCATGGGGTGCTATTGACTTAGTCAGCGCCGGTACGTCACAAATGTCTAAGCGTTACGGCTTCATATATGTAGATCAAGATGATGAGGGGAACGGGTCATTGGAGAGAATTCGAAAAGATTCTTTCTACTGGTATAAGGATGTCATCGAGTCAAACTCAATTGAGTAATTAACGATAGATGGGAGGAATCATATGATTGAGATAATTAAAGTTTTGAATACGAGTGTTGTGCTGGTAAATTTTAATGGTCAAGAAATGATTGCTCTAGGTAAAGGAATCGGCTTTAATCAGAAAGCCGGCAACTCAATAGATAGTAAAAAAATAGACCGTATGTTCTATTCAGTAAGCAATGATAAAGTATCAACTTATATTAAATATGCGGAGACAATACCATCTATTTTCTTTGAGTTAACTCAAGAAACGGTTAGTTATGCGGAGAACTTACTGAGTGTAAAATTGAACAACAGTGTTTACTTTATGTTGGCGGATCATTTACACTTTGCCATCGAACGTTATGAAAAAGGAATCCAAATAACCAATCGAGTCGTATGGGAGATTCGAGCTTATTATCTACAAGAGTTTCAAGTGGGATTAAAATTATTGGAAAAGTTAAAAGAAGAATTCGATATTGAATTACCTGAAGAAGAGGCAGCTAATATAGCCTTCCATATTATCAACGCGCAACAGGAACAAAATAATCGCTTAGACAGTGTTAAATCAGCTAAGATTATTAATAATATCGTCAATATTGTAAAGTATTCAGTCGGATTGGATGAAGCTGATGAATCGGTTCATTTTCAACGATTTATAACGCATGTTCGTTTTTTTGTCGAAAGAATTTTGACGGATAATATGCTACATGATGAGGATGATTTTTTGTTCGAACAAGTCTATCAACACTACTCCGAAGCGGTCTCCATCTCAAATAAGATTGATGATTATTTGAGAGGTAAACACGGAGTTGTTATTACGAATGAAGAAGTGATGTATATCATCATACATGTGGATCGATTGCTGAAAAGTAAACAGAAGAAGTAAAAAAATCATTGCCCTAGTACTCACTAATGGACTAACCCAAATTATTGAGACACTATAAAACACCTTCGAAGTGGTACACTTGTAAAAAGTACTTACATCGGAGGTGTTTTGCATGGGCAAAAACGTGTATTCATGTGAAGTTTAATGGGCAGTTGTTAAAGATAAATTAAGCGGTGAATTTACGATGAAAGAAATTATGGAGAAACATAGAATCAAAAATAAATCACAGGTTTCAACTTGGATGAGGTGGTATCGCGCAAATAAAATTTACCGATTTGATCAGCCGATAGGCAAACAATATACCTTCTGTCATGGTCCGGAATTCGCCAGTGAAAATGATAAGCAGGAACGCTAACTGTCATATTAAAAAATGGAGAATGACATTTTTAAAAAAATACATGGAAATCGAAGAGGATGTGACAGCGATCTTAAGTGCTTTAGGTATCCCACGAGCCAACTATTATCGACCAACATGGTTTTATTCAATAATGAAATTGTCGCTTACAAATTATATAATCATCAACAGACGTCACTCGTCATTGACACATTGAAAGCAGCGCTGTGCACTCGCAATTATCCTGAAGGCATCATCTCATCATACACTCGGATCAAGGAAGTGTTTACACGTCGTATGCGTACCAGGGCTTGGTTAAGAAGAATGATCTCGTTAGCAGCGTGTCCCGACGTGAAAACTGTTGGGATAACGCGGTGATTGAATCATTCCATTCAAGTTTAAAATCGGAGGAATTTCAATATACTAAATTCAATTCGCTCAGTAATCAAGAAACGATCGAACGAGTGATAACTTATTTAAATTATTATAACAAAGAATGTATCCAAGAAAAATTAGGCTACCTGACACCGATAAAATACAGTGTCAGAGCAGCCTAATAAGGTGTTTTATGTGTGTCTCATTTCGCTATGTCAGTCTACTAAGACAATGAGTTTTTTATTTTGTGTAGATATTTTGGTATTCTTGCTCAGAAAGTGGTTTTTCATAATCTTTCGTTATCTTCACAACGACATTTGTTAAGAGAAAAATACTAATAATATTCGGTAACACCATTAGCCCATTGAACAAATCAGCTAATGACCACACTAGATCCACGTGTAAGCCACTTCCAATTGCGATAAATATTGCCACTAGAAGGCTGTAGATGGGAATAGCTCCTTTACCGAATAAGTATTTAACGTTCGCTTGTCCGAAAAAGTACCACCCGATAATGGTTGCAAAAGCAAAGAAGAAAACACTAATGGCTACAATGATATAACCCCAGTTACCAAATACTTGGGCATAGGCTAATTGTGTTAATTCAATTCCGGTTGTAGCACCGTCGAGAACACCAGTAGTTAATATAACTAAGACAGTCATCGGAAGAAGCACAATCGTATCAATAAACACACCCATCATAGCAACTAATCCTTGTTCACTTGGGTGTTTAACACGTGCAAGTGCATGTGCATGAGGTGTTGAACCCATACCTGCTTCATGAGTGAATAAGCCGCGGGATACACCAAAGCGAATCGCTTGTTGAATCGACACACCTAATATTCCCCCTAAGACTGCATCGGGATTAAAAGCTCCAACGAAGATCATCTCGAAACTAGCCGGAACATTTTCAACGTTCATAATAATCACAATAAATGATGCGATAGTAAAGAATAAAGCCATCAGTGGGACAATCTTTTCAGTAACAGATGCGATTCGTTCAACTCCACCTATAAAGACCATGAGAGCCATGATTGCCATCACAATACCAGTAATCCATGGACTAATTCCGAAAGCTGTGCTGACTGCATGACCTACTGAATTTGCCTGAACCATATTTCCCATAAAGCCTAGAGCAAATATGAGTAAGACTGAGAATAAGGCTGCGATCACTTTTCCTAGACGCCCTTGGAAGGCAGCTTGGATGTAGTAAACGGGTCCTCCTACAAGATGTCCTTTTTCCGTTGTACGATAATATTGAGCTAAAGTTGCTTCTGCGTAAATAATGGCCATACCTAAAATAGCGCTCAGCCACATCCAAAAGACAGCTCCGGGTCCACCTGAAACCATTGCAGTCGCAACTCCAGCTAAGTTACCCGTTCCAATCTGAGCAGAGATTGATGTTGCGAGCGATTGAAAAGAAGTCATCCCATCCTCGGCACTTGCCTTGTCTCCTTTTAATGAGATTGAACCAAAGGTTTTTTTGAAACTTTCACCAAACTTACGAAACTGTATAAAGTTCAATCTTATTGATAAGTAAATACCCATTCCACTTAGTACGACAATCAGCAATACATCCCACAAAGCACCATTAATCCAGTCAATTAAGTCAATCATCATTCGCTCCTCGAAATCTATTTTTATTATAGACCTCATTATTATTAAATTAAGGTTAGAAATCAAGACAAATAATGGAAGTATATTAAGCAATATTTTGTTTGTTCGTCTCTTAAAATCAAAACATAAAAAAATTACTGCTTGCTACGTATCGATTGGTTCTGTAAGATTTGAATTGAGGCTTAGAAAAGACGTTTTTTATAACGATAAATGTTGGGAGTAACAAAAATGGACATCAAAAACTTTGATAACTTGTACAACAAACTACTATCAGTTGCTAGTTGGACAATCGTAATTTATACAATTCTTCTTGAGGTGTTTAACCTACTTAATGAAAATATCTATATAAGCTTTGTGATTCAGTTTCTTATACCCGTTTCGATCGTATTGTTTTTAATTTATCAATATCGCAAGTTAAATGTTTCTGATAATAAAAAATTAATCATGCTGTTATTAATACTTGTTGTGTTGGTATTAATGTTATTTGTTAAATTTATCCCACAGTTTTAAACAGCAGATCGTTGTTTTCATCCAAAAAGACCGTAGTGAGCATTTTAATTCATGACGATCTCTTTACACACTGAATGCTCGCTTATCTAATTTGTGTTCGATACAAAGAAACACCCTGCCAAATATAGTAGGGTGTTTTGTTATATATGAATAATTTTACAGTAAGACTGTAAAATCATTGGAATGCTCGAGTTGACCGGGCCAACTTTGAGTTCCATCTTCCACACGAATAGCATTGAAACCGTGCTCACTTAGATACTCACAGGCTTTTTCTGCACGTTTACCGGTTTTACAAATGACATAGTAAGTTTCATCATCATTCAAAGCTGCAGTGTGCTTAGGCAGCGCGTCTAATGGTATATTGACAGCATTAGGCACATGTTCCATCTCATATTCATCTGTATCACGAACGTCTAAAATAATTAACGGTTCAGAATTCGCTTTTTGATAAAATGATTTGATATCAATATTTTTATGCATTGTTATAAGATGCCTCCATATGTTTAAATTAATACATTAAATCCTAACATATACACTTTGAAATAACAATTTAAGTTTTTCTTAGGAATGTGCTTTTAAATTGATAGAATAGACCTGACTGAAAAACAGATAGGAGAATGTATAATGAATCAATTGAATGTTGAATTAACACGCTTTCGAGTAAAAGCTGGGAAAAGTAAGCAAGTTGATGAATGGATGGCTTTTCTTAACAAACATATGGACGATGTCCTCGTTACTTTAGAAGGTGAGAAAATGTATATTGAATCCATCTTGCGAGAGAAAGTAGATGGACATGAATATTTATATTGGTATTCAATCCAAGGCGAAGGTGGGATTGAAGTTGAAGAATCCAACCATTATATAGATAAAAAACATTTAGAATATTGGGAAGAGTGTATCGATGAAGAGTACAAACCGGTCGACTTAACAACTGAAGTAGTCATGATACCTAATAGAATCCAGCAACAGATGAATTAAAATATAAAGATGTAGCGTTCCTCATAGTAAATGAATGAGACGCTACTTTTTTTTGTAATTTTTTGTTTTTTTAGGTATGTGTTTCATTTTGTCCGGAAATTTTTATATTATTTAGCTATGAAAACGTTATGATATATTAAATGAATTAGTTAATATGTAATGAAGTAAGCGAATGAGGTGAGAACTATGCAAGTAACTGTTAGAAAAGCACGAATAAATGATGCGATGAGTATTGGAAAGATTCAAGTGAGTAGTTGGCAGTCCACTTATCAAGGTATCGTATCGGAAGAAGTGTTAAACAATATGAGTTTGAATCACAGTATCGAACGTTGGGTGAATATACTCGAAGGTGATGCGTTGACTTATGTTTTAGAGAAGGATAATGAAGTCGTAGGTTATATCAGCGGAGGATTACAGCGGAAAGATAGTTACCCAACTTATGAAGGTGAACTTTATTCAATTTATTTGATGAAGTCAGCCCAAGGGTCAGGAGGAGGCCGTTTATTAGTTGATACACTAGTGAAAAAATTTAAAACCATAGGAATCAGATCAATGATGGTCATTGTGTTTATTGATAACGATCGAGCTATTCGCTTTTATAAGAATTTGGGTGGGGAATTTATTGGTATAGAAACAATTAAAATAGAAAATCAAATACTCGAAGAACAGGTGTATGGCTTTAAATTTACGAACATTCAATAAGTGAGTGACTATTATCATTCGCATTTGTTTGCGCAATCTGTAAGAAGTATTTATGATAAGTTTTTAGGAGATGAGACGATGAAGCATATTGGTACAAAAGAAATTGAAACAGACCGTCTGGTATTAAGACGATTTGTTAATGAAGATGCAAAAATAATATTTAAGAATTATGCAAATGATGATGAGACCACTAAATATCTCACATGGTCAAGCCACCGAGAAGTGTCAGTCACTCAGGCGATTCTTGCTACATGGGTAGAAGGCTACGGAGACTTATCTCAATATAAATGGGCCATTACTTTAAAAGAAAACCCCAGTGAAGCTATTGGAGACATTACCGCAAGCATGAGTCCTAACTATGCCAGCATTGATGCCTGTGAAATCGGCTATGTCCTTAGCCGTAAACATTGGGGAAAAGGGTATATGAGTGAGGCGATGGAGGCCGTGACAAATTATTTATTAAAAGAGGCAGGATTCAACAGAGTCATAGCACGCCATGATGTAGCTAATCCTGCGTCTGGTAAAGTTATGCAAAAGGCTGGTTTGCAATTTGAAGGCATTCATCGTCAAGGAAGTTTGAATAATACAGGGATTATAGATACAGCGCAGTATGCGATATTGCGAGAAGATTTAGAAAAATGAGGTAGCAAGAATGAATCATTTTGGAACAGCTCGTTTGTTATTAAGACGCTTTGTTAATGAAGATGCGAAAGCGATGTATGATAATTGGGCGAGTGACGATCAAGTGACAAAGTATTTAACTTGGCCATCGCATACAGATGTATCGATGACTCAGTCATCAGTGAAAAACTGGGTAGAAGGTTATGAAGACGCATCTCAGTATAAATGGGCAATCACATTAAAAGGCAACCCAGGTGAAGTCATTGGCGACATTAGTGTCGTCGCAATCAGTGAACATCGTCAAGAATGTGAGGTTGGTTATGTTCTTGGTCACAAGTTTTGGAGTCAAGGATACATGAGTGAAGCGATGAAAGCTGTATCGCATTACTTATTAATAGAGGCAGATTTCAACCGAGTTGAGGCTCTACATGATGTAGCTAACCCGGCTTCTGGGAAAGTCATACAGAAAGCGGGGCTACAATATGAGGGCACTCACCGCCAATATAGTCTGAATAATACAGGGCTTGTTGATTCTGCACGCTATGCCATTCTAAAAGAGGATTTAATAAAGGAGTTTACTAAAAAATGAGACGTGTAATTATTGATACAGATACTGCTGGAGACGATACAACTGCGATACTGATGGCTTTACATCATTTTAAAGTAGAAGGGATTACGATCGCTTCAGGGAACGTCGAGTTTAATCAGCAAGTTGAGAATGCTTTAGTGACGGTTGAAACCTTTGACCCTCAAGAGAAAGTACCTGTATTTAAAGGACATGAAAGTCCGATGATTTCATTGCCTTTAAAAAAACATTTAACGGTTGAAGAAATTCAAGGTGGCAATGGGATGGGGGACGCAGTCTTTCCTAAGCCAAACCAAGTTGCGGAAGATGAGCATGCGGTCGACTTTATGATTCGAACAATTAAAGAGAATCCTGGTGAGATTGAAATCATCGCTCTCGCTCCTTTGACAAATATTGCGATGGCTATCAAGCGTGATCCAACTATCTTAGCGGATATTAAGCACATTTGGATTATGGGCGGAATTAATAATGCTTTAGGGAATGTTGCGGCAGTGGCAGAATACAATTTCTATGTTGATCCTGAAGCAGCGCGAATTGTACTTCATTCGGGTGTCCCACAGACTTTGGTAACTTGGGATGCAAGTTTATACTATGGTGTCATCTATGATGACGACATTGCGATTATTGAAGCCTTGGACACAAAAGGATCGAAGTTCTTCCTAGATGTAAATTTATTCGTAAAAGCATTTGAGTTTGCTAAACGTGGTGTAGATGGGATTACGTGTACTGATTCTTTACTTGCAGCTGTAGCAGCAGATGAGTCAATTGTGCTTAAAGCCACAGATTATTATGTAGATATTGAAACAGGTGGAAACTTAACTCGAGGATTCAACTTAGTTGACCGAGAAAAAGAGTTAGGTCAAGCACCAAACATACGTATTATTGAAAATATTGATAGCGACAGATTCAAAGCAATGTTAGGCGATGTGTTAGCCAATATGAATTAATTGTGGTGGCTATTTTATTTATCATGTTGACTTTAAGATAGGTCTTCGATAGAATATTAATAAATAATGAGAATTTAATGATAAAAACGACGAAGAGAAGAGTAACGAATTGGATTTGGCACAGAGAGCCCGGATGGTGTGAAAGGGTACAATGAAGAAGCGTGAAGATGAACTCTGAGTATTAGACAAGTGGAAGCTTTTCTAACGGGGGCAACCGATATATTGCAGACGTTTATATAGACGTTTTGAGGCATTTATTGAAAGATAAGTGCGAATTTGGGTGGTAACACGATATAGTCGTCCCTAATCAGGTAAAACTGATTAGGGACTTTTTTTATTTTATCAAAGGAAGGAAGTTAAGTATGCCAATTAAAGTTGTCCAAGGATTACCTATACGTAAAGAATTAGAAAGAGAACAGATTGTAACGATGGATGAAAGTCGAGCTCGTACTCAAGATATTCGACCGTTAAAAATATTAATATTAAACTTAATGCCTAAAAAAGAAGCGACAGAACTCCAACTGTTGCGCTTATTAGGTAACACACCTTTACAAATTGAAGTTGATTTGATGTATACAACAACGCATGATGCAGCAAATACACCGGTCAGTCATTTGAATCAGTTTTACAAAACCTTTTATCAAGTTAAAGACAATCAATATGATGGATTAATCATAACTGGAGCGCCCGTTGAGCAATTAAAATACAATCAAGTTGATTATATTGATGAGTTGAAGATGATTTTGAAGTGGTCTGAGCGTAATGTCTTCTCACGTCTATTCATATGTTGGGGTGCGCAATTTGCGTTGCATTATGATTACGGTATTGAAAACTATAAACT
The DNA here is from genome assembly GCA_020112395.1 of Aerococcaceae bacterium DSM 111021. Lineage (NCBI taxonomy): Bacteria > Bacillati > Bacillota > Bacilli > Lactobacillales > Aerococcaceae > Aerococcaceae bacterium DSM 111021. The sequence goes on along the minus strand of JACCEK010000002.1, from coordinate 529,615 downwards.
GGACCACAAGTTATTTGGAATTTATGAATACGATGTGAAAGAGGAGCGACACCCTTTAATTCGAGGGTTTAATGATACTTATTGTGTACCGCAATCGCGTCATACATCAATTAACTTGAATGATATAAAGGCAGAAAAAAACTTAACTGTCGTCACCTCGCATCCTGAATTTGGACCTGACATTATTACGACAACAGATTTTCGAAATATCTTCTTATTAGGCCATTTGGAATATGACCGAGATACGTTAGAACAAGAGTACCAGCGAGATAAAGAAGCTGGTTATAAGATTCAACCACCAGAAAATTATTATCCAAACGATGATGATACGAAAAAACCGCTATTCAGTTGGCGAAGCTATGCGTTTATTTTATACAATAATTGGCTAAATAACGTATATCAACATACTTATTATGACTTGAAAGATATTTTGAAGGAGGACAAACACAATGAGCACACATCTTAACACTAAGCTTGTTCAATTAGGTAATCGTCAGGACCCAACAACTGGAGCTGTTGTAGCGCCAATCCACTTGGCCACAACTTACGCCCACCCTGGTTTAGGCCAGAGTACAGGCTATGATTATACACGAACGAAAAACCCAACACGTGAGATTTTGGAACATGGATTAGCGGATCTAGAGGGTGGAGTGAAAGCTGTTGTGACGAGTTCAGGAATGAGTGCTGTGCAACTCGCTTTTCAAGTATTTAATCCTGGGAGTCACTTTTTAGTGTCTCGTGACTTGTATGGAGGCAGTTTTCGTTATTTTGAGCATCTTGAAGCTCAAGGTTACTCACGATTTAGTTATTTTGAATCGGAGGAAGATTTAGAAAAAATTATAACAGATGAAGTAGATGGTATATTTATTGAGACGCCAACCAATCCATTAATGAAAGAAGTTGATATCCAGCGGATAGCTGATTTGAGTCATCGACATGATGCGCTACTACTGGTAGATAATACTTTGTTGACGCCACTTCGTCAAAGACCTTTAGATTTGGGAGCGGATATTGTTATTCATTCCGGTACCAAGTATTTAACGGGACATAATGACATTTTAGCTGGTGTGGTTGTGACGAATAATCAAAAGATAGGTGAGAAACTAAGTTGGCTGTCGAATACAACTGGTCCCACTTTATCTCCGTTTGACTGTTGGTTATTTATCCGAAGCTTGAAGACATTACCGGTTCGCATTGATCGTCAAGAAAAGACAGCGAGAGAAATTGTCACATGGTTAAAACAACAAACTCAAATTAAAGAAGTTCTTTATGCGGGTAAAGGGGCGATGATAAGTATTCGCTTAAAAAATGAACAGGCAGTTGGTCCGTTCTTAGAAAGATTAGCTCTCTTTACTTACGCTGAAAGTTTAGGCGGAGTAGAAAGTCTAATTACATATCCAACAACGCAGACGCATGCTGATATTCCAAAATCACTGCGAGAATCATACGGTTTAACACCTGATTTATTAAGATTATCTGTTGGTTTGGAAGATGTTGATGATTTAATCCAAGACTTGAAAGTTGCTTTAAAAGTTAAATAATGTTTAGATATTTGTTGTAGAAAGAAGGTAGATTTTTGGTGGAAATAGAAGAATTTGTGGATAAATATTATGTTGAACGCCGACATACGAACTCCCTTAAATGGGACTTGCTGGAGCAACGTTTTGGCCAGCCAGATTTACTCCCATTATGGGTAGCGGATATGGACTTTAAAGTGAGCGAAGCAATCACTAAATCATTAAAGGACCGTGTATTACATGGAGTTTATGGGTATACATTTGCTGATAAATCATATTACTCAGCTTACAGTAGCTGGATGGAGGCACATTTTTCTTTTCCAATCAAAGAAGAGTGGGTTCGGTTTTCAACCGGAGCTGTCCAAGCTATTTACCACTTATTATACGCTTTTACCAAAGAAAACGATTCAGTTATTATTCAACCACCTGTTTACTATCCTTTTAGTGAAGCCGTTCGTGATACAAAACGTCAATTAGTGAGTGTTGATTTAGTGAATAATGATGGTTACTATACAATCGATTTTGACCAGTTTGAACAGGCTGTTATTGATCACTCTGTTAAGTTGTATATTCATTGCTCACCACATAATCCAGTTGGCCGTGTTTGGACTGAAGAAGAGCAAGCCAAATTGTTCGCAATCTGTCGTAAATACGATGTTTTAATTATATCTGATGAAATTCATCAAGATTTTACATTTGAACGAGAACATATCCCCGCAGCAAATGTTTCAGAAAGTGCTCACCGTGACCGCTTAATTACTGTGAATTCAGCATCCAAATCCTTTAACATTGCTGGATTAACACATTGTAATATAGTGATTACTGATGATAAACTACGAGAGCAGTATGATACTTTTGCAAATAGGATGGTTAAATCAGAAGCGAATATTATGGGTCTATTGGCAACAGAAGCGGCTTATGTTGACGGTGTTGACTGGATGGATTCATTAAAGAAAGTAATCTATCACAATTACGAAATAATTCGTGATTACTTTGGTAAATTCGCCCCTAAAATTGTCGTATCTCCACTGGAAGGAACTTACTTAATCTTTGTTGACCTAAGAGCCGTAGTGGATAATAATCAGATGGTCGAATTTATTCAAGAAAAATGTGGAATTGCTGTTGATTATGGTGAGTGGTTTGGTGAGGGTTACGAAGGATTCATTCGCTTAAACCTAGCAACAAAACCGGAGAATATTGAAAAAGCTGTTCAAGCAATCGTTGAAAATTTAGGGTAATTAAGTATGAGGCTTTCATTGACTGAAGGCCTTTTTGTTTGGGATGAGTAAAGTAAAATCTAACTCACCTTGTCACCGTATGACACGCCGCTTAAAGCGTCTAACTCACCTTGTCACCGTATGACACGTCGCTTAAAGCGTCTAACTCACCTTGTCACCGTATGACCCGGCGCTTAAGAGGTCTAACTCCCCTTGTCATCGCATGACCCGGCGCTTAAGGTGTCTAACTCCCCTTGTCATCGCATGACCCGGCGCTTAAGGTGTCTAACTGACCTTGTCAGCGCATGACACGGTGCTTAAGGTGTCTAACTCCCCTTGTCATCGCATGACCCGGCGCTTAAGACGTCTAACTCACCTTGTCACCGTATGACACGCCGCTTAAAGCGTCTAACTCACCTTGTCACCGTATGACCCGGCGCTTAAAGCGTCTAACTCACCTTGTCACCGTATGACCCGGCGCTTAAGGTGTCTAACTCCCCTTGTCATCGCATGACCCGGCGCTTAAGGGTTCTAACTCGCCTTGTCAGCACATGACCGGATGCTTAAGACGCCTAACTGACCTTGTCAGCACATGATAAGGGCAGTTAGGCGTATAAATAAAAAATCCTAACAATCCTCATTGTTAGGATTAACAATACTATTCATCAGGGGTTAAAACAGTTAAGTAATTTGGTAATATGCTTATTTCTACTGGGAAGGAAGGGCCTTCGTCGCCATCAACGGCAACTTGTGCGCTGACATCTTGGTTCAATAATTCAATCTTAATTTTTTCCGCATCTACAGTGAATACACCATTATTTTGGACATTTTCTGCATTGAATATCCAATTAGCGATACTACCGACTCTATCACCTAGTGTAGTTTTCTTTAACCCAAAGACATGCAACTTACCATCATCATAGCTAGCGCCTTTAAAAAAATGTTTTAAACCGACCACGCTACTAGAAACTCCAATCATCAAGAGGTCCAGTTCAAACTCATCGACTTTGTTATCAATATTAATACTAAGGCGGTAACTCTTTTGTTCATTTAATGCTTGAAGCCCTTTGACTAAGTAAGCTACAGGTCCCAAACGTTCTTTTTCTTCTTCGTTGACATCAAAGACACTTTCAGGAATCGTACCAGCTGAAACCAAACTCAAGAAAACTTGGTTATTAATTTGACCTGCATCGATTGTTTTTGGTGTGAGTAGAGGAAGTGCTTTGACGGCTTCATCTAGGTTTACTTCAATATTCAATGCACGAGCGACATTATTCACGGTTCCTGTTGGAAGAATTGCAATCTCTGGACGATAAGTCGCGTCTTTTAAACTCGTTGCCATCAGCGATACCGTACCATCACCGCCTAAAATAACAATAGTATTGTATCTTTCATGCGCGGCTTTTTTAGCAAACTTTGTAACATCTTCACCTGATTCAGTTAAGTTTATTTTTACATGACGTCCATTGGCTTCAAGTATGTCTTTTGCTTGATGTGCATATTTTTCTGCTTGACGCTGCCCTGAAGAAGGGTTCGCAATAATCATGACATCTTTCATATTATCTCTTCCTTTAAAAAAATTTATGAGTTCACTATACCGCTAGCTTTTATTAATGACAAATATTATGATAGCAATAAAGGGGATTTATACATGAGAACTCAAAAAGAGAGAATGGAAGCTGGCGATTTGTTCCTACCAGATGATCCTGAATTTGCAAGAATGAATCGTCGAAACCGACTTCTCGTTAAAGAGTTTAATCAGACAACCGTCGATGAATTAGATCAACGGTCCGAATTATTATGTAACTTAATACCAAACATAGGTAAACAAGCATATATTGAGCCGCCTTTTTATTGTGAATATGGTAATTATATAAAGACAGGCGATAATTTTTTTGCGAATTTAGATTGTATCTTTATGGATATTGCACCTATAACTATTGGCCATAATGTTTTGATTGGTCCTCGAGTTGGAATTTATACGGCCAATCATCCACTCGACGTCGATGTAAGAAGCAAGGGTGTGGAATATGGACAAGCTGTAACCATTGGTGATAATGTCTGGATTGGAGCTGGAGCAATCTTAAACCCGGGTGTGACTATTGGAAGTAATACTGTGATTGGTTCTGGCGCAGTAGTGACAAAGGATATCCCAGATAACGTATTAGCAGCAGGCAATCCTTGCCAAGTCATTCGGACGATTGGTGAGGAAGATCACATCAAATGGCAAAGACGTTTGGATGATTATTTAGAAGAGATGGGTCCACTATAGAATATAAAAACCCCTTGGATAAAACTAGTTCTAACTAGCATTGTTCAAGGGGTTTAGGGTCTTGTCAAAATAAATGAGACAACGTTGTCCCATTTACTCCTTAACCCGAATTTTAGGTGTCTTTGGAATAAAGATACTCAGTGATATGAATAGCCAGAATAAGCCTAGTGAGAACCCAGCCACAACATCACTTAAATAGTGAACTCCTAAGAATATACGACTGAAACCGATTAATAAAATAGTAACAAAAGATAACACAATCAACACGCCACGAAACGCACTTGGCTTCAAAAATAGTAACAACAACAGAATCACACAGCCAAAGGCCACCATCGATGCAAAGGCATGACCACTTGGAAAAGAGTAACTCGCTTCTTGCACTAACCTCAGCTCTTCATCAGGTCGACTGCGTTGGATGATATTCTTTACTAAAGGATTCAAGCCTAAACTACCAATTGAATTTGTTAATATAATCCATAATGGTAAGTGGAATCGCTTAGTTAGGACATAGGCAATAATTGTTAAGATTAAAACAGTTGCCACCACACTAGTTGGATTTGCCAGAATCGTAACAGCACTAAAAAAGGAACTTAGCTGAGGAGTACGCCAAGAAATTATCGACAGTGTGACGCGATTATCAATGTGCTGAATAGTATTCATATTGAATGTAATGATGACAATGATAATCAGAAAAGGTATAAGAGCAAGCAATGAGTAATTCAAATATCTTTTATTCAAAAAATCACCTCTATATATTATTTAATTAAATAAAGAACTTCTTTGATGGCTTCACCGTGAATTTGTTGGTAAAGCAAAGCGTAATCTTCAAAACGAATATCAGAACTTGTACCTAATAATTCAAATTCTACACCAAACAAATTGACTACGATATTCAACTGTTGAAACCCGTTGTTCTCGTAAAATTGTAAACGCCGTACGCGCTCATCTTGAATGCCTGCTTCGGTGTTTACAACTTCAATCTCTAAACAAATAGGAACATCCTTGTATTTATTATGAAGCAACGACAGAACTTTAGATCCGTAACCAAGACCTCGATATTCTGGCGCAATCGCGAAGTACTCAACAAACATTAATTGAGGTCGTTTTAGCGTAGTGATCATGCCTACAAAGGAATTATCTTCCTCTAGGATAACAAAGACATCCGAAAAACCTGCTTCTTGATGGGCATAAAGAGCGTCGATAGGTTTGCGTTCATTCTCTGGGAAAGCTTCTAAATATAGTTTATGTAAATCCTCGGAAAAAAGCGATTGATTATTTGTAATACGTTGTATTTTCATTTTAAAAACTCATTTCTAACTTATTTCTTCTATTGTATCTGTATTTGAAAATGATTAAAAGTATCTTCTATTGTTATATCATTATTTCATTTATGGTAGAATTAGATATTATTTTGGTAAGTTATAAATATTACGAGGAGGTAATAAAGTGGAATGGATTAAATTAATAGGTATTGTCATTATCGTTTTAGGGTTTATATTAAAATTCGATACAATAGCAACGGTTGTTATAGCAGGATTAGTAACAGCGTTAGTGTCAGGTATTTCATTCACAGAGTTTTTAACTATATTAGGCGAGGCATTTACAAATCAGCGTTTTGTGACGTTGTTCTTCTTAACGCTACCTATGATTGGTTTATCAGAGACTTTTGGATTAAAGGAGCAAGCAGTGCGTGTAATTGAAAAGATTAAAGGACTTTCAACAGGTGGGTTATTTACAGTGTATCAAGCCATTCGTGAATTATCAGGCTTCTTTTCAATACGATTAGGAGGGCACCCACAATTTGTTCGCCCACTGATCTACCCAATGGCAGAGGCAGCAGCACAAACAGATACAGCTGATAATTTAAGTGAAGCAGATCTGGAAAAAATTAAAGCACGTGCTTCAGCAGCTGATAACTATGGAAACTTTTTTGCTCAGAACACATTCGCAGGTTCAGCAGGAATTCAGTTAATTAGTGCAACGCTTTTTGATTTAGGTTTGAACGGTAACCAAAGTTCATTAGCGATTGCGTCAATCCCAATTGCAATTATTGCACTTGTGTTAGGTGCGATTTTCAATTGGCGTTTTGACCGTCAATTACGTAATAAAACAAAAACGAGAAAGTAGGAGGGGAAATCAATGGAACAATTCGCAAGTACAATTTTAGAAATTATGTATATCGTCATCGGTTTACAATTACTTTATACAGCTTACCGTGTATTCAATGATGCAACGAATCCTACACGTATAGGAACAACGTTATTTTGGGGCATACTTGGCGTGTTATTCGTTGGAGGAAGTTATATTCCGAATATGATTAACGGATTGTTAGTCCTTATAATTGGAGCAATTACATTATTTAAACAAGTATCTATTGGGCAAATCAAAGCGACGCCAGAAGAGGTTGTGCAAAAGAATGCAGATCGAACTGGAAATCGAATCTTTGTGCCTGTAATGATTTTGGCGATATCTTCACTAGTTATTGCTCAAGTTTTCCCAGCCTTAAGTCAATCAGTTTTAGGACTAGGAGCTTTACTAGGAACATTGACCTTATTATTCACGATTCGTCGTGGTCCACAAACGTTATTACCAGAAAGTGATCGAATGATTCAACAAGTATCAACAACAGGTATTTTACCTCAATTACTAGGAGCTTTAGGAACAGTATTTACAGCTGCTGGAGTTGGAGATGTTGTTTCAGGTATGGTTCAAGGAATTATCCCTGCTGAGAGTCGGTTCTGGGGTGTATTAGTTTACGTTTTAGGAATGGTTCTATTCACAATGGTGATGGGGAATGCCTTCGCAGCCTTTACAGTGATTACATTAGGAATTGGAGTACCGTTCGTATTCTCACTAGGTGCGGATCCGATTATTGCTGGAGCTTTAGCAATGACAGCTGGATTCTGTGGGACGTTAATGACCCCTATGGCTGGTAATTTTAATGCATTACCTGTAGCATTATTAGAGATGAAAAGTGAATTTGGCGTCATAAAAGACCAAGTGCCATTCGCACTTATTATGATTGTAGTTCATGTTGTATTAATGTACTACTTACCATTCATGTAACAAGGAGGAGTATATATTATGAAAATTTTAGTAACAGGTTTTGATCCATTTGGCGGAGAAGCGATTAACCCTGCTATCGAAGCAGTAAAATTATTGCCAGACACAATAAGTGGAGCGCAAATTGAAAAGTTAGAAATACCAACTGTTTTTCACACGTCAGCCGATGTGGTTCGTGAGAAAATGAATGAATTCAAACCAGATATCGTCTTAAATATCGGTCAAGCCGGTGGACGTATGGGCTTGACGCCTGAACGTGTAGCGATTAATCAAGACGATGCGCGTATTCCTGATAATGAAGGAAACCAACCCATTGATGTGGCAATTCAAGAAGACGGCCAACCGGCTTACTTTACTAAATTACCCATCAAAGCGATGGTTGAGGCGATGAAGAACGCTGGGATTCCTGCATCAGTTTCCAATACTGCTGGAACGTTTGTATGTAATCACATTATGTACCAAACACTTTACTTAGTAGACAAAGAGTTCCCAGAAGTAAAAGCTGGGTTCATGCATATTCCATTTATGACAGAACAAGTGCTTGATAAACCTAATCAACCTGCGATGTCATTAACTGATATGGCACGTGGAATTGAAGCAGCCATTGAAGCTATCGTTGAATATAATGACAAGGGCGATATCCAAGCTGTAGGTGGGGCGACGCATTAGTTTTTAGCTAAGAGATGCAATCTGATATAATTAGAGAAACAAACTTACGAAAAGAGGAATTGAGATGTCACTATTTGATCGATTAACCGGAAAAGCTGGTAAAGTTGATAACGCAAGTGCTATGAATATTGTACAAGACATTCTAACATCGACAGAAGAAGTTGTTTCAACTTATAAACTCATTCGCGATTTTATTGTTTTTACAAACAAACGACTGATATTAATTGACGTTCAAGGAGTTGGAACGAAGCGTGATATCCAAAGTATTCCATACAAATCTATCAGCCGTTTTACAATTGAGACGGCCGGAACAGCAGATATGGATGCAGAGATTGACATTTTCATCTCAAGTGCGACAGAGCCTATCATTCGCCTAGAATTAGGTCGTAACCGCGACAATTTAAATGAAATTGCTCGTACCTTAGCAGAAGAAATCTTAGGTTAGTTACAAAATATAAAACACCTCTTGGCCCAATGAAAGTTGGGCCAAGAGGTGTTTTATATAGTTTAACCAGTTTGATCACTTTAACCAGTGTGGTTTTATAGCCATTTATTCCGTTTAAATAGCCAGTAACCGATGAACATTAAAGCTAAAGTTATAATTCCAATTAAGAACATCGCAGGAGGCGCTTCTTCTCCAGGAACAGGGACGTTCATTCCCCAGGCACCAGTTATAATCGTTGGTATAGTTAGTATGATTGACCAAACTGTTAGTATGCGCATAATCTGATTCATATTATTGTTCACGACACTTGATAAGATATCACTGACTTTTTCGTTGAGCTGTTTCAGTTCATGCACCATACCATTTGCTTGATGGAGTTCAACGTTCACATCACGTAAATGACGGAAATCATTATCATCTACTTGTAAGTGTTTAAACTGTTCTTTTAAACGTTCAAGTACTTCACGGTCGTTAGTTATCCCGGAATTAAAGAAAACGAGTGCTTTATTCAGTTTCATTAAGCGGTAGAAAACATCATTTTTGGTTGTTTCTGTGACGTCGACCTCTAAAGCACGAATTTCCTGATCAATTTCTTCCAGAAGTACAATGAACAATCTAGAGACAAACCAAAGTATACTCAGCATTAAACCGAGTTCATCTAAACCATCAAAGGAATTAAGTCTTTCATGCGTCATGAGATCTAAGGATTTTAGTGAATCAACACTGGTTACTATGACCAAGCCGGGTTTAAATACAATCGCGATTGGAGCCGTCCGATAAACATCACGGAAATCATGAGTTTGTTCTTTGAACGGGTAATTAAAGAGCGATAATGTATAGACTTCACCTTCCTCATTAGTAAAAGATTCCCACCGCGCCACTTCATATGAGTCTAACCCACTCGTGATAAAATCCTTAGGAATATTAAACTGATCGATTAAATATTGAATTTCGTTTTGGTTAGCTTGCCATAGATGATAAAATTCATAAGAATATTCTTTTTGTTCTTTTATATAAGTCATTTGGCGGTGCTCAAGCATAATGATTCCTCCTTAATGTCCTTTTATTATCTTCACTTTATCACGTATTCATCTGAAAGACGATTGTGAGGACTCTAATTGATTATACAAAAAAAGAGATGAGATAAACACTCAGCTCTTTTTGAATAGGCTATCACACTTGTAATGAATTGCCTTAATTATTAATTTAGAAAAACTGAATACCGAAACGTTACTCAGTTTGATAACATTATTTTGTTGTATAGCCGTGTTCTTTAGCTAAATCGATGTAGTCTTTTAAATTACGTTTAAACACCCAGTCACTAAATGACTCCGATAAGACATCGCTCGCCGTACGGTAGACTAAAGAAGGAATATTACGAATACAGTATACAAAGATATCATCAACTTTAAGTAGAGGCTCGTCGTAAGTCGTTTCTTTACTGAACTCAACCGCTTCGCCAGGTTGTGCAGCCAAGTCTACAACGAGTGTTCCTTTTTTCATGTTTTTAACATGGTCACGAGTCAACATATGGTTTGTCGGATCAGATACCGCAATTCCGTTAATAATCACATCATACTCGTCATAGGATGCATAGAACTCATCCATGTTACTACGGTAAAACATACGGATATTATCAATGGCACCAAGTTTCGACGCTGCGTTCATTGCACCTTGCGATACGTTACCTGAACCAAGAATCGCAATATTAGTAGTTGAGCTGAATAATTTTCCATAACTCAACATCGAGTGAATCGTACCAACATAGCCAGCAGTGACACTATTTTTGTAAGTGAAATTACTTCGGATGAATGGAATAGGTTCAATCTTATCTTCAAAAGCAATCGTCGGATTTGTATTATCAATATTTAAGATAAGCAGATGTTTATCAGTTGCGACTCCTTCCATAAACGCTTTCCCTTTAGCTTGTGGATGGACCCAACCAATAATAATTTGGTTGTCTTGTAATAACTCATATTCCTCTTCAGGTATACCTTTCATCGAGTAGATCGCATCGGCTTGTGCATAAACCTCTTCTCGCGAAAGGACAGTACATCCTTTATCCTCATATTCTTTATCTGTTACTTCAAGACTTTCACCAAAACCAGCCTCGACTAATATGTCATTTTCAAAGCCTTCAATATGTTCTGGTAGTAGTGTTAATCTTTTCTCACCAGGATTGCTTGGTTTTAATATCCCTAATTTCATATAATACCTCCTATTTAAATACTCAAATCTATTATAACCTTTTTTCGAAAAAATTATAGATTACACTTTATAAGTATTATTAAAATAGATATCAAAAGTGGTTACATCAACATATTACTTAGTTAAATAAATAATATCAGATGGAACTTACTATTAAATAGTTAGGATAGTGTTGACAAAACATACAAATAGATGGTATACTTCTTTTTGTCGTTGTCACGACCAACCACTTTTTACCGACATGCCGGGGTGGCGGAACTGGCAGACGCACAGGACTTAAAATCCTGCGGTGGGTGACTACCGTGCCGGTTCGATTCCGGCCCTCGGCATAACAGTACATCAGTTTAAAATAATCCTTACTCTTAACGAGTGAGGGTTATTTTTTTGCCATAACTTATTTCAGATAAATAAAAAGCAGAACAAACTAAACTGAATGAGTTTGTCCTGCTTTATTTATTTAATTAGTTCCCATCAACTTCAAATACTTCAGCAACTTCACCATCTATATAATGTAACATTGGTGCAGATTCTACCGCATTATGGTATTCATCATATTGAAAAGCACCTGTAATTCCTTCGAATTGAATTTGTTCCATTGCATCGCGAATCGCAGCGGGATCATCTGAACCTGCTTCTTCAATCGCTTGGAAAATTAAGTGAGCAGCATCGTAACTTAAAGCATCAAACGTATCTGGTGAGTTTCCATAACGCTCTTCAAACTTGGCAACATACTCTTGTGCACCTGGATTCTCGCTCCCAGTATGGAAATGAGATGTAATATATAATTCAGTCGCATTTTGAGGGCCAGCAATTTCAATTAACGTATCACTCGCAAAACCATGACCACTTAAAATAGGTTGTGTAATCCCCATCTCGCGAGCTTGACGAACGATGATTCCTCCTTCACTGAAGAAGCCAGGAATGTATAAAACATCAAAATCCATTGCAGCTAATGACGTTAAAATACCCATAAAGTCTTGCTCGCCACCGTTATAAGAAAGTTCATCGACAATTGTTCCGCCTAAAGCTTCAAATTCAGCCTTGAAAGGATTCGCTAAACCAACCGAATAATCATTTGATTGGTCTGTAATCACAGCTGCGTTGGTTGCGCCTAATTCATCTACCGCAAATCTTGCGGCTGCTTGCCCTTGGAATGAGTAAGTAAAGGCTAAGCGGAAAATATTACTTAATACATCCCCATTATCATCTATTGTTAAATCATCTGAAGTTCCTACTGGATACATTGTTGGCAATTGACTATCTATAGCAGAAGGACGCGATGCATAAATCATATCAGAGGTTGCTGGGCCAATTACTGCTGATACATCTTCTTCTGCTAAGCGAGTAGCGATAGAAGTTGCTTCGGTTTTATTTGATGTATTATCATAATCGATGATTTCAATCATTCGTCCACCTAATAATCCTCCGGCTTCATTAATTTCTTCAGCAGCTAAAGTAAGATTATCAATAATAGGCACGCCATAAGCTGATCCATAGCCCGATAGTTCTAAGTTAGCACCAATACGAATAGGTTCTTGATCTTGAGCATTTGCAGTTGTCATAGCCGATGAGAAGCTTGTACCTAAAGTCAACATTGATAATAAAGTAATTCCAATTTTTCTTAGTTTCATAATAATAATCTCCCTTTTATAATTCAATAGAAAAAATAAAAAGCCCTATTCTATCTTGTTGGATAGAATAGGGCTTTTAAAAAGAAAACGCCTATTCTGTCAACAAACACGAATAGGACTTGGCGTATACTCGAAATTTACTCGAATAAGCTAAGTCCTGACAGCGTCGACGACGACGTTGTTTTGTTTTGTGTTTGTTAACAGATACATACGAATTCTCCTTAAAGCTTCATTGTTTTCTAATGTGAATTTAAGATAACACATAAAAAAAAGATGTGCAAGTAATATTATATAAAATATAAAAGGTCACTCTACGAACGATTTCACTTAATATTATAAATATTCATAGAAAAATCATTTCCAAACCCTCAAGTGGATGTTATAATGAACAAGTGTGGTAATCGATTACAATTACATGGGATTAATAATGTATGCCCTTTACATAATTGTAACAGAAACTTTATATATATTACACGTCTTACCAAGTAAGCTGTTTTATACTAACTTAAAGTAATAATTAAAAGAAAGAGAATATAATGAGTGAAAATATAATTAAACAAACAAAAAATGATAAAAAGTTTTTAATCATGTCCCATCGTGGATTTTGGGGTGGTAACGTAATTCAAAATACTCGCCAAGCTGCGATAACGGCTAAAAAAGCAGGTGCAGATATTATTGAAGTCGATGTATGCCGGTCATCTGACGGTGTATATTATCTGTTCCATAAACTCAGCGTAAGAATGTTATTAAACGTTGACAAAGAATTCGAAGAGATGACTTCTGAAGAGATCGATTCTTTAGTTTTACTTAATTCGAATGCGGAAAGATCAGGGTACCGAGTAGAGAAATTAAAAGATTTTTTAGACTGGCTTCCATTAAATTATATCGTCAACATTGATCGGTCGTCGGACTACTGGGAAGATGAAGCTTTTTTCGAGATGCTTGTAAGATCAGGCAAGAAAGATTTATTATTCCTTAAGGCCCCTGCAGAGCCAAAGTATTTAGAACAGTTGAATAAGGCTAATCTGAATATACCATTCGTTGCGATTGCTTACGAACAAGCAGATTTTGAACGTGTAAAAGCCTACGATAACATTCGGTTAATTGGAGTAGACTTGCGAATTGATGATTTAAATAATCATTCACTATTAGAAAGCAATTGGCTAAACAAGATGATTAATCAAGATATGATGATTATTGCGAATTCAGAACATTTAGGTAGAGAATATAAATTATTCGATGTGCTGGATGACACAGCGGCAATATTAGGTAGTGAGACCTATGTATGGAGCATTATGCGAAAATACGGGGTGAATGTTATTAAGACGGATTGGCCTAACTTCGTCAATGATTACCGCAACCGAATTAGAGAAACTAATTAGAAAAACCGCTAAAGTATTTACAACTTTAGCGGTTTTTTGCGTATTTTTGAGAATTATCGGCACAATCAGTAGCTATTGTTCCCAACCTATCAAAAAAGATTAGTTATAGTCATTAATTATTCAAATCACGTCGGTTATAAGCAACAAAACCAAGCGACGAAAGTACAATAGCTAATACGCTAATGGCCAATAAAGGGTATACATCAAATTCCACCGGAGTGTGGTGAAAGATAGATAAGTTATTTAACCATTCTGGAAACTCCATTAGATTACCTAAATAACTCACGATGAAAGAGAACGTTAAGTAAAGCCAAATCAATTGTAGGACTTTAGGAACGAATCCTAGTATGAAAGTAGTTAAACTTAATAGAAACCAAATGGCAGGGATATATAACAAGGCTATTTCTACAAAAGTTACGAGTGATAAAGGCTCATCCATCATAAAACTCGCAGAATAGTAAATACCAACTGCCATTAAAAGTTGCATCATTGCAATAAATACTAAACCGATTAAATAATAGGTCAGTAGCAACTTAGTCCTCGAAACGGATCGACTGTAAATAATGTCTAATCGTCCAACATCTTCCTCGTGTTTCAGACTCGTTATCATAGTCACAGCAGGAATACTGGTAAATAGGGACATAATTGCGAACAATAGTCGAATAAATTCCTCAGTCAAAGAGGCAGTGTCCAAATTTGGTAGAAAAGCTTGCAAAATATCCATGTCAGCAAAATATGTTTCAAGATCACCTAAAATCGCACCGAAGGCCGTTGCTATAAGGAAGACTCCTAAAGACCATGAAATTAATTTTACTTTTTCTTGACTCCAGACAAAACCAGGTAAAGTTTTCAAGAACCAAGAAGCATTTTTCTTACCAGGATATTGGGGCAACAAACCTTGGAAAATATCGCGACGATGATTTAATATAAAACCGACTCCAATCAAAAGCGCCGCCCCAACAATCAATCCAATAATTGGCCACCATTCATTAGTAGCAAATACTTCTGTTCGTACTGTCCAACCTAAAGGAGAAAAAAGGGACAATGTTTCATTACTAACGTCTCCAAAAGCACGAATAATATATGAAAGAATGAGCACAGAGAATGCGATGCTACGCGTTCCTCGAGTTGTCTCACTCAATTGAGCAGCAATAAAGGTGACACCTGAAAAGAATAATCCAGTAGCTCCAAGGACCGCCCCATATAAAAATGAAGCTTCCCAAGTAAAATCAGCATTGCCCATGAGACCCAGGCCAATAGCAATTGCTAATGTAATGGCTGCATTGAGTAAAAACATTAATAAAGTTGCAGCAGTTGCATAAGATAATTTCCCAACGGGTAATGATTGAACGAGCTCTAGTCTACCTTCCTCTTCATCCAACCGTGTTGTCGTGCTAGCCAATAAAATGTTCATAACGGCCATTCCAACTGCTGTAAATAACAACATCTCTCCAGCAAAAGCAATAGCAGCTGTGTAGTCCGCTGGTAATTGTGCAGGACCTAACATCGCAGTCATGGCAGGGTTTTGCATTGTAATTCCTAAGCCCATCAAGTCACTTTGGTTTTCGTAAATCATAGGGTAAACGTAAGCCACGCCTAAAGTCAGTCCAACAATCCCAATTAGCCAAAGAATAATATTTAGCCGATGTTGACGCAATAGCAAACTAAAAATTCGGTTAGTCTCTTTAAAAAGCTGTGTGAGCATAGACTACTGACCTCCTTGCGGATTCTCATAATGATGTAAGAATAGATCTTCCAAAGTAGGCGGTTGGCTTTCTAAATTTATCAGATTAAAATTTGAGAAATGTTGCATAATTTTATTAAGTTTAGGGCTATCAATCTGCATCTGATAGCGATTCCCATCCATTTCAATTAATTCATGAACACCCTCTAATTGAGCTAAATTATTCATCGGTTTTTCAGTTTGAACTGTTAATTTATTTCGAGTTAAATGACGCAACTCATCTAGCGTACCTGACTCAATTATTTGGCCTTTACCAATAATGGAAACACTGTCACACAGACGCTCCACTTCAGATAAAATATGACTTGATAAGAGAACACTTTTTCCATTTTCTTTAGCTTCAAAGATAAGTTCTTGGAAAAGACGTTCCATTAACGGGTCCAGACCAGAAGTAGGCTCGTCTAAAATATATAAATCCACATCTGCTGCAAAAGCGGCAATCAAGACAACTTTCTGGCGGTTTCCTTTAGAATAAGTCCGACTCTTTTTTGTAGGGTCAAGTTCGAAGCGTTGTATCAAATCCTCTAAACGTTCTTGATTCACTTGACCACCGTGCATCTTCAGCAATAAATCAATGATTTGCCCACCGGTTAGATTTGGCCAAAGATTAGTGTCTCCTGGTACGTAAGCAATGCGTCTATGAATATCTACTGATTGTTGCCAAGCATCTTGATCAAATACTTTAACCAGACCTGAATTAGCTTTTAACATACCTAATAAAACACGAATGGTAGTTGATTTACCGGCACCATTTGGCCCAATAAATCCATGGACTTCGCCTTTATTAACATTAAGATTGACCTTATCTAATGCTGTGAACTTACCAAATCTTTTCGTTAAATTTTGTACTTCAATTACGTTTGACATTTTGTCCTCCTTATTTAGAACCGTCAGTAACATATATTGGTTTGTAATATACCGTCTTCAATAAATGAATATAAGCAAAAAATTCATCATAAAGTGGTGTTAAGTCTGAGGGATTTATTTCTGTAAAATCCTTATCAGAAAAATGCGTCACAAGATTGCTGCGATAACCTTCTATCGACCAATAAATTAGATTCAATGCTTTCTCAGCATCAATATCCTCACGAAATTTTGTTAAATCAATATCTTTATTTAATACATTATCAACTTGTTGCTTAATTGTTTGATGTGCCTGTGCTAAGCCTTCATAAATAGTTGTATAACGTGAAATATTTACAAAAATATGACCTAGAAAATCAAACGTATCTTTATATCTAGGATATCCTTGACTTTTAATTTGTGAAAAATGAATAATCCGATCGAAAATATCAGTAATGTCATAATTAACCTTCTGAAAATACATTGTATTAATGCGTTTTAAAGATAATTCAATTAAATACTTAAACAAGTCTTCCTTGTTATTGAAATAATTAAACAAGCTTCCTTTACTAATATTCGCTTCCTTAGCAATCCGATTTGTTGAAGCGTCATCAAAGCCTTTTTCAGCAAATTCTTTAAAAGCTGCATTTAAAATGCGTTCTTTCTTTGCATCATCAAGTCGATTAAATTGTTGGTTTTCTAACAAGAAGCACCCACTTTCGATAAATGACCACTCTGGTCAATTTACTCACACCCTAACACACATGACCACTCTGGTCAATTATTTTACGAAGTATTATTAAGTGAAAATTGTCCATTAATTTCTTGATTTTCATTAACAATGGTCAATCTTAGTTCTTTATTATATTCTTTTCCCATATAAAAACCCCCTAAATCCTTGTCCGGATTTAAGGGGTCACTACAGTAGTGGGTTTGTTTTGGAAACAGTTTAAACAGGTGATTAAACTGATTAAACTGATTAATCGATTAGTAAGCAATTAATTGAATCGATTGTATGAGTGTAAAAAGCTTGTTGTCATTGTTTGAAGAGAAGAATTGGTAGTGTTTACTTTCTGAGAATTTATTCAAGCACAATATCCACTGGTTTTAAGTTAACATGTCCAAGTGAGTCAGGGACCATATTCAGGACGTGATCTTGCACAACATACGGATTACTGTAGTAGTAGATTGGAATAACGGGCATTTCTTCGATAAAGAGAGCCTCTGCTTCCTTTAATAGATCAATTCGTTTTTCCGAATCTAATTCACTATCTGCTTGTTCAAGTAGTCTACGATATTCTTCACTATCCCATCCTGTATAATTGTTCCCAGTAGTCGGAGTTAAGTACATGTTTAATAGTGATGTTCCATCATTATATCTTGAAGACCAACCTAAACGAGCTACTTGGTAATTTTGCGAGCCTAGATTATCGAGATGTACTTGCCACTCTGCATTCGAAAGTTCAACGTTTATACCTAAATTATCGATCCAATTATTTTGAATAAATTGAGCAACAGCTGAATGCGCTTCACTCGTATTAAAATCGAGTGAAAGGGTCAACTCACTCGGATCAGATAGACCTAATTCTTCTAAAGCTTGACTCAAAAACTCTCTTGCGGCTTCTGGGTCATTGTCTGAGAAGTAAGGTTCTTTATTTTCAAACCCATTAATTGAAGGAGGAACAAGTCCCATAGCAGGATTCTCTCCACCTTTTAATACGTTATCAATTAAACTCTGACGGTCAATGGCTAAAGCTAGTGCTTTACGCATGTTTAAGTTAGACATAATCTCGTCTTGAGTATTGATAGTGTAGTAGTAGACAGAACCTTCATCCGCAATCGTTAACTGACCATTCTCCCGGTATATCTCTAACGCATCTAAAGAAACGTAGGTAAATGGATTACCGACATAGTCAATCTCACCAGCTTGAAAGGCGTTGTTCGCTGTAGATTGTGATTCGATAATTTGCATATTTACTTGATCCAAATGAACGTTTTCACTATCCCAGTAAGTATCATTTTTACCTAATGTAATATGTCCATTATGAACCCATTCAATCAAAGTGAATGGACCATTTGATACATATCCATCACCCGCTTCGGTTGCCCAACCTGGATCCGCTTCTACCACAGATTGAAGTACAGGTGAGAAAGCTTGTCCGTTAATTAAATCTAAAAAATAAGGAGCAGGGTTAATTAAAGTCACTTCTAAAGTGTAATCATCTAAAGCTGTTACACCCACATCTTCAGCAGATCCATCACCAACATTATATTCTTCTGCACCTTCTATAATATAAAATAAAGCAGCAGATTGAGATAGAGTTTCTGGATTCAATGTCCGTTTCCAACTATACTCAAAATCATGAGCCGTTACAGGTTTACCGTTGGTCCATTGAGAACCTTCTCTTAAGTGAAACGTGTAAGTTAAACCATCTTCGCTTGCTTCCCATGATTCTGCAACCGCAGGTTGAGGAACACCTTCGGTGTCTAACCATGTTAATCGTTCAAAGGTATTACGGATAACAGCCCCAGATATATTCTCATTCCCTAAAGCTGGATCAATTGATGGAGGTTCTGAGGCGATCGCTACATTCAGAATTTTTTCTTCTTGTGCATAAGACACACTGACTGGAGTAATGAGACCGATGGATAATAAGGCGAAGGCTAATATTAAAAACGCTTTCATTTTCATCATGAATGTTCTCCTTTGTACGAGGTCATCCCAAATATGGAAGGATTATGTCGATACGTTTATTTTAAGTTAATAATTTCTTTATTCAAAATATAAGTCAATAAAATATAAAATTATAGATTGAAAGTGGTAAATATAGTAGGTATATATTAATGAAAAGTCTCCATGAAAAAACTTTTTTTCATGGAGAAAAAAGTCAGTAGTTAGATAAGTTTTTGTCGTTTTGCTTCTTTAATTAATTTCAAAGCCCGTTTACGTGTTTTAATATTGGGACTCTTTAAATCACGATAAGCGCTAGAAACAGTCATTTTTACCATAGTTAGTTTGCTCCTTTAATTGTTTTACCAGCTCGCTTTATGCACACCGGGAATTTGACCTAAATGAGCAAATTTCCGGAAATTGACACGGGACATACCAAATTTACGCATATATCCTCTTGGTCTCCCATCGATATTATCGCGTAACCGTAAGCGATTTGGATTGGAATCGAGGGGTAATTTGTTTAACGCTTCGTAATCGCCGGCTGCTTTTAACTCATGACGTAATGTAGCATAATGCTCGACAAGTGCGAGTTGTTTTTCGTATTTTGCAATTTTTGATTTTTTTGCCAAGTGTGTGTCCTCCTTATTTTTTTACTTCTGCGAATAAAGTACGTCGTCTTAATTTAGGTGAATATTTCTTCAATTCAAGACGATCAGGGTTATTACGGTGATTTTTCGTTGTTAAGTATAAACGTTCGCCAGTTTCTTTGCATTCCATTAAAATGTTGTTACGCATTGTTTACTCCTTTAAAAGATATGATCGCAAATAGTAATCGTTACTATTTAGGTATAGTATCAAGAAGGGTTAGAGATGTCAATAAAATAATTAGAATTCGAGGTAATAAAATGATTTATTTTCAAACTGAACGATTAATATTGAGAGATTGGAAGCAAGCGGATATCGAACCGTTTATCTGTATGAATCAAAATGAAGAGGTCATGCGTTATTTTCCAAAGACTTTAACAAAAGAACAATCATTACACTTTATTGAGAAAATTCAAGCTGAATTCGACGAGAGGGGTCATGGTTTATATGCGGTTGAGGAGAGAGAATCCGAGGAATTCATTGGCTATATAGGTCTTCATCAAGCTACGTTTGATGCTGATTTTACATCATGTACAGAGATAGGTTGGCGTCTCAAACGTGATGCTTGGGGGAAAGGGTATGCAACTGAAGCGGCTAAAGCTTGCTTATCATATGGATTTGACGTTTTAGATCTGAAAACAATATATAGTTTCACCGCAAAAATAAATCAGCCATCAAGAAATGTCATGAATAAAATCGGTATGAGCTTTATCAAGGAATTTAATCACCCTAATCTTTCTAGTGGGCACAGCTTAGAAAGACATGTGCTATTTAGCAAATCATCAACGGACGAGTTCATATCAAATGCACAATCTTCCTAAATCCAGTAGAATAAAGGTTACAAGGAGGCGACGTTTATGAAAGTAACTGCAGATATGATACATCCAGAACTGCGACGAAAAGGAAAATGGATACAACGATTACAACCTAAAATGAATCAATGGGCAATGAAAAAATTAGGAAAACAATCTCAACGGTCATTACGAGGTAAATATAGTGGCCCGAATCGCTTACGAGAAGTTTGGATTCCTAGAGAAGATGGAACACAACTAAGACTATGTGTTTTTCGACCGCGTCAGCGTGTGCATTCAGATAAAGAAATCTTCCTCACACAGTCTAAGAATCAGTGGGATTCAACAGATCAAGGCGTACCCGGTCTTCTTTGGTTGCATGGTGGGGGGTATTCTTTAGGTGCGCCTGAGCAAGATGCAATTTTTATTGATAGCTTTATTGAAGTGAGTGGGTGCGTCGTTGTTGCTCCCGATTATACATTATCAGGTGAAACACCTTATCCCACAGCTGTTGAAGACTCATACTTGGCGCTAAAATGGTTAAAAGATCATGCGGATGACTATGGAGTAAGAGCAGATCAACTTTTTGTCGGCGGAAATAGTGCTGGTGGAGGTTTGACTGCAGCTTTATCTCTTTTAGCAAGAGACCGTGAAGAGGTGAATATAGCTTTTCAGATGCCTTTATACCCAATGTTGGACGCGAGTATGCAGACTACTTCTGCTCAAAATAATAATGGGCCGATTTGGAATAGTCATTATAATGAATTAGCATGGAAGATGTACTTAGGTCCATTGTATCAAACCGACCAGGTACCCATCTATGCTTCACCAATAAAAGCAAAAGACTATTCAAAATTACCTCCAACTTACACACATGCCGGAACAATCGAACCGTTCTTTGATGAGACGGTAAATTATATTGGTTACTTACTTGATGCAGGTGTGCCAGTGCATTTCAAATTATTCGAAGGGGCTTATCATGCCTTCGATATTATTCAACCGAACACACTGATCGCCCAAGAGGCTCGAGCGCATCTTCTTGCAACTTTTAAATATGCAGTAAAAAATTATTTCGCAAAACAACCAGATTAATTAAGAACAACTTCGATTACTATATCGGAGTTGTTTTTTTTATTGAAATGAGACAACGTTGCCCATTTACTTTTATGATTGACTTTAAAAAGTGAGGTTGATACAATACTTATAAATTTAATTAAATCAAAGCAACTAGTTTATCACCGGATAAATTAGTCAGGCTCTTTTCCTTTTGTGTAGGTCGTAGAAACAAAAGGGAGGGGGCCTTTTTTGTTTGAGGAGGAAAATAAAATGATACAAGTTGAAGATCAAAAGACTACACAAAGATTATTTATTCAATACACTTCACTAGCCATGTTGAGTATGTTAGGGCAATCATTATTTATATTCGCTGATACATTTTTTATTGCTAACGGTGTAGGGGCACACGGTATCGCAGCTTTGAATATTGTTCTTCCAATGATTAATGTCTTTAACGGAATCGGTTGGATGTTTGGTATTGGAGGCGCAACGCTGTTTGCGATTGCCTTAGGCAAGGAGCAAGAGGATGATGCGAACCGGTTATTTAATATGACCTTATTATTCACACTAATTGTTTCGGTGATTTTTGCTGCTATCACAACGCTTTTCTCGGATTCCATATTGAGCTTTTTAGGTGCGAACGAAGAAATATTCCATCTGTCGAAAAGTTATTATGATATTTTAATGTTTTTCTCTCCTTTATTTATGCTTAATTTTGTGTTCATTTCATTTTTGCGTAATGATAACAATCCGCGCTTAGCGATGATTGCGATGTTGGCTGGGGGACTTGTGAATATTGTCTTGGATTATATCTTTATCTTCCCGCTACAGATGGAACTGCGTGGAGCTGCTATTGCGACAGTTTGTTCACCGATTACATCGATTCTAATTGCTGGGTTGCATTGGCGACGTCCAGATCATCGACTACAATTTAATAAAGTTGCACTGACATTCAATAAGTTAAAAGAGATAGTGAATTTAGGTTTTTCGTCATTTTTCAATGAGTTTTCATCCGCAGTTGTGATGTTTTTATTCAATATTGTTCTCTTGCAATTAGTGGGAAATATTGCTGTATCAGCCTATGCGATTATTGCAAATATTAATATAATTGTGATTGCGTTGTTCACTGGTCTCGGCCAAGGTTTTCAACCACTGGCAAGTAAGTATTTTGGACGAAACAAATCTAAAGAGTTGAAACATGTACTTAAATTAGCACTAATTGCTGCAAGTATCCTAAGTGTAATCATTTTTATAATAGGATTTTTCTTTCCAGATGCTTTAGTTATGATTTTCAATCGTGAACAAAATCATGAATTAGCGGCGATTGCTGTTCAGGGAATTCCTTTATACTTTGTGTCATTTTTATTGACAGGTATTAATTTTATGGTGATTTACTTTTTAGCAGCGATTAATGAAGCAAGATCATCTTTAATATTATCTGCTTTACGTGGATTCATACTCATTATTCCGGTATTACTTGTGATGTCATTGTGGTTTAATCTGCTTGGTGTATGGTTAACTTTAGTGATTGTTGAAGCGATAACTTGTGTCTTTGCTATCTATATCTTGCGAAAATCATTAAAACGATTTAGTTAATTGAAGCAAAAAATCCCCGTCAATTGTGAAATTGACAGGGATTTTTATATAATTATTTAATTAATTGAACTTGTACGTCTGAATCGATATATTCTTTTTCGCCAGCAGCTTGTTCGATTGAACCGAATGGCATTTGAGCTACTAATTCAAATGATTCTGGTAAGTTGAACATTTCACGAACTGCTTTATCGAAGCCTTGTTCGTAGCCAACGTTAAAGTGTTGTAATGATCCGCCTAAGTTCATTTCAGCTAAAGCTAACCAAGTAGCGTATTGAGAGTTAGCTGAGTTGTTTTGTTTGTATGCTTCAGTACGTTGACCTTGAGTAGGCATTGTTGCTATTGCATCGCGGTCTTCGAAGAATAGTACAGTACCGATACCATTTTTAGCACCGTGCATGATTGGTGACATGAAGTCCCAAGTGCCTTGGTCTAAAACTTCTTCTTGAACTTTTAAGATTAAATCCCAAAATTTAATGTTAGCTTCACCATTTAATACAACTAAACGTGAAGTTTGGCTGTTGAAAG
The DNA here is from genome assembly GCA_020112395.1 of Aerococcaceae bacterium DSM 111021. Taxonomy (NCBI): domain Bacteria; kingdom Bacillati; phylum Bacillota; class Bacilli; order Lactobacillales; family Aerococcaceae; species Aerococcaceae bacterium DSM 111021. The sequence continues at coordinate 505,337 of JACCEK010000002.1, read as the reverse complement.
CTGAAGGTACATCTTTTTGAGTTTCTTTAATTGTCGCAACAATCTCTTCGATTGAATAGTCACTGTTGTTACCTAATGCATAGATTGAACGACGATTTTTGATTACATTTTTAAATTCTGCCATGTTAAAAATTCTCCTCTTTGTTTAAAATTATTAACTTACTTAATTATTATAAGGTGTATTTGAATGAATGTAAACCTCTGATTCGAGATAATAGACACAATAGCGAAATTGTTGTTTAGTTGCATATAGAGAAGATGCTTTTTGTGTTTCTTCGAAAAGACAGAACGTTTTCCGATTAGGGAATTCATTCTGTCTCCTTGGTTTATTATTTGAAATTAATACTCTGCATTATGATACACATCAGTGACGTCATCGTCATCTTCAATGATATCAATCATTGCTTCGAATTCTTCAACTAAAGATTCATCAAGCGGAACTAATATATTTGGTTTCATTGTTAATTCTGCTTGAGAGATCGTGTAAAGTTGACTTAAAGCATCACGAACAGCTGTGAAATCAGTTGCAGCAGTGTATACTTCAACGACCTCCTCAGATATGTCCATATCTTCTGCACCAGATTCAAGGATATTCATCATTAGAGTATCTTCATCGTCTTCCAAACCTTTACGTTCAATCGCAATATAACCTTTACGTTCGAATTGAAAAGCTACCGAGCCTTTCTCTCCAAGGTTACCACCGTTGTGGTTGAAAGCCGTTCGCACGTTTGTTCCAGTACGGTTAAGATTATCTGTCAGGCCATAGACAAGTACACCAATACCGCCGGGTCCGTAACCTTCATATACGACTTCATCATAATTCGCTCCATCAGCTGAATCTGTCGCTCGTTTAATCGCACGATCTATGTTGTCATTCGGCATATTTGCACTTTTTGCTTTATCAAGCACTAATCGAAGTGCGGGATTCATATCCGGGTCCCCTCCACCTTTTGCAGCTACATAGATTTCACGTGATAATTTCTGAAATACCTTTCCTCTTTTAGAATCTTGTGCATTTTTTCGTTTTTGAATATTCTTCCACTTTGAATGTCCAGCCATCTACTCACTCCCTTTGTCATAGTCATCTAAGTAATCATATAATGAAACCCCTTAATTGTAAAATCCCATTAACCACAAAATGAACAAGAGAATCTGTTAGAATAGAATATATGTTAAATGGAAGAGGGATGAAATGAATTTAGATTTATATGACGAAGTGAATTTACTAGACAACAAAGATTTGATAAAGAAGATTAATCTATGGAGCATTGGTGTGTTACTAGCCAGTGTGCCTGTTTTTTGGCTTATATCCTATCTATATTTAGGTTTGGCTGAAGCAGACTTAAGTACAAGTGACTTCTTCGTTTCAAGTATATTATGCTTCGGAATCCTGTTTATTCATGAAGGAATTCATGGACTTTTTTTCAAAATATTCAAACCCGGTGCAAAAGTGGTGTACGGTTTTAAAGCTGGGATGGCATATGCGGGTAGTTTTGGGAATAAATATCCGGCCAATCAGTTTATTTGGATTTTATTAGCACCATTCACGCTCATTACTTTCGGTATGCTTATTTTGACACTCGTTGATGTCATGTCTGTCTATATATTTCTTTTCGTAGGAGTTATTCATACAGCCGGATGTATTGGTGATTTCTACTTTACATATCTTATATTAAATACGCCGGGTAATGTCATTGTAGAAGATACTGACAAAGGAATAAATATTTATCAAAAACTCAATATATAAACTCAAACTGATCAATATAATAAATATTTCTTTTAGACAACCGAAAAAGTGGTTGTCTATTTTTTTAGTAAGAAAAAGCATAAAACAATCATTTTACGGCTTCACTTGTTACAATAGAGATAAGAATATGCATTATGAGAGGACGATATATAAATGGAATTAGGAGTACATGATTTAGTTACAATGAATGATGGGGAAACGCCGGAGGCTGCTTTTGAGCGAACAACACGTTTCGTAAAAGAAATAGAAAAACTAAATTTTAAACGTTATTGGTTTGCAGAGCATCATAATTCACCGACACATGCGAGTTCATCACCTGAGTTATTAGCAGCCTATATGTCTGCTATAACGTCAAAGATTCGCTTAGGTACTGGTGGAACGATGATTATGCATTATTCGCCACTTAAAATCGCAGAGAATTTTAAAACGTTAACAGCCTTAGCGCCAGACCGTATTGATATAGGCCTGGGACGTGCGCCAGGTAGTGGACCCAATGAAATTGTTGCACTTGCACAAGGCAAGCCGAATTCGTTTGATGATCAATATGAAAAGATTGAAGTGATTTTAGACTATCTATCAGATCAGCAAGCAGACGGTTATTATGGTCGTACAAATGCGATGCCACAAGGAACCTTGACATTGACACAACCGTGGATGCTTGGGTCATCTGGTCAATCAGCAAGTAAAGCAGGTGAAATGGGTCTAGGGTATAGTTTTGCGAAATTCTTTGGATTAGAAACGGATCCAAAAGTATTCAAGCAATACCGTGATGAATTCCAACCGAGTCGATTCTTTGAAAAACCATCGGTTATGGTGAGTTATTCAGTAATTGTCGCAGATACTGAAGAAGAAGCAGATTACCTTGCTAAACCAACCGAATTATCACAATTAGCTTTATCACGAGGGCGTATGATTAAAAACGTGAGTCCAGAAGAATTGAAAGATTATACATACTCAGAGCAAGAACAAAACTTTTTAGATAACCACTACAATAAGCGCTTCTTAATTAAAGGAACACCCGAAAAGGTTCAAGCAATTTTAGAAGATGAGCGACAATTACTAGGCATTGATGAGTTAATGGTGTATGCGCCGATTCATGGTGAAAAGGAACGATTGAATTCATATAAACACCTAGCGAAAATGTTCAACAAAATCTAAGGCAATCTAACATGGAGGTATGTGTTAATGAATCAACAATACGAACGATTATTTAGTTCTGTTGAATTTTCGAATGGGATTAAGCTTGAATCTCGTTTTGCGATGGCCCCGATGGTAGCTGTGGGGTCGAGTTATGATGGTCAAGTTGGTGCCGACGATATTAAGTACTTTAAACGCCGAGCGAATACAGGTTCGATGTTAATAACAGGTGCAGCAAATATCGGACCTTATGGAAATGCGTTTGGTTATGGGTTGGGTATACAATCGGATAATCATACGGCTGGTATGAAGGATTTGGCAGCTAGCATGAAATCTAAAGGTGCAAAAGCGATACTTCAGATTTTCCATCCTGGTCGCCAGGCGAAGTATTCTTACAAAGATGAGGGAGCCGTATATGGACCTAGTGAGAAGCAATTCGAATTTTTAGACTATCCTGTTACGGGCTTTACGAATCAAGAAGTCTATGACTATATACAATATTTTGCAGAAGCAACACGTCGTGCGATTGAAGCGGGCTTCGATGGAGTAGAAATTCACGGAGCGAATCATTACTTACTCCAACAATTCTTCTCTGAATTGTCCAACGAACGAGAGGATGAGTGGGGTGGAACGCGAGAAAAACGAGCATCATTTCCTTTAGCAGTTGTTAAAGCTGTGCAAGACGAGGTTGAGAAACAAGCTGCTAATGACTTTATTATTGGCTACCGCTTGAGCCCAGAAGAGGTTCATGGTGATGTAGTAGGTTATACATTCGACGATGCTTTATATTTAATTGATCAAGTAGCTGAGTTAGGCGTGGATTATATTCATCTATCGCAATTTGGCCCAGAAGGCTATAAGAACAGAGTGCAATTAGGTGAACATGAAGGAGAAGTCATCAATTCCATCGTAAGAGATCTATTGGATGGTCGTACTTTGCTCATGGGTGCCGGAGACTTAACAAGTCCGGACAAATTACTTGATGCTTTGAATTACGTAGATATTCTTGCGATGGGTTCAGCTGCAATTGTAGAACCGGACTTAATGCAAAAACTCAAAGATGGCAAAGAAGATTCGATATCTTTAGATATTACAGGTCGTGTCGATGACTTAGCCTTGCCTGAACGATTCTATATGATGGTCGGGGCATTAAAGGGAAGTGGCTCTATTCCTAAAGCAACGATTGAACTGATTGAACAGTAATACAAGATAGCACTTGAATTATTTAGAGCATCACTAGCTAACAAATAGAAAAACGGCACCTAGTTAAAGGGTGCCGTTTTTTGGTGGAATTAAAGTGATGAGTCTACTCTGTTTTTATAATTATTTTCAAACTCAACCAATCGTTCAAGCAATGTTTTCAAATGATCCATACTTGAAACATAACTGATTCTGAAGTATCCTCGGCCAGCCTCACCAAATATTTGAGCAGGAGTTAAAGCAATCTTCGCTTGGTATGCTAAGTCTAGACAAAATTGATAATCGTCTTCATTATACCAATCAGGCACTTTAGCAAATAGATAAAAGGCACCTTCTGGGGTAACGAAATCGTATTGCATCTGAGTTAGGCCTTCAATCAAAAAGTCGCGACGTGCTTGATAATCTGTCAACATCATTTGGATGGATTCATCACTATGATCATACGCTTCTATGCTGGCGTACTGTACTTGGGTCGTAATGGTGGTTAAAACGGCTTGATGCATTGGGTATAATAAGTCCATTAACGCCGTAGGTCCTGCTAAGAAGGCTGAACGCCATCCAGTCATTGCGTGCGATTTTGATGTACCATTAATCAACAATGTCAGTTCTGGAATGAATTTTGCGACCGGCGTATGTTTATAGCCATAACTAAATTCTGAATAGACTTCGTCTGAAATCACATAAATTTGATGTTCTTTAATCACTTCTGCGAGTGCTTTAATTTCTTTTGAGGTATACGTTGTACCAGTTGGATTGGTTGGATGGTTTAAAATAATGGCTTTCGTTTTATCTGTAATAGCTTCACTTAAAAGTTCCGGAGTGAGTTTGAAGCCGTTCGAACTAACATCAATTGCGACAGCTTTTCCTCCAGCTAAAATAATTTGACTATTATAGATAACATAGTTTGGATCAACGACTAAAACTTCATCGCCGGGATTAACTAATCCCGTTATAGCGAGAAATAAAGCTTGAGTCGCACCAGCAGTGACGATGATTTCACTTTCTGGAGAATAGTCTAATTGATATTTGCGTTTTAGATAACGATGAATTGCTTCACGTAGTTCATACACACCACGCGAGTGGGAATAGAAACTTTGGTCGTCATTGATTGACTGGATGGCAGCTTGCTTAATATTCTCAGGTGTCGGAAAATCTGGCTCACCGATATTAAAATATAATAGATTCTCAATATGGCTAATTTCATCGTTGAAAACTCGGATTAGATTCTCCGGCGTTTTTAGTAAGTGTTTATTAATGTTTTTATAATCCATTCTCATCAACTCCTCTAATAGTATTTAACATTTTAACACAAAATTTTAAAAAATGTTTGACAAACAAAAAAGTATGTACTATTATAGTTTCAACAGATAAATAAAACGCGTTGACGTGGAAAGTAAACAAATCAAACTTTTTAGAGAGCTCATGGTTGGTGAAAATGAGTAAGTGACGATAGGTTGAAAATGGCCACTGAGCGGTCATTCTGAATGCTTTTAGCAATAAGGATGAACGGATGCACCCGTTAGAGATGCCACAGTATATGATTCGTTTAGTTTAAAATCTGTACTGGTAGAGGTTGTTTCAGTGATGGAATAACAAATTAAGGTGGTAACACGAAGTTTATACTCTCGTCCTTTTCATAGGACGGGAGTTTTTTTGTAGGCAAATGTAGATAACAATCAGGTTTATAAGTTTAAATTGAGTGGTAAATATACATACATAAAGGAGAAAATGAAAATGAGAAAATGGTTAAATGGTTTAAGTGTTGTCGGTTTAGCGGCGAGTTTATTAGTCGGTGTGAGTTCTTCAGTACAAGCGCAAGGTGAGTTTGAAGGCGAAGAAGTAACGGTCGGAATCGTTCCAGGACCAGCTGAAGAAGTTTGGGATGTTGTGGTTGAAAAAGCTGAAGCAGATGGTATCTCGGTTGAGTTAGTATTATTCAGTGACTACATCCAACCAAATATTGCCCTGCAAGATGGATCATTAGACTTGAATGCTTTCCAACACGTGGCATTCTTGGAAGATTGGAATGATGCCAATGATGGAAGCTTAACAGGACTAGGTTACACATTCGTGTCACCAATGGGTGCATACTCTGAAAACATTGCTTCATTTGATGAATTACAAGAAGGTGATAAGATTGCGATTCCAAATGACCCAACAAATGGTGGACGTGCTTTACTAGGATTAGAGTTGGCTGGAGTGATTGAAGTAGACGATGAAGCAGGTCCTTTAGCAACGGTGAATGATATTACAGATAACCCATTAAACTTAGAGTTTGAAGAATTAGATGCAGCTCAATTAGCTTTATCATTACCAGATGTGGCAGCAGCGTTTATTAATCTAAACTTTGCAACAGATGCAGGTCTTAAATTAGAAGAAGCAATCTTTGTGGATGCTGATTATCCAGAGGAATTAAATGAAGCATACAGAAATGTGATTGCTGGCCTTGAAGAAAATCAAGATAACCCACTATACTTACAAATTGTTGAGTACTATCAATCAGAAGAAGTTGCACAAGCTTTATATGACACAACAAACAATGGAGACAAACCAGCATGGGAGAATGCTCCCGTAATTGGTGAAGATGCTGAGTCAGAAGAAACAAGTGAAGAAGCAGATAGTGAAGAGTCAACTGAAGACGCTGAATAGTCAAAGATAAGAGGAGAAAAAGACATGTTAAAATTCATTAAAAAAATAGGACAAGTTGCATTAGCCAGTTCATTAATTTTAGCATCAGCTACTCAAATTGCATTCGCTGAAGATACTGCCGGTGAGTTTGAAGGAGAGACAGTAAGTATCGGAGTTGTAGGAGATAATGGTGCTGAAGTTTGGGAATATGTCGCCGACAAAGCGTTAGAACAAGAAGGTATTGAAATTGATGTCACGTTATTAACAGACTATAATCAACCTAATGAAGCTTTAGCCAATGGTTCTCTAGATTTAAACTCATTCCAACACGTTGCTTTTTTAGAGGAATGGAACGAGTCTAATGGTGAAGATTTAGCAAATATTGGCTTTACTTTAGTGACGCCAATGGGCTTATACTCAGATAAGATTACGTCTGTAGAGGAGATCGTAGAAGGCGACAGCATAGCTGTTCCTAATGATCCAACGAATGGTGGACGTGCTTTACTTGCTTTAGAAATTGCTGGGATTATTGAAGTGGATGATGCAGCTGGAGTATTGCCGACTGTAGATGATATTACAGACAACCCATTAAATATTGAAGTCGTTGAATTAGACGCAGCCCAGATTCCCCAGTCATTACCAGACGTAGCAGCTGCTGTAATTAATACAGGACACGCAGAAGATGCAGGTCTATCAGTAACTGAAGATGCTATCTTCGTTGATACAGATACACCAGAAGAATTAAGTGATACATACCGTAACATTATTGCGGCACGTTCAGAAGACGCAGAGAGCCCATTACTATTAAAAGTGGTAGAATTATACCAAACAGCAGATGTTGCAGAAGTCATTATCGAGTCAAGTAACGGTGGAAGCATACCAGCTTGGGAAGATTACGAGCCGGCAGAAGAAGGCAGTGAATCAGAAGAGTTAGAAGAATCAACTGAAGAAGACGCAGAATAATTCAAATAAAAGGAGAAAATTACAATGAAAAAATTTATTAAATCATTAGGTGTATTAACATTAGCAGGTAGTTTATTAGTTGGCGCAAGTTCAGCCGTTCAAGCCCAAGGCGAATTTGAAGGTGAAAAAGTTACGGTTGGTGTTGTAAGTGAAGCAGAAGAACAAGTTTGGGAATTTGTTGCTGAACAAGCATTAGAACAAGAAGGTATCGAGCTTGAATTAGTCTTATTTACAGATTACGTCCAACCAAACGTCGCTTTACAAGATGGCTCAACAGATTTAAATGCTTTCCAACACGTTGCTTTCTTAAATGAATGGAATGAAGCAAACGATGGTAATCTCGAATCGTTAGGCTTTTCATATGTGACACCATTAGGTGTATACTCTGAAACGATTGCATCGATAGAAGAAATTCCTGAAGATGCAGTTATCGCAATTCCAAATGATCCTACAAACGGTGGGCGTGCTTTATTAGGCTTAGAATTGGCTGGTTTAATTGAAGTGGATGATGCTGCTGGAATTTTACCTACGGTTAATGATGTAACGGATAACCCATTAAATATTCAATTCGAAGAATTAGAAGCAGCGCAAATTGCTCAAGCATTACCAGATGTGGATGCAGCAGTGATTAACAACACATTCGCATTAGATGCTGGTTTAAGTGTTGAAGATGCTATCTTCTTAGATGCTGAGAACCCAGCTGACTTGCCAGATGATTACAAAAACATCATCGCAGTGCATGGTGATAATGTAGATAATGCTTTATTCACTAAAGTCGTTGAATTATACCAAACAGATGCGGTAGCTGATCAATTAGCTGAAGCAAGTAACGGTGGAGACGTTCCAGCGTGGACTGAAGATGAAGAAGCAACAGAAGATGTGGAAACTGATTCAGAGGAAACAACTGAAGAGTCAGAAGAATCTGAGGAATCAGCTGAATAACACGTCGTTATAAAAAAAGACAAAGCTTAAAGCGTAAGTGAATTCTACATTTTAGAAAGTTATTGTAGAGTTTACTTGCGCTCTTTTTATAAAATAAGGGGGAATACAATGAAAAAGATTTTATATTCAATTATCGTTGCTGTTGTTACTTTAGTTAGCATTTTACCTACAAGTGCATTTGCCCAAGGTGAATTTGAAGGAGAGAAGGTTACAATCGGACTTGCGAGCGCGAATGCCTATGATTACTGGGACGTTGTCGTCGCGAATGCGTTGGAGCAAGAAGGAATTGAAATTGAGTTAGTTTTATTCTCAGATTACAACCAACCAAATGAAGCCTTACAAAATGGTTCATTAGACTTGAATGCAACTCAAGGTTACCCATTTTTATTCTCATGGAATGATGAAAACGACGGAACGATTACACCGATTGGTAACACATTAATTACTCCCTTAGGTTTATATTCTGATAAATATGAATCTGTTGAAGATATTCCAGAAGGCGGAACGATTGCGATTCCCAACGATCCATCAACGTATGGGCGTGCACTACAAGCTTTAGAAATTGCTGGTTTAATTGATGTTGACGAAGCGGCAGGTATCTTCCCAGAAGATAAAGATATCTTAGATAACCCAAAGAATCTTCAATTTGAATTATTAGATCCATCTATGACAGCTGTTATGTTACAAGATGTGGATGCTTCTATTATTAACACAGGGTTTGCGACAGATGCTGGTTTAACAATTGATGATGCAATCTTTGTGGATGCATCAGATTTAGACAGCGTTAACCCAATGTATATTAACGTGATTGCGTCACGTGAAGAAGACAAAGATAATCCATTATATCTAAAGATTGTAGAATTATTCCAAACAGACGAAATAGCTAAAATCATCGAAGAATCAAGTAAAGGTTCGTTGATACCAGTGTTTGAAGACTACGATATTGATATCGAAAATCAAACAGTTGGCTAAGATTCAGAGTGAAGGTTAGAATAAGAGATAAAGGTATTAGAAAGTAGGAACTAAATTGGTACAAGTTATTCCAGAAATTCAAGCAAATAAAGAAAAAATTATAAAATGGCGTCGTCATTTTCATCAACATCCAGAGCCAAGTTTAAAAGAGTATAAAACGGCTGAGAAGATTCAAGAAGTTTTAACGAGCTTAGGTGTCCCTTTTGAAAAAGTAGGCGAGACCGGAACGTTAGGTACAATTACTGGAACAAAAAATGATGCGTCTGAAACTCAACGCAATCGCAAAGTACTGCTGCGTGCAGACATTGATGCGTTAGAGATTACTGAAGCGACCGATCATGAGTTTCCTTCATTAAACAAAGGGATTATGCATGCGTGTGGTCATGATGCACACAACTCAGGACTTCTCGGTGCGGTTGAGTATTTAGCGAAACACAAGGACCAGTTTGCTGGAACAGTGTTGGTTGCTTTCCAACAAGCAGAAGAAATCGGAAGTGGAGCATACCAATTTATCGAAAGTGGTTTATTAGATGGCGTTGAACAAGCCTTTGGTATGCACGTGGAACCAGCTTTACCAGTTGGTACGGTTCAAGCAGTACCTGGTCCAACGATGGCATCGTGTGATATCTTTACAATTACCGTCACAGGTAAAAGTGCCCATGTAGCGCGGCCACATGATGGTATTGACGCCTTAGCAGCAGGAGCGAATATCGTAACAGAGCTACAAAACCTAGTCGCACGTCTATTGAATCCACTAGAACCAGCAGTAATAGGTATTGGGAAGTTCACATCTGGTACGCGTTATAATATCGTATCTAACCATGCGAAAATCGAAGGGACGTTACGAACATTAAGCCACGAAACGCGCGAACGCTTCTTAGCTAAAATTGAAGAGACAGCTCATAATGTCGCTCAGTTATTTGGAGCAACCATTGAATTTGAAAATTATCCCGCAGCCGCGCCTAACATCAATGATATTGAAGCAACTGAACGCGCACAACGTGCTGGAGCGAAAGTAGTTGGTGAGTCGAATGTTATCAAGCAAGGTGAACCAAGTATGGGCTCTGATGATTTCGCTGACTTCTTAACAACGATTCCGGGAACATACGCTAGGGTTGGAGTAAGTAGCTCTGATGATACTTCATATGGGTTGCACCATGAGAAATTCAACTTGGACGAAGACGCTTTGCCAATTATGGCGTCATTACACGTAGAGTTCGCTTTAGATTACTTGAACCAAGATTAAATAATAAAAACACGTCTTAAATGACGTGTTTTTTTTGTAATTCTGTATCCCCGTCATATGAAAATTGGTATGGGAGTTAAGAGCCTGTTTCCAGTCATATAAAAACTGGTATGGGAGTTAAGAGCGGTATTCCTATCATATGAAAACTGGTATGGTAGGCAAGAGCCGTATTCCTACCATATGAAAACTGGTATGGGAGTTAAGAGCTGTATCCCTATCATATGAAAACTGGTATGGGAGTCAAGAGTCTGTTTCCAATCATATGAAAACTGGTATGGGAGTTAAGGTCCGTATTCCTACCATATGAGATTTGGTATGGGAGTTAAGATCCGTATTCCTATCATATGAAAAAAGAAGAGGCAGAAGCCTCTTCTCTTGTTAAAACAGTCTTTGTTGAATATTAAACGTTACATCATTTGTTTCTTCGTTATAAGCTGCAATGATTTTTTCTTGATCAGGTGTTAAATCCTCATTAGGAATCTTCAGGACACTATGCAATACCTCACGAGGGTAATACAGGCGCTGTTCGCCTCTTGGAACTCCTGTTAAAGATTGCACTAGTGAGCTGACTTGTGAAAGTTCGACGACTTGATTTTGCTTAGTCACAAAGTCAATTTGCGTTCGTGTACTTGTTGCATCAGGACGGTAGAAATCATATGGCAAGTCAAAAGAACTGTTCTCCCCAAAGTAAAACTCGGGATCATAACCTTCGGCACGCATTTCATTTTGGATTGAAGAAGTTAATTCATCTCGTTGATCATCGCTAGATAACAGTGACTTAAATGGTTTTCTATTTAAGAACCTATAAGCTAAATCCCTTAGAATCTCATCGTCTTCTAGCAACCAATGTGAGAAGTAGCTACTCAGAACGTAATCATCTAGACGTAAGTAATCTTTCAAGTCCCATTTACCTTCTAAAAAAGGGATGAGTAACCCAATTGAATGTTTCATAGTATCTGGCTTGTTCTCATAGCAAAACTTTACTCGTGCTAATAAGTTGCGAAGGACTTCTTCCATACCCCGAGAAACTGGGTGGAAGTAGACTTGCATGTACATTTGATAACGACTCACGATATAATGTTCAACTGCATGCATTCCAGAGAAATCAAAGACAATCTGCTTGTTGAAAGGACGAATCACACGCAGAATACGTGTGATATCAAACGTTCCATAGCTCACACCCGCATAGTAAGCATCCCGAATTAAATAATCCATTCTGTCAGCATCGATTTGACTGGATATTAATTGAACAACTTGTTGATTTGGGTAAGTCTTATTAATGACACTCGATACTTTTTCTGGGAAATCATCGCCCATTAACTTTAATACGTGATTAATTTCAGTATCGGGTGACGTTATAATCTGTTGAGATACGAGTTCATGATCTGTATCGAACAAACCTTCGAACGTATGGGAAAAAGGTCCGTGTCCGATATCATGAAGAAGCGCAGCACATAGAGCAACAAGACGCTCACTATCATCCCATAATCCGTCACCTGGCGTTACACTAGGGTAATTTCGGACAAAATTATTAATGATGCGACGTGTGATTTCATAAACACCTAAAGAGTGATTGAAACGACTGTGTTCAGCACCGTGAAAGGTATATGAAGCTGTTCCGAGCTGACGAATACGACGTAAACGCTGGAATTCAACCGTATCAATCAACTTTAATATAATCGAATCCTGAATATGGATATAATCGTGGACTGGGTCGCGAAATACTTTCTCGCGAGGTAATATTTGTAGCTGGTATCTTTCATTATAAGTAGCCATAGTAAACTCCTTAAGGTAATTGATCAGGTTGGATTTTATCTGAACGAACTGCGGTCTTTTCAAAGGCTTTTGTATATAACGCTTTTAATTCTGGGTTTTCATAATCACCTTGGATAACCGAACCAAATTGTTCCATTGTCGAGATCAGCAGTTTTTGATAGGCATCAACAGTGATAGACTCACCGATAACGGCTTCAACCGTTGTCATAGAATTAGGATTGACCAAAGGATAATCATCGCCTGCTTCTCCAGTGCGGTAATAAGCTTGAATTAACTCAGCCCGAGCTTGTTGATTCCCGTCAACACTAATATAAGCAGCAGTTGTTACACCAGATTTGAAACGGCGTTGAGCAATCCCACCAATCTTTTGGCCATTAACAACTAAATCGAATTTCCCAGGGCAATATGAATCCGGAACTTCGTAACTTTCGACTTTAACGCCGAAAGGCTCTAAAGATTTAGCGACGAGGGCAACCATTTGTTCATAAGCTGTATCGATAGATAAGTCAAAATGACGGTTGTCGCTAACGAGTCCAAAATTGAGTACTCCTGAATCGTTAACGACAGCTAAGCCACCATGAGGACGTTGAACGAGTGTATAACCGAGATCGACTAAATATTTATTCGCATTACCTAACTCCGGAAGGCGTGTATCTTTAGCCCCAAGTAAAATGGCTGGGTAATCAAAAGGATAAAAGTGCAAGACACCATATGGAGTTGTAGAATCATCATTAAGGGCAGGAACCCAACGAATGAAACTATCTTGGTAACTGAGCGCACTGTTTGGATTCCCTTTAGCTGGATTGTCTTGTTCTGAGAACACGATCCATTGTTGGGATGATAAATATTCTTGATTTGATAGCATAGAATCCTTCCTTCATCTAGTAATAAATTTTTATGTTATGTTTAATTATAGCAAAGAATCGATTATAATAGTAATATCTATAGAATGTGTGGTGAAAATGTGCAGAGAAAAAATATACAACTTGAAGTTAGTCAAAAGATTCGCTATCATGAGCAAGCTCATACAGACGAATGGAAGCTAGAGACTAAGGGAGAATTGATTGATCTAAATACGTATTCAAAAATTTCATATATAGATCGTGAAGATATTCAAATCGAGGTCAAGTGGTACACTAATCGCGAAGCGGGTCATTTAATCGCTGAGATTAAACAACCACAGTATACTTTAACGTTCAACCCATCTAAACAAACGCGTACGTCCTATATGACACCGCAAGGTTTATGGGAGTTAGCGGTTGAGACAGATAAGATTCAATTTACTGAGACGGATACAGGTATTAAGTTAATCGTTCATTATCAAGTATTAATTAACGCAGAACCGCTAGGAGACTATGAATTTCAATTGCATTATAGCAATTAAATAGGTAATATATAAAAGAATACGAGGAAGGAAGTGGAAAGTTTGATTTTAAAACAATTCGAAAACGAAAACATTGAAGAACTTTCTTCGATTGAAGTTGCGCATGCAATTCTTGAAGAGACAGGTGATGTCTATGATTTCACTGCATTAATGGTTGCTATTCAAAATTATTTAGACTTAAGTGATGAAGATATCGAAGCGAAAATGACTCGCTTTTATACAGATATCAATATTGATGGACGCTTCATTTCATTAGGAGACAATCGTTGGGGACTACGTGCTTGGTATCCAATCGATTCAATTGATGAAGAAATCGTTAGTTCAATTGATGACGATGACTTACCACGCCGTCGTAGACGCAAGAAAAAACGTAAGTTAAACGCGTTTGATGAAGGCGATGATATGATTGATTACAACGATGACGATCCAGAGGACTTAGACGACATCTATGACGATGAAGAAGAGTTCGATGAAGAGGAAGAAGAAGTCGAAGCAGTTGTTCCAATCGCTAAAGATGAAGACGATGACGATGATGATAACCAAGAACTTGGTGTATACGCACGTGATTTATCTGAATTAGGCGACGATGATCTTGAACTTGACGAAGAAGATGAAGACTTTGATGAGGACATTGATGACGACGATTTTGATGATGACGACGAAGAAGAGTTCGACGAGGAAGAAGACGAAAAATAAAGTTTTTATTGACGAAAGCAAATAATTATCGTATTATCTAACTTGGGCACCTTTCAAGAAGAAAGGTCAATCTACTTAATTAGCACCCCTATTCCACCGGAATAGGGGGCTTTTCTATTTTATCCCGAAATATATAAAAAAGGAGCTTACAATAATGGCAAAATATATATTTGTTACTGGTGGCGTTGTGTCATCAATTGGTAAAGGAATCGTTGCGGCATCATTAGGACGATTACTGAAGAACAGAGGATTAAAAGTTAATATTCAGAAATTTGATCCGTACTTAAATATTGACCCAGGTACAATGAGTCCGTACCAACATGGTGAAGTATTTGTAACAGATGATGGGGCTGAGACTGATTTAGACTTAGGCCATTATGAAAGGTTCATCGATATTAACGTCAACGAATACTCAAGTGTAACAGCAGGTAAGATTTACGATCAAGTACTTCGTAAAGAACGTCAAGGAGACTACGATGGTGCAACTGTTCAAGTTATTCCGCACGTTACGAATGAAATTAAAGACAAAATTATGCGTGCAGCTGAAACAACGGATGCTGATATTGTTATCACTGAAGTAGGGGGAACGGTAGGAGATATTGAAGGACTGCCATTCTTAGAGGCTTTACGTCAGATGCGTACGCAAGTAGGGCATGATAATGTATTGTATATACATACAACATTAATTCCTTATTTAAAAGCAGCTGGTGAATTAAAAACAAAACCAACACAACACAGTGTAAAAGAATTACGGTCATTAGGTATTCAACCAAACATTCTTGTGGTTAGAACAGAAGAAGCACTTCCTCAAACGATTAAAGATAAGTTAGCTTTATTTTGTGATGTGACAACAGATGCGGTCATTGAATCGCGTGACGTTGAAACACTTTATACGATTCCATTAAGCTTACAAGAGCAAAAAATGGATCAATTAGTCTTAGATCACTTTGGAATTGACTTACCAGCAGCGGATATGACAGGCTGGAAAGGATTAGAACAACGCGTATTGCATCTAGAAAACAAAGTGAAAATTGGTTTAGTTGGTAAATATGTAGAATTACCAGACGCGTATCTATCGGTTGTCGAAGCATTGAAACATGCTGGTTTCGACCACAATAGTGATATTGAAATTGACTGGATTAATGCAGAAGAAATTGACGAAAACACTGTAGAAGCACGTCTTAAAGAGGTTGACGGTATATTAGTTCCTGGCGGCTTCGGAGAACGTGGTGTTGAGGGTAAAATTGAAGCCATTCGTTATGCACGTGAGAACAATGTACCATTCTTTGGTATTTGTTTAGGTATGCAATTAGCAGCGGTTGAATTCGCGCGTAATGTTGTTGGTTTAAAAGGAGCTCATTCAGCTGAATTAGATCCAGAATCACCACACAAAATTATTGCATTATTAGCAGACCAAACTGAAGAAACTGTTCTAGGTGGAACATTACGTCTTGGTTTATACCCAGCAAGATTGTCAGAAGGGTCACTTATTCGTGAATTATATGACGGAAAAGAATTAATTGAAGAACGTCACCGTCACCGCTATGAGTTCAATAATGAGTACCGTGAGGCATTAAGTGAACACGGCATGTCATTCTCAGGTTTGAGTCCAGACGGACGATTAGTTGAAATCATTGAATTGAAAGACCACCCATTCTTTGTGGCTCCTCAATTCCACCCAGAGTTCACATCGCGTCCAAATCGTCCTCAAGCAATCTTTAAAGGATTTATTAAAGCGAGTTTAGATCACCAAAATAAACGTAAATAATATTTGACATTGGAGTGAATAATCACTATAATCTCATAAAAGTAGTTAAACTTTAATCGTGTTCCGTGAGACTCGAAAGTGTTGCTAACTGATTTGTTTATATGTAATTAATATAAAGAATAATCGTCTGTCCTTTTTACAAAAGAAGGATCAGACTATAGTTATGCGCTCCTTCAAGTCGTAAACACCCGGTAACATGATATGTTATCGGGTGTTTTTTTGTACGATCAATTCAGAATAAACAGCGAAGGATGAGGATATGGATAAACAAAAACCAATTATTGCACTGGATTTCCCTGATAAAGAAGCAGTGGAAAATTTTCTAAAACCATTCGCAAATGAAACTTTAAATGTCAAAGTCGGCATGGAGTTGTTCTACGCAACTGGCATGGAACTTGTACACCTATTAAAAGAGGGTGGACATAGTGTATTTCTAGATTTAAAACTTCATGATATTCCTAATACAGTGAAAAGTGCGATGAAAGTACTGGCTCAAAGTGGTGTGGATATGGTGAATGTCCATGCAAGCGGCGGATTGAAAATGATGCAACAAGCAAAAGCAGGCTTAAAAGAAGGTGCATTAAATGGACAACAACCGTTACTAATCGCTGTTACTCAGCTAACATCCACATCGCAAGCGCAGATGAATGATGAGCAAAAAATTCAAGGGTTGATTCAAGAAAGTGTCCAAAATTATGCAACATTAACGCAATCAGCCGGCTTAGATGGGGTTGTTTGCTCGCCATTAGAAGCGCAATTAATCAAAGAAAATATATCAGGTGACTTCTTAACAATTACGCCGGGTATTCGCCTCACAGCTAAATCAACCGATGATCAAACGCGAATTATGACACCGAGAGATGCCGCACAAAATGGGAGCGATTATATTGTAGTAGGGCGACCGATTACACAAGCTGACAATCCTATTGAAACCTACAAATATATCTTAAACGAATGGCAAACAGGATTAAAAGAAACGAAGGAGAGGATATAAAGTGACTATGTCTGTATCACAACAAGTAGCTGAGAAATTGCTAGAAATTAAAGCAGTAAATTTAAAACCAAATCAACCATTTACTTGGGCGAGTGGTTTGAAATCACCTATCTATTGCGACAACCGCTTAATCATGAGTTTCCCAGAAACACGTGACTTTATTGAACAAGCACTAGCTGACTTAATAAAAAGTCAGTTTAAAGGAGTGGAAGTGATTGCTGGAACAGCTACAGCAGGCATTCCCCATGCAGCTTTTGTAGCAAATATACTGAACCTTCCAATGATTTACGTGCGTTCAAGTGCTAAAGAGCACGGTAAAAATAACGCCATCGAAGGTTACCTTAAACCAGGTAGTAAAGTCGTCATGGTTGAAGATTTAATTAGTACGGGTGGAAGTGTACTGGATGCGGCATCTAAAGTGGAACAAGCAGGCGGAGAAGTGATTGGTTGCGCAGCGATCTTCAATTACTTACTTGAAAGTGGTCAAAAAGCCTTTGACGATGTGGCTTTCCCGTTAGCAACATTAACCAACTACCGAGAATTAGTTGAACATGCTGTGAGCGATCCGGAGTTAAAAGCTTATTACGATACACTTGTTGAGTGGTATAAAGACCCAGTAAAATGGTCAAACCAATTCTAATAAGAAGAAATACAATTGACTCTTGAGTCACGATCATTATTTTAATAAAGAATGCCGAGAGCATTCATTAAAGGAGACTATACAATATGGAAAACTTAAATAAATCACAACGCAACGCGTTATTATCAGCCATCGTCGCTTCAGGAACGGATGACTTAAATGTCATGTTTCTAGCTTTTTCGATGTCTACAATTATCTCACAACTAGGCATTTCAGGTACACAAGCAGGTTGGATCGCAACGATTACGAACTTCGGAATGTTGTTTGGTGGAATTCTATTCGGAATACTAGCGGACCGCTACAGTAAATTCAAAGTATTCAAATGGACAATTTTAATCTTTTCGATTGCAACAGGTTTAATCTTCTTTACAGATAATATTTACTACTTATACGTTATGCGTTTTATCGCAGGGATTGGTGTAGGAGGAGAGTATGGTGTAGCCATTTCGATTATGGCAGGGCTTGTTCCAAGAGAGAAGATGGGACGAATTAGTTCGCTCAACGGGATTGTGGGACAAATTGGTTCAATCACGTCAGCTTTATTAGCGGGTCTGATTACTCCGATATTTGGCTGGAGAGGCTTATTCTTATTCGGTCTACTACCTATCTTGATCGTTTTCTGGGTGAGTCGTACAGTTAACGAAGAAGAATTACACATTGAAAGCAATTCCGATAGTGAGAATAAAAGTAAACAAGGAAGCATTCGAGACTTATTCAAAGACCGTCAAACGTCATATCAAACAATCGTCTTAATGGTTATGACGACGGTACAAATTGCCGGTTACTTTGGAATGATGAACTGGTTACCCACAATGATGCAACAAAACATTGGCGTAAGTGTCAGTGGATCATCAACATGGATGATTGCAACGATTATCGGAATGTGTATCGGTATGTTCGTTTTCGGTCAAATCTTAGACCGTATTGGCCCACGTTTAGCGTATGGAATGTTTTTACTGAGTTCAGCTGTATCAGTATACTTATTCACTTTTGCCAATAGCTCAGCGTCAATATTAATTGGTGGAGCAATCGTCGGATTCTTTGTGAACGGGATGTTTGCTGGGTACGGCGCTGTTATTACACGCTTATACTCTTACAAAATTAGTGCCATCGCTAACAATACTATTCTGAACGTAGGACGTGCTGTAGGTGGATTCTCATCAGTGATTATTGGATATATTCTAGATATGTCTGGAGTTCCTTTAGTCATGCTATTCTTAAGTGGATTGTATATTATCAGTTTCGTCTTTATGATTACACTCCCTCAATTAAAAGCAGATAATTATCGTACAATTAATCATGATAAATCTGAGAGTGATCCAGTTGAAGCAAAGATAAAGTATAATGATAAATTAGTTGAAGCATAAATTGAATTCAGAAGTCCGCCTTGACAGGTGGACTTTTTTTCAATAAAAGTAAAGTATCAGCGAATACAAAGTCCCCTAAAGCAGGAATTTTGTTATTTACTAGCAATAGCGCGGTTTTTGGAGTATAATAAACGTATAAAATAACATTATAGGGGGAATTTTAAGTATGACTCGTTTAGTAAGTATGACAGATATGTTAAACAAAGCAAAAGAAGAAGGGTACGCTGTAGGACAATTCAACATTAACAACCTTGAGTGGACTCAAGCAGTATTAACAGCTGCAAAAGAAAATAACTCTCCGGCTATTTTAGGTGTATCAGAAGGTGCAGCTAAATATATGGGTGGTACTAAAGTAGTAGCAGCAATGGTTAACGCTTTAATGGAAACAATGGACATTACAGTACCAGTTGCTCTACACTTAGACCACGGATCTTCATTTGACACATGTAAAGACGCAATTGACGCTGGTTTCTCATCAGTAATGATTGACGGATCTCATCACCCAATCGATGACAATATCGCAATGACTAAACAAGTTGTTGAATATGCTCACGAGCGTGGCGCTTCAGTTGAAGGTGAAGTTGGAACTGTTGGTGGAGAAGAAGACGGTGTTGTTGGTGGAGTTTCATATGCTGACTTAGCTGAATGTGTACGTATCGTTCAAGAAGCTAAAGTTGATGCATTAGCAGCTGCTTTAGGATCAGTTCACGGAACTTACGATGGTGAGCCTCAATTAGGTTTCAAAGAGATGGAAGAAATCTCTGAAGCTACAGGTACTCCATTAGTATTACATGGTGGATCAGGAATTCCAGAGCACCAAGTTAAAAAAGCAATTGGCTTTGGACATGCTAAGATTAACGTTAACACTGAATTGCAACAACAATGGACGAAAGCTGTTCGTGAAAAATTAAACACGGATGATAAAGTTTATGATCCACGTAAAGTAATCGCACCTGGTAAAGATGCAATTACTGCGACAACTAAAGAAACAATGGATATGTTTGGTTCAACGAACAAAGCTTAATTAATCATTCCCATCGATTAAATATGTACGTTTAAAATAACCGTTCTAATGGAGTTTATCTCTGTTAAAACGGTTTTTTTATTTGACTAATGAATGGAATTTGCCCTTGCCACTCCAATAGGCAGAGTGTCGTAATTAAGTCTCAAGTGCTTCTCACTGGAATTAAGCGATTAACCCCAAATAAAAACACTGTCTTGAAGACAGTGCTTAGATTACTTAGTAACCAGGTTTTGTTGGATGTTTATCAATAACAAATTGGTTGTTTGCTAAAGCTTTTTTACCCGATTCACTCAAACGCGTACCTCGAACATCAAAATACTCGCCTAATTCTTCATCAGAGTAATGTTTTTTAACTTCTTCGACAAGATCCGTTTTATTTAATTTAGAATAGCCTTTTACTTGTTTAAGTTTTAATAAACTTTTTAGTAGTGCGGCTGTAACGTGATCCATCGATTCATAGGCCGATTCCTCAATGACGTAACCTTCAATGATTAAGTCTGTTAATGATTGATGCGCATGAATACCGTAATCATACTCGAAGTATTTTGGCATAACTGATTCATTTGTGAACGTACCCAAAGAAATACGCCACAAAAGAATGATATCTCCAGGAAGTAAGCCTTCGTGAGTACGTTGCATATTACGTAGAGGTACGCGAGTTTCACTCGTTAAGCTTAAGTCGCGAATCCACTTTTTGAGATTACGCTCGGGCGAGATATAAGGCAATTCAGGATAGCCTTCATAAATGACTTCTATTTGTTTAATTTCTTCCTCTGTTCCATTGATTGGATAATTAATTTTCATAATAACCTCCTAAGATATTAAAAAATAAGCAATAAGCGAATATAATAATAAATGCACGGGATAGAACCAATAGAATGCTTTGGAGCTAAGACTTCCCTTTAATCCATTATAAAAATAGGTGATGATAAACGCTGGCATCGCAAACCAACTTCCGATAAAGGCAAAGGCACCAAGCAGTGATTGGAATAAGCGGAAATCACGGAGCACGTATAGAATAATAAGCACCGATACACCGAGTGATGAATAGTCAGTGTTTAATACGGTTACGATGATTAAGGATAAAGCCACACCGATTAATCGGTAAAATAGATTATCGAAGTGTTTAATACACCATATCGCAATCAAACCAAAGAGTAGAGTGAACATCACGTTTTGACCTGAAAAATCAAAAAAAGTATGTGATCTCGCTAAATCAAACGGAATTTCTGAGATGAGAGCGAATATCCCAAGACGCATCATGTATTTTTTCACATCGCTCGTATGTTTAAATCCTTCAACAATTAAAAAACAAAATAAAGGGAAGGCTAAACGCCCAATTGAACGGCTTGTCGTATATACGGTGCTCCATGTGTCGATATGCGCTTGTCCATTACCTGCTTGTAGCCAAGGTAAAAGAACGAATGCACCTAAATGGTCAATCATCATTGAAACCATCGCGATGATCTTTATTGTCGCACTATTTATGAATGTTGTTTGAGGCTTATTTAAAGCTTCCATAAATAAATTATCCTTTCCGAGTCAGTTCATTAGTTTTGACATATAACTATTACATAACAGTAATTAAGTTATGGTATTGTATAGACAATCTTTTTCTAAGTAAAAATCGAATTATATATATTTTAACAAGAAAAAAACGTATATAGTAGTCCTTTCTTTAAAGGGCGTGAAGCTTATGTTAGAATCATAGATGTTTATAGAGTGAATTGACCAAACAAGAGTGTTAATTAATATGAATCATTGTGATATACTCTTACTATATAAATTTTAAGGAGAATTAAGCCGTGGCACAGTCTTCCCCAAAAATAGATAAAACTCAAGTGGCGCTAATTGATCATATGTTGGAATATCGTCAATACCGCCCATTATTAACATACTTGAAAGAAAAAACCGCACTGAAAGAACCATACCTACTACACTCAATTCAGCTTGCTCAAGCGTTTATCGATGTAAACATTCGAGAGATTGAGCACCTTGCCCCAAAAGTAGAGCGACACTATTTACTCAAACCAACATTTCTAGAGCGTCGTGCTTATAGCTATTCACATTATATGAATATCCAATTTGAACGACGGGAATATATGGACTATTTTCGTGCGCTCAGTCCGTTATTGGTTGATTTGTTGCGTTTAATTATTGAGCATGATTTTATGCCAGAATTAAATGAATACATCGAACCGATAGTGAAAGAAAATGCTGAGGGTAAACCTATCTATCGTGGTCTACAATGGAAGCAGTCTGTTATCGAAAGCAAGAAGAATATGGTTTTTGAGACGTTTAATAAATACTACGGCGATCGCTTTAACTACAAGCATTATGTGAGTTCGAGTCATTTACTCAAACTGATTGATGATCATAGTAAAAATGATGAAGTCAGAGCTAAATCAGTTTCTTTACGACATATTGAAAAGTATGTTCGAAATATTGTTGCTCATGAAGTTATTTATGTGAGTGATGAATTAGTAGAGCGCAGAACGGGTATGTCAATGAAGCAAATTCATCGTCTACTCCAAGAAGCATTACTATTAGCTGATCTTAATGACAAACGTCAATGGGCGATTTTGAATGAATTAAATAAAGCAATTAAAAATAACATACAGGATATTATGAATTAAGGAGATAATCATGAAAAAATTAGTTATTCGTGGAGGAAAGCCTCTTAACGGGGAAATTACAATCAATGGTGCAAAGAACAGTACGGTGGCTTTAATACCAGCCGCAATTATTGCTGATTCACCCGTTGTATTAGAGGGAGTTCCTGACATTCAAGATGTTCATTCTTTACTTGAAATCCTTGCTGACTTTAATGTAAAGACTGAATTTAAAGATAATACACTAATGATTGACCCAACAAATATGGTGTCAATTCCTATGCCAACAGGTAAGATCCAAAGTTTACGTGCATCGTATTACTTTATGGGAGCAACATTATCTAAATTTGGTGAAGGTGTTATCGGTTTACCTGGTGGTTGTTTCTTAGGGCCTCGTCCAATTGACCAACATATTAAAGCGTTCCGTTCGTTAGGAGCAAATGTTGAAGATGAATTTGGTGTGATTACATTATCAACGCCAAATGGTTTAGAAGGATCACGTATCTACATGGACGTTGTTTCAGTTGGAGCAACAATTAATGCAATCCTTGCTTCAGTACGTGCAAAGGGTAAGACAATTATCGAAAATGCTGCGCGTGAACCAGAAATTATTGATGTTGTTACATTGCTGAACAAGATGGGAGCGAATATCCGTGGTGCTGGAACGAGCATTATCCGTATCGAAGGTGTTGATGAGATTCACGGAACAAACCATACAATTATTCCTGACCGTATTGAAGCAGGGACATATATCACTGCTGCGGTAGCGATGGGTGAGAATGTTCGTGTGACGAATGTTATCTACGAGCATATCGAAAGTTATATTGCTAAATTAGATGAGATGGGCGCTATGATGGAGATTGGTGAAGATTCAATCGATATTAAAAAATCAGATAATTTAAACATGGTGAATATTAAAACATTACCGTATCCTGGTTTTGCGACAGACTTACAACAACCATTTACACCATTACTTCTAAAAGCAATTGGTGAAGGAACAATCATGGACACAATTTATCCACAACGTGTTAAACATATTCCAGAATTAAACCGTATGGGGGCCAACATCAAAGTAGATGGCGACATTATTCGTATTAGTGGACCGTTGAAACTTTCAGGTGCACCTGTTCGTGCAAGCGATTTACGTGCCGGAGCTTGTCTAGTTATCGCTGCTTTAATTGCTGACGGTGAAACTGAGATTTCTGGAGTAGAAAATATCTTAAGAGGTTATACAGATATCGTAGGTAAACTCCGTGCTATTGGTGCAGATATTGAAATGATTGAAGACGATTCAATCGAAGAATAAGTCACGCAATGTTACTAATATTTGGGCAGAATGGATTTAAGTTCTGCCCAAATTTATTTTTATATTTACTTTTAGTCTCCATACTTACCCACTTAGTTATCTCCCCTAGTGAATTCAAGCAAAGAAAAGGAACTGATAAAATGACAGATGCATTTTCATTACCGACATTATTAAATAAAGATGTAAAAGAATTATATGGCTACGCGCGTGAACTGAAAATTCCTAATTATAGTGAATTAAGTAAAAAAGAGCTCGCTTTAGCTATTATGCGAACACAAGAAGAAAAACAAGGCTTCTTCCAAGTTGAAGGAGTTTTAGATATTTTACCCGGCGATGGTTTCGGGTTTCTACGTCCAATTAACTATTCCCCTAGTCAAGAAGATATTTACATATCAAATTCACAGATTCGTCGATTTGATTTAAGGAACGGGGATAAAGTGGCTGGACCAGCCCGTCCGCCAAAATCAAATGAACGTTATTACGGCTTGATGCAAATCTCGACTGTTAACGGTAAAGATCCAGAAGAAGCTAAGCAACGTGACCACTTCCCTAGTTTAACGCCTCTATATCCAGAGGAACAAATTAAATTAGAGTATAAGCAAAATGCCATCAGTAATCGTTTAATCGATGTGTTTTCACCGATTGGTTTTGGTCAAAGGGGCTTAATCGTCTCGCCTCCTAAAGCAGGAAAGACTTCAACGCTGAAAAGCATTGCGAACGGTGTTTCAGAAAATTATCCCGATGCTGAATTAATTGTGATGTTAATTGATGAGCGTCCAGAAGAAGTAACGGATATTGAACGAAGTGTTAAAGGTGAAGTTGTGTCATCAACTTTTGATCAAAAACCAGAGAACCATATTCGAATTGCAGAACTTGTGTTAGACCGTGCGATGCGCCTTGTTGAAGATGGACGTGATGTTGTTATCTTAATGGATAGTATTACGCGTCTGGCTCGTGCTTACAACTTAGTTGTAAAACCAAGTGGCCGTACGTTAAGTGGGGGATTAGACCCAGCATCATTTTACTTCCCAAAACGTTTCTTCGGAGCTGCGCGTAATATCGAAGACGGTGGTTCATTAACAATTTTAGCGACTGCTTTAGTTGATACAGGTAGCCGTATGGAT
Organism: Aerococcaceae bacterium DSM 111021; assembly: GCA_020112395.1. Taxonomy (NCBI): domain Bacteria; kingdom Bacillati; phylum Bacillota; class Bacilli; order Lactobacillales; family Aerococcaceae; species Aerococcaceae bacterium DSM 111021. Next base: position 479,811 of record JACCEK010000002.1, on the reverse strand, counting down.
GATTTAATCTATGAAGAGTTCAAAGGGACAGGTAATATGGAAATTCATTTATCGCGTCAACTTGCAGAACGTCGTATCTTCCCAGCGATTGACATTCAGCGTTCGGGTACACGTAAAGAGGAGTTATTAATTCCAGAATCAGAATTAGATAAGATTTGGAAGTTCCGTAAGATGATGGTAGGCAACTCACTAGAGTATACAGATCAATTAATTGGTGTGTTGCGCCATACGGATAATAATGAAGAATTCTTAGGGCAAATTGAAAAATTAGTCCAAAAATAAAATATTTGAAACAAGTAGGCGACATCATGAAAGTGATGTCGTTTTTTATGTGGGATAAATGGATTATTTCGAGGAATGGAAGCAGTTGTTCCAGTTATCTTTTATTAAATTGACTGATAGTCGAATTTAGATAAGAATAGAAGTGACATAAATGTTAAAGAGGTGCAAGATGAATGAGATAATAAAGAAACTTCAAGAAGCTTATCCTATGGGTTCAATAATCGATATAGAAAGATTAGCAAGCGGGAATAGTTCGCAAGCCCAACTCGTGAAGACACAAGAGCGACATTATATTTTGAGACAGTTAATGTCAAATGACCAAGCTGAAGCGGAGTATGAAGTGACACGGAGGTTAGCGGGTACTCATATTTCGCCTGAGATATTACTAACAAAAAATGGGGAACCGTGTATACAAGTAGGTAAATACGTTTATAACTTACAAGTATTTCTTCCAAACGAAGTCAATCATGATCAAGGCATAGACTATAGCTACTTAGGTAGAATCATTGGACTTTTTCATAAGCAAATATCGGATATGAATCCATCTTTAGGTCAACCTGATAGATTCAACTTGATAAAAGAGTGGACTAAGTTGCAAGAAACGAATGTGAGTTTACCTAAGCAAGTGGTTGATTTGATTAATGATGCGATTGAGAATCAACTACCAGTGACTGGTTATATTCATGGTGACTTAGGTAAGTGGAACTTGCTCTTTAACCATAATCGTATCCATATTATTGATTTTGGAGAAGTTCGTCAAGGAAATCTGCATTTTGATATTGCTGCTATCATGTTGACAACGTTTAATTGGCAACTACCAGATGTGCACTTAATCAATCAATTACGGTCATTCGCTGAAGGCTATCTACTCACCAACCAGCCTATCATTTGGTCGCAACTAATTACGTCTATCAATCTATGGATAGCGAGAGGGATTGTGGTGATTATTAATCAATTTGGACAGACAAATGATGTTGATGATTACATAAAAGCAGAGCTATCCAAACAAATTAGAATCCTACAATTGATAAATACATTAAAAAACGAGCAGTCTGTCATTTAACAGCTGCCCGTTTTTTTGTGGGTTTTATTCGGTAATTGATACAGAGACAAATTCGAATTTAGTTACATCAACTAAGCCCATATCGGTTATTTTAAGTGTGGGAATGACCGAAAGGGGCATGAAACTTAAGGTCATAATCGGGTCAACACGGTGAGAAATCTCCAGTTCCTCGTGTGCGACTTTGTTTAAAGCATCTTGTTGCTTCATGACTTCTTCAGCTGTTAAATCACTCATCAATCCACCAACGGGTAATGGGAGATCAGCGATAACTTGGCCGTCTTTAACAAGCACAACCCCGCCTTGGAGACGTTCCAGCTCTTCTACAGCGAATGCCATGTCAGAGTCATTCGTTCCAGCGACTACAACGTTATGATTATCGTGAGCAATGGATTGGGCGATAGCACCGTGTTTAATGCCGTAGTCTTTTAATAAAGCGACACAGACATTGCCTGTCAAGTGATGGCGCTCAATAACGGCGATTTTAACGACAGGAATTTCTGAATTATATTGGAAGTTCCCTTCGCTATCTCGGTCTACTTTTAAGATAGCTTCGTTGGTAATAACTTCTTGTTCTACGACTTCAATCGCACGAACGGTATTAGATTCTAAAGGTAAAGCTAAGCGCTCTTCACTGAAATCTTTATATTGTACGCTTGATTCAACCTCTTCGTAGCTTGTGCGTTCTAGTGGGATTAAGTACTCACCATCTTTAGCAACCAATTGTCCTTCAACATAAGTACGTCGAACAGTTAAATTATCGAGCGTATCGAATACGATTAGATCAGCTCGTAACCCTGGTGCAACAGCCCCGCGGTCACGAAGACGCGTAGCTTCAGCGGTGTTAAGTGTGGCCATTTGAATCGCAGTAATCGGGTTAATCCCTTCTTCAACACAAATGCGTAAACTATTATCTAGATGACCTAATTCTAATAGCGTCTTCGCTTGAACATCATCTCCTGATAAGAGGCACCGGCGGCTATTGTGAGCTGTTACGCCCTTAAGTAACATACGTAAGTTCTGAGTAACAGAACCTTCACGTAAGAAGACATACATCCCGCGACTTAGACGTTCATGCATTTCTTCTATTGATGTACATTCATGGTCATTTTCAACTCCAGCTGCTATATAAGCATTCAAATCTTTACCAGCGACCATCGGACTATGGCCGTCAATACGTTTGCCGTATTGACGAGCTACCATAATTTTATCAATCACACTATCTTCATTATTAATAATGCCCGGAAAATTCATAAATTCAGCTAATCCATCTACTTGGCCGGTGGCAAGTGGCTGAATCATATCATCAGCGGTAATAACTGCCCCTGAATTTTCCATATTTGTTGCTGGGACACAGGATGGCATCATGTACCGGATGTCAATCCCAACATCTTTTGATGCATTAATCATATAGTTTAATCCATTCATTCCCGCCACGTTAACAATCTCATGAGGATCAGCCAATGCCGTTGTTGTTCCATGTATTGCTAATAAACGCGCAAATTCTTCGGGAGTAACGTATGACGATTCAACATGAATGTGTGGTTCGATTAAGCCAGGTGCGACAATTTTACCAGCTAAATCATGCACCATTTTCCCGTCGTAATTGCCACCAATTCCCGCAATGATTCCATCCGTAATTGCAATATCTCCATCAATTAATTGACCTTGGTATACATCGACAATGCGTGCATTTTTAATAACGAGATCGGCAGTTTTTCGTCCTGCAGCGACGTCGATTAAATGTTTTAGTGATGCTTTATTCATGATATCCTCCTTTGAAAAAATAGCTTTCATCTATAATAGTAGAACATAGTTATTGCTTCCATTGTTATGCGGACAATGTGTATAGTATAGAGATGATTGTTCGTGTTTATTTAAGAGAGAGCTCTTATTTTGAGGTAACTTGTATTTCGGTTATAATACATAGTGTAAAGAAGGTTAAGACAGGTGATGAAAGATGGCGAAAAGGGATAAAACGAATGTTATGCGTGTTCTAGAGCAGAAAAAAGTTGAATACGCGGGGTATCAATGGGAAGATGTTGGCGAATTACAAGTTGCTTCACCGATTTTTAAAACGCTTGTCACACAGGGGAAATCAGGTGAACATTACGTATTTGTTATCCCAGTTACACATGAACTCAATTTGAAAAAAGCAGCAAAAGTAGTAGCAGAGAAAAATATTCAGATGATTAAAGAGAAGGATTTACTTCCATTAACAGGTTACATGCACGGAGGTTGTTCACCGATTGGAATGAAGAAGCAATTTGAAACCGTCTTGGATGAATCTGCAAGAGAGTATGACAAGATTTTATTCAGTGGCGGGAAAGTGGGCTTTTCTGTTGAAGTGAACCCTAGAGATTTAGTAGAAATGATTGATTTTAAACTCGCAGATATTAAGACAGAAAATTAAAGGAGAGATAACATGGCAGATTTTAAATATGAAATTATCGAACATTACGGACAATTAGGTGAGAACGCTAAAGGTTGGTCAAAAGAATTAACGAAAGTAAGCTGGAACGAGCGTGAACCAAAATATGATATTCGTGATTGGAGTCCAGAATACGACAAGATGGGGAAAGGACTAACCTTTACTCAAGAGGAATTAATATTACTTCGAGATGTATTAAACAAGATGGATCTCTAAAGATGATTGAGTATAATCGGAATCAATCTATTACTCACGAAGCATTACTTAACTTATATGAAAGTGTTGGTTGGAGTGCGTATACGAAAGACAATACTGATTTAACGAGTTTACTCAAAGGTGCGAGACACTATCTAGCAGCTTGGGATGATGACCGGTTAATTGGGTTGATTCGAGTTGTAGGTGACGGTGTTTATATTGCTTATATCCAAGATATACTCGTTCACCCAGATTACCACCGTCAAGGAATTGGTCGGCAATTAATGGAGCAAATGTTAAACGAGATTAGCTATGCAAAGCAAATCATACTAACAACAGAAGATACGCCCAAAACAAAAGCATTTTACCAGACGATGGGAATGGATGCTTTTACCGACTTAGGCACACTAGGTTTTTCAAAAAATGATAATTAATTAACGTAGAATAAAAAAAGATCAGCGTGGAGTTTATAATTGAAACAGCAAACCGAGGAGGACTGTTCAATGAGTAAGCGGAACAAAAAAGGAAATAATAGCACAGAAATAGGTATGGGTGTAGGTATAGCCCTCGGGGCAGTAATTGGTCTGATGATGGACAATCTTGCAATAGGGATGGCTATTGGTATAGCTCTAGGAGCGGGTATAGGCACTAGCGGTGCTTTTAATCAAGAGGAGAATGAAGGCGAGAAGGATGACGAAGAATAAGACTAAAATTATTATATAAAAAGTAAAAATAGTCTTTGCATTCAAATAACAATCGTGGTATTATACTGATGTTGCACGCAGATGCATAATAACTAACTGTGATTTAGCAAATAGATCACGGCAGAAAGGAAGTAGACATATGAAATCAGGAATTCATCCAGAATATACTCAAGTAGTATTCCGTGATACAACGACAGGTTTTGAATTTTTATCAGGTTCTACTAGAACATCAAACGAAACAGTAGAGTGGGAAGATGGAAACTCATATCCATTAATCCGTATCGAGATCTCTTCAGATTCTCATCCATTCTATACTGGACGTCAAAAATTCACGCAAGCCGATGGACGTGTGGACCGTTTCAACAAAAAATTCGGTTTCGCAGACAAGAACGCAAAACAAGAAGACTAATAGCATAGAAACGTTGTTAATACAACATTCAAGAGGTTTACTGTTCATAGCAGTAGACCTCTTTTTTGTTTAATGGCTAACTTTTGGCTAACTTTCACTCTAATTAGCTAAGAAATTAGCAAATTCTACAGCTGTTTTATCCTTCTGATCTTTGTTGATGTGGTTATAAATATCCATAGTCGTTTTATAATCTTCATGCCCAACTCTATCTTGAACTTCTTTAATTGGTGTTCCCATTTCAAAAAGAATAGATATGTGAGTGTGTCGAAGCTGATGAACAGTAATGTGTCTAAGTTTATTAATCTTGATGATTTTACTCATATAATAGTTTATAAAATCACTGTAGAGCAGCTCATTCTCTTCACTAGAAAAAACGAGTTGCTTCTTTCCTTTATCTTTAAGACCCCGCATGAACAGAGTTTTCTTTTGATCTAGTCTATGTTTTTTGAGTGCATTCATGGTGTTAGAATCAATCGAAATAATACGGTTTCCCGCTTTTGTCTTAGCTCCTTCACCTTCTACCTTATAACCTTCTTCAGTGCGCCCTACAGTCTTAGTAATGCTGATTGTGTTGTTATTAAAGTCTATATCAGTCCACAATAAGGCAAGGGCTTCCCCTTTGCGCATACCCGTAAAAGCAAGTAATTGTAATTGTGTTTTCACATTAGAATCAAAATCAGATTCTTGTACGCATGTTAAGAATGTGTTTAATTCTTGTTTAGTCCACCAATTAGGAACATATTCTGATTTTTTAGGCTTAGGACGAATGATATTCATCGCTGGATTATCTTTTATATATCCGAGATGAACACCATGCTGAAGAATACGATATGCCAAGTTCACGCTATTGTGGTACTTCACTAATTTATCACGTTGTTGATTAGCGTATTTTTGGCAGTGTGGGAGCTTAATTTTATCCACATACATATTCCCATAATAAGGCAATACGTGCTTCTGAATGACTGTTTTTTGTGTTTTAAACGTGCTTCCTTTTACAGTTGTCTTATAAAGTTCTAACCACTCATCGCACAATTCTTTGAATTTTATCTTCTTGTTAGCATTCTGTGAATATTCTTCATCTTCAAGCTGCACTTTAAATCTAGCTTCAGCAAGTTTAGCTTCTTTACGAGATTTAAAACCTCTTTTCTTAGTGATAATTTTTTTACCAGTTAGTGGGTTAGTCCCATAATAACCTGTGTACATGAACCGTTTAGATCCATCTTTTAAATAATATTCTTTAATCATTTTTTATCCCTTCCACCACCGCACACACCACATGTTTTTAGGTTGGGGGAAGACGTGATATTAGAGAACAGTAATAAAGTCTAGACTATTGCCTTCATTGAATATAGCAAACCCAGAGGGGAAGTCTAATGTTATAACAGAACCGTTTTTCAAGGTCACTTTACGTTCATTCGTTTTGATATATTCTGATAAAAACGCAAAGATTCTGCCTTGATAAAAGGAAAAGAAACTAGAATAAATTTCATTATAAAAATTGTTTTCTAAATCAGGCAAAAAGCTTTTTGTTGGATTACATTCCTCTCCCTCTTTAAGATAAAATGAAAAATAATAGTTCACTGCTAATTTTGTCTCGATATCAATAGGGAAAATTTTGTTAGCCACTATGTCATTTAAAAGATCAAATTCAAAATTGCACTTTAACCAGTATTTTTCATTATACTCAAATTCTAATTTTAATTCGTCATATTTTATACTCGAACCTGTGAGTTCGAAGTGTTTATAATCTTCACCTTCAAATAGGTAACGCATTGACACCCCAATATTTTTTGCTAACTTTTCGATCGTTTCTACACTAGGGCTTTTTCTATTATTTTCTAAATCACCTAAATACGAGCGTGATAATCCAACTTGTTTAGCAAATTCGGCTTGAGTTTTATTTTGTTCGAGCCTTATTTTCTTAATATTCTCTCCTATATTATACATATTTTCACCTCCGCTAAAGCTATTATACAAAAAAAGACGCCGATAGTAAATAACTATTGACGCCGTTAGAATCAAAGTGTATACTATAATTATTAAGACGCCGATAGAAAGAGGGTGAGGATCATGGATCGTGAAAAAATTATTCAAAACATAAGCGAATCGATGTTAATAGGGCGAAAAAGAAAAAAATGGACACAAAAACAATGTGCAGATGCTATTGGAATATCCAGAACGTATTATTCAGACATAGAAAACGGTAGAACGTTACCAAGTTTTAATGTGTTGTTAAAAATAAATCAATTGTTCCCCTTTTTTTTAATCAATAAAGACGCCGATAGTGAGAGGGTGATGTAAATGGCAGAAAAAACAGAAACAAAATATTTATTCGAATTACTATCCCCAGAAGTTGTGGCTACTATTCGTGATGTGGTTAGAGATACAAATTTTGAAACGATACAAGAGTTGAGTCGAAATATTGATCCGGGCAACAAATTCGTCAATCAAACAACATTAAAAAGTATGTTGGGTATAGGACAACAAGTTCTAGATGATATGTTAGCTAGTGGATTACCTTGCTATAAGGTGGGGCGACAATTGTTATTTAGATTAGAAGATGTAGAGGAAATTATTGTAAGTAAATATAAAATTTAAAACCGCTGCACACACCACGCAGTAAAAGGGAGAGATTATAGAATGGAAAAAGTTGTGAAAGTACAATTAAGCGAGGCAATTAGCAAAGTATCAAATGTTATGAATTTGATTGAGCTTTATCAAGTGGTAATGAATCTTGAAAGTATCGCAGACAAAGAAACAGATCCAAAATACCATATGCATGTGGTAGATGGAATTTTTGAATTAATGTTCGAAACAAATCAAACTTTATTAGATGATTTAGAAAAAGTGGCTTCAACATTATACGAGTTACGTGACGATGAAGAATAAAAAAGAACATAAAAAAAGACCATAGGAAGCGGCAACTAACTATGGCAGGGTTTGACAAGATAACCACGAGCGTAGGTATTTTGTCTTTCCCTAATTGTAACATAAATTGCAAATAATTAACAGCAAGCATACAAGAGGGAGAAAATAAAATGAAAAAAACAAATAAAATGACAGCGAACTTGTTGGCTTATGAGTTAGGTAGAGTGGTTTCTCAATTGATAGCAATAAATTATACGAATCGAAGTGTAATGCGAAAAATTCAAGATGATATATCAAATGGGCATGTTGATTCAGATGAAATAAATGCGGAACTTTTCACGCTAGAGCAACTGGAATTAATTGCTAATGACATTCTACATGACTTAGAGGACAGTACCTTTAGTTATGAAAATACACTCGATGGTGGAGATAACTAATTAATTAATTTCGTGAAGAAAGGAGGCGGTTTAGTGGAACTAATAGAAGAAATAACAGGTTATGAAGCTATTCCAGATGAAATGAAAACTTATCCTAATTGGGTAGTTTATAAAAAAGAAATTGCAACTGATTCGGCAAATAATCCGAAAGTAAATGAACATGGGGAGCCCAAGTACACAAAGGTACCCTATGACCCGAAAACAAAGCGCTTGGCTTCAAGTACAGACAAAAATACATGGGGCACTTTTGACAGTGCTTTAGCAGTTGAGACGGAGTTTGACGGTTTGGGCTTCATGTTTTCGGAATCGCCTTTCATGGGTGTGGATCTTGACGATGTTAGAGAACAAATTGCAGATTTTGAATCCGGCAATGAAAATAATATAGTTGGTGAGTTCCACAATCAACTCAAAACTTATATGGAGGTATCACCATCTGGGAACGGAATCCATTTTATCTTAAAGGGAACATTGCCAGATGGTAAGCGTAAGATTGGTGATGTTGAGATGTACGATAAAGCAAGATACTTTACGGTAACAGGAGAACAGATGGGTGATTATGACGAAATTAACCCTAATGGAACAGAAACTGTAAAATCTTTACATTCCAAGTATTTAGGCGCAGAAAATAATATAAGCAGCAACTTCAACAATCTCGAAGCGATACCTTCATATGGGAATGGATTGAGTGCGGACGAAGTAATACAAGCTTTGACTAAAGATCCACGAGCGGGTGAGTTTTTAGGTTTAATATTTACGGGAGACTATCGTTTATACGGTAATTATCCAAGTCGTTCAGAAGCAGAATTAGCCCTTGTGGGCAAGTTAGGTTTTTACTCTAACTATGACAAAAACGTTATGGATGAGATATATTCATCCACACAGTTGTGTGATTCGAAATGGGGGCGCACTAAAATTTATACACTTGGGCGTGTTATAGCAAATCGCCCAAAAAAAGGTGGCTACAACCCGAAGAATAAAGCTATAACAACGTTTAAAGAGAAAAAGGTATACCTATATCAACTCAAACAACATGCCCAACCCCCGAGGGCGACTGACTTTAAAAAAGTAGGTAAGTCTGTATTACCAGATGGTAATGGTGTTTTATGGTATTTGAAAGAATATAAATCCGGCGGAGACCCCGAAGTCCTTTTAGTAGAGAAGTATTATAACTATGAAAATATGGCTAAGCTTGTTACGGATATGGTTTATAACGAGTTTTCAGAAGTCGTTGAATACAAAAGTGGCGAAAAGAATGAATTGGTAGATGACGCCTATATATCCGAAATGTATCGCGATGTCAGCCGAATATATAAGGATATCCCACAACGAGATTTGTTTCATATCGTAAATAACATAGGTCGGGAACACAGTTACCACCCTATTAAACAATTAATTGGATCAGTGGAATGGGATAAGCAGCATAGGATTGACACTTTTTTCATTGATTATTTTGGTTTAGAGGATACTTTTTACCACAGAGAAGCTACACGAAAATGGTTTATAGGTGCTATTGCAAGGATCTATGACCCAGGAGTTAAGTTTGACATGGTACCTATTATAAGAGGTGCGCAAGGTGTGGGGAAAACAACAGCGATTGAACGATTATCTTTTGCGTTAGATTATTACTTATCTTTAAATGGGGAAAAGGTTAATGATAAAGACACCATGCAGTTATTGCGTGATAGCTGGTTAGTTGAATTAGAGGAACTAGAGTTCTTAAGCAATAATACCGATGGTTCGATTAAAAAGTTCTTTTCTTCTCGTGATGATAAATACAGAGAGCCTTATGGCAAAAGTCAGCGTAATTATAAGCGTCATAGCGTGTTTATTGGAACAGTGAACAATAAGTCATTCTTGAGAGATAAAACTGGGAATCGCCGCTATTATCCGCTTGTGATTAATGACAACTCACAAGGTAAGTATGAAGTGTTTAGTGATTTAACAAAAGATATTGTTCATCAAATATGGGCAGAAGGATTAACCTACTATAAAGCTAAAGAATCTTTAATTTGTTCGGTAGAAACAGAAAATGCCTTTGATGTTATCCGAGGAAATGCAATGGAAGAAGATGTTACCGAACAAGCTTTATTAGAATTTTTAGACTTAGAAATACCTCAAGAATATTATGAAGCCCCACTTGAGGAGAAACGACTTTATTTAACTGGTGTAGGTAATAGAAATTGGCACCAAGAACCAGCACTTAGACCAGATATAACCACACGAGAAATATTAACTGAATGCTTTGGGCGAGAAATTGACGCAGATTGGCGAGGGGATCAATCATCTAAAAAAATCAGCTCCATTATGGAGAATTTATCTGATTGGGCGAAAAGCAATAACATTATACGAATTGGTGTAGATGGTAAAACAAAAACTCAAAGAGGGTTTAAGAGAAAAGAATAAGACACGTAGACACTAAAAACACACGTGTGTGCGGACGTGTCTACCCTTGAAAACATTGATATATGGCTGTTTGTTTGAATGATAAGACACGTAGACACTAAAAGCATTAATAAACTTTTGGAAGTATAAGTATTGAAAATAATGTATATATAGTTTATGAGCCTATATGTGTCTGGTGTCTGAAATTGTGTATAAAGCTAATAGCAGCAAGGTTTTTAATGGGTAGACATGTCATACAGCACGTGTCTTAAAAGAAAAGGAGTAAGCTAATGTTAGAAAAATTAGAGAAACGAATTTTTAAGTTAGAAAAGGAAAATAAACAACTGTTTCATATAGTGAGTGAGATTAGTTATGACTTGTTTAAGGCGAACCAAAAGATTGATGAATTACAGGGTAATCTAGATTATTATCAAGGCGAAGTCGAACAGCTATGTGATTGAAGGAGGAATAGGCTAGTGCTAGAAAAATATAAGAATTTACCTATCCCATTTAGAGCAGGGTATCGTAAAGAAAAAAACGCTAGGAAATACTTTGAAGAAAATGATAGTCCGCTATTGTTTTATGAATTGACGAATGAACAACAAAAATCAGTAGTTGATTGGTGTAAGCAATTTGATCAGATAAAAGGGTTCCAACACCATGTAACCTCTTATGGAATGAAACACGATTTTGAACGAAGTCGTGGTGGATTCTATATGACAAACGGGGCATTTAAAGGAGCAATGGTTATAGCTGGCTTTAAAGTCGAAGATGAAACGGAACTTAATTGGTTTTTTAATATCTCGAAGAGAAGTTATTATAAAATGCGACAAGAAACATATGACTAGATTTTCAGTCTAAATATGAAGAGGAGTAGTGCTATGACTGAAGATGATTTAAGTCAATTATTGACTTTGTTGTCCTCTAGATATGTTGCCGTAACGAAAGTGAGTTGATTGTGTGGCTAACGAAACTATTGAAGATATTAAATCAGAGATTGAGTTATATATTACAATCGATGATCAGATTCAACAATTGACGGGACGGAAAAACAAAATCAGCCCCACCTTTTACGCCATGAACTCACTTACAGGTGGGATGCTTATTAGTAACGATGTGGAACAAATCTACCATAGAGCAGACACACCCGAACATATTGCTTTGACGCTATGGTCCAAAGATATCGCATTACAGCGAAGAATTGACCGCTTAAAGCAGAAACAGAGGTTATTCCATCAATGTATGGGTTGTGTGGACTTACCGAAACTACAGCGTGATTTACAGTTGTGCTATGTCACAGAACTGGAGCAGCAAGCTTATGAAGCGATTGGCGAAGTGGCTTATTACTTAGATGAACATCGTAAAACTGAAGAACGATTAAAAGGTTTTGGCTTGAATGAAGAACAACAGGCGCAGATGGCAGATGTTGGCAGTCAATTATTAAATCGAATAAAGGAGTTAGCATTATGAAAGATAGAATTTATGCGTGTAATCGAATTATGCGCCCTCTTAAATCCTATATCGAACGTGGCGAAAGTAATGAAAATGTATTGAACCTTGTCGGAGTATTGAATCAGTTGAATGATAACGAACTAGCTTTTGTGATGGCGAAGTATGTCACTTTAGCAACTTTCAGAGAAGATGGAAGAATGATTAATCAAGCGAGTTCTGCCGAGCTGAAAGAACACCTTAATTTAAAAGGCAAAGCATTTAGCAAGTTAGAGCATAGCGTTTATACAAAAGTTTATGAATTGTATTTTGCCGAAAGAATTGAAAAATATAATCAAGAAAATGCGGAGTTAGAGCGCAAGATAGCAGAGCGTGAAGCTGAAAAAGAACGTTGGAATCAGTTGAAAAAAGCTGTGTTAGGTGTCAATTAACGGACAAATCGAAGCAAAATTGTTGTAAATAATCAAAAATCATAGTTAGAAAGGAGCGGACAGCGATTAGTGAACTAACACATAAGCAAGAGAAATTCTTATTAGCCTTAATATCAACCCCAACCACACAGACAGCGAGCGAAAAGGCAGGTATTACTGAATCAACCGCTTATCGTTATATGAGGTTACCAGCATTTAAAGAAGCCCACCGTAAGCTGATGCGTGAATTAATGGCAACAGTTACAGGCAGGCTACAATATGAAGCCACCGCTTCTGTTAACGTATTGGCAGAATTGCGTGATAACCCAGAAACACCGCCATATTCACGAGTGGAGGCTTCTAAAATATTATTAGAAATGGCATACAAAACTTATGAATTAGATGATGTATTGCAACGAATCGAACAATTGGAGGAGAAATCTAAATGAAACAACTAGCTAAACGAGTACGTCTATTAGAAGAACGTGCTGGATATACAGGTTTAGAAGTCTATTTTATTGAATCAAAAGATTTAACCGAAGCGGAAATCGATAAAGAAGCACAACGAATAAAGGAAAATAACCCTAATGCGATGATATTCATTGACGATATAACAATGTGAGGTGAAGCAGTTGAATATTAAAGGCAGATTGAAAAAATTGGAAGAAACATTGTCCGTCATGGATCAAGACGAAAAAATAATCAATTTGGTTAATGCGTTAGATTATTACATTGAAGAAGATACAGAGGAAGCGGAAGAATTGTATCGTGAAGCAGTTAAGAACATGAAAAGGTGGTAACAGATGAACATTAAAAATAGGCTTAAAAAGCTTGAGGAAATGACGTTTACCGTTAATCAAGAGGATAAGATTATATCATTCTTAGATGCGGTAGAAGCTTATATTTCGGAAGATTCAAGCGGTGTTGTGAGTGCTGAAACAGCCCAACGTTTAGAAGATTCAGCAAGTGAGTTCAATTTTGGAAAAAACTTAATTAAAGGAGAGAAATAAAAATGGAATTAGAGAAACTGATGAAACGTGTGATTAGGTATGCAGAAGAAAGTATGCAAAATGTTGAAATTTATAATAATGCTTTTTCAGATATTAATATGAAAGAGCAAAGTCAAGATATTACACCTAAAAGAGCAGACGAAATGAGAGCCGAACTTCAAGCGAAAATTGCCGAAAAACGTGACACCGCCACACAGTCTATTGTGGAAATGCTGAATCAAGTTAGAGAATCAGAATTAAAGCGTATTGAGGGCAACCGCCAAACGGTCACGCAGGAAGTAATGAATGAATTGAGTTTGCTAAGTCAAATTGATGTGGATCATGATGAATTATTAGAGTATGCAGAAAAACACTCAAATAGCCCGCTGGTGTTAAGACGTATTGCTGATATTGCAAAGCAGAAAGAGATTCCCTTTGCTTTACCAGATAGCCAAGAAGTTAAACTTGAAAAAATATTAGACCGCATAAATGGGGATGTTGATTATATTGCCAAACAAATCAATGGCGGAGATTTAAAACTAGCAAGCGGTAAGTTAGCATTTCTAAACGATGGTACGGCTGAAAGTTATGATAGTATGCTTACTGATTATAGCGGTAGCAGTAAACTACTAAAGAATCACACTATTATTCAAGAAGCGAAGAAGCTTTCTGAATCGAACAATAACAAAGTACCCGTTAATGAAAATAATATTCCCGATGCTGATTCAGTTGTGGCTAAAATGCGCCTAGCTTTTGCAGAGTCGAAGTTAGAGAATGGTGAATGGGATTAAATAAATAGCAATCTTGCCTAATCTTTATTTACTTAATTAACCTATACTACATAATGTAGTGTATAATTAAGTAAATAAAGATTAGGAGGAGATTGCATGTTCGGGAAGAATTTAAAAAGTCACAGAGTTTCACGAGGAATGACACAAAAAGATGTAGCTGATAAATTGGGCGTATCTCCTAAGACAATTGGAAGTTGGGAGCGTGACAGGACGGAACCGAGCTATGATATGCAAGTAGACTTAGCTAAAATGTTTGAAACAACAGTTGATGATCTATTGGGCGCTGATTCAAATGGTAGGGTTGATTTAAAACAGTTGCTTAAATCAGGAACGATGACTTACGGTGGCGAAGAAATATCAGAACGTGACCTGAAGGTATTGGCTAAAGTAGTTGAGTCATTCTTAGATGAGGATGATGACTAATGAACCTAGTCCAGCGAACAATACACAGACTGGTTAAAGAATGCAGAACCAGCAACCCATACCGAATTGCAGAACATCTAAACATCGCAATACGCTATGCAGATACAAGCGATGCGTTTAATGGTGTGTATATTCCTGTTGATGGGAAGAAGTTAATCATATTAAATGTAGAGTTGCGACATGACCCAAAGGGTGCTTTTGTCCTAGCGCATGAGTTATATCACGCTATCAATCATGCAGAGATGGCTTACTTCTATCATAAGGGGCATAATGCCAAAGGAAAGCATGAACGAGAAGCGAATGAATTTGCAACGTATCTATTGTTAGTTGGTAAGTCGATTTATGAAGGTCAAACAGTTTTTGAAATACTTAGGAGAAATTATATACCTTATGAAATGGAGGAATTTTTATGAAAAAGTTAGTTTTGCTTGCGAGTTTGTTGCTGTTGGGCAGCTCTCCTGTGTCCGCTAAAGATAGTTTATACACTAAAGAAGATTTCAGTATATTTGAAAAGGCAGATACAAGTGTTATTGGTGTCGATGAACATGACACTGGACTATTAACCGTTGATATGGAGATGGTTAATATCATTAGTGACAAAAGCGCTATTGAAGGTTTTGGATTAGGAATATATATGTTTCTTACTTCGGACGACTTACCTGACATTCCTAACGGTGTAGTATTTAGAGGTTACCCTACCGAAGGTACGCACCAAGACACAGCAGTTGCGGTTTACTAT
Organism: Aerococcaceae bacterium DSM 111021; assembly: GCA_020112395.1. NCBI lineage: Bacteria > Bacillati > Bacillota > Bacilli > Lactobacillales > Aerococcaceae > Aerococcaceae bacterium DSM 111021. The sequence continues at coordinate 464,242 of JACCEK010000002.1, read as the reverse complement.
TATAATGAAGAAACAGCTAATCGAGATTGGAACAAAGTAAATATTTCAGGGAAAGACATTTATAAATTAACAGATTATATCAGTGTTGTTTCGCCATTCTCTAGTTATCTTGAAAATTACTCAAGCACAATGACGGTAGATGAAGATGACCCTATCGACAATGCCCTAATGAGAATGACAACCATGCCTAAACCACAGGAGTGATAACATGGCTTATGCACGAGAATATAAAGGGAGATGGTACTACCGAATCAAGTATACCGATAGCGATGGTAAGAAACGAGATTTAGAACGTGGTACATACAAGACGAGAGAACTTGCTATCAGTGCAGGCGAAAAGATGGAAGAAATTCTGAGGAAAAGACCCGATGTTCTCAAAGGTGAGATGTTAGTGAGTGATTACTTTAAAGAGTGGTACGAGTTGAAGAAGAAAGGAAACATTTCGCCACGCACACAAGATAGTTACAGAAATAGCCACTCAATCATAACCGCTAAATTAAACCGAAAAATGGCGCAAGTAGACGATATTATATATCAATCACTTTTGGATGACTACTCGCAGGAGCGCACAAAAAACACTGTGGCTAAACTACATTCTCATGTCTCTGCTTGTTTTAAGTACGCCTTTAATAAAGGTCACATTCAAACAGATCCGACTTATAAAGCTATTGTTAGAGGTGCGGTTAAACCAAAATCAATAAATAGTAAGTACCTGAACTTAGGTCAGCTATCTCAGTTACTAACCGTTACATATGATGGCTTAAACCCCGATATGGGGGTTTTTGTTTTAAAAGTGGATAAATATCAAATAAAAATATTTATTTTATTCTGGTTATGTCAAATAAGTTAAAAGAGATTAAAAATAATAAAGGGGGAAATAGGGGGTGAAAAAATATATAAAAAATAACCCTCCGTCCTAATTAAGGATAGAGGGTTTTATTGTTTGAATTAAACTAATTTTTCATAAAGAGGGGCATTTTTTATCTACTATTAAATACACTCTTTGAACACATATTCGCCACCAGTTCTATCAAAAATAAAATAATGACTTTTTAGATCGCTCGATTTATGCGCAGGCAACTTAAAAAAGTTGACGTTGCTTTGTGTCATCAATCTTTCGAAGCTGCCTATCAATGAATAAAGCGGTTCTATGCCAGTGTAGTATTTTTCAAAAGCCTTTTCGAACTTGTCGAATTCTGGACCTATCATATTTATTTCCACGCTATCACCTCGTTCGTAATTATACGAACAAATGTTCTGTTTGTAAATAAATGATTGCGTAAAAAATAACCCCACTACCAATTGGCGGTGGGGTTAAAATTTAAAAAATTATACACTAACAAAATACGGGTTTTTATCATTAAATTTATTGAAATATTCTGTAATTTTCTCTAACAATGATTTTTTCTTCTCAAACACTTGTTCCTCTACTATCACTTTAGTAATCATAGCCATAATATCCATGCTCAAATTGAATTTAATTAGCATTTTGCTTGGAGAAACATTTGTTTCATAATCATGAAACTTTTTTTTGAGAGCTATACGTGCAATTATAACAATTGTAATGATGGGTAAGTAAAAATAAAAGTAATTATGACCTTCAGGGTAAATATCTAACTCTTCCATCCTGTATTTTGCTACCATAGCTTTAAAAAAATAAACACTTAAAAAGAAAATAAGAATAACAAAAAATATATATAGAATATTCATTTTTCTCACTACTTTCTACTTTTTTTCTTTACAAACTTACTCATTTTTTTACGATTTATGTTATTATCTTTAAGAGGAGAATCGGACTTCTTGTCCATATTTCTAATAAAATCAGTAATCTCGCTAGATTGCTTTTTATCGCTATTAGAAACTTCCCTATCAACTTTATAGAGTAGAAATGTGTAATACGCTCCGGAAAAAATCGTCCAAACCTTTAATAATAAAAGTATTGAATTTTTTACAATTGCAATATCTATTTGGTTAAGAAGTAATAGAATAAATGAAATGGCAGATCCCCAAAATGTTCCTTTAACTAATATGTACCTTGATTTTTTACCTTCTTTTGTTTTAGGTGTCAGAGAATATGATGTGATGCAATTAGACGTGAAAAACATAAATGATTCTGGAAAAAAAGACATCATGTTTGGAGCATTAAAAGCTGCAACAAACAAAATTATATAATTTGCGATGTGCGCAAATATAACTGCATGTTTTAGTAGGTCAATATTTTTTTCCAACGTAATTCATCCTTCTGACATTAATTACTGTAATTTTATCATTACATTCTAAAATGTAAACCATTTTGATTATTGTTACAAAAATTTAATACTCTTATTACTCCAAAAAACTAAGTACATCCTTCATATTCTAAATCAACCCCACCACCATTATAGGCAGTGGGGTTATTTCGTGGGCAAGAATAGATAATCATTTTTCTTGTCCTTATTATACCATACTATTTATTCTCTTTCAACTCGACATCATACACTGTTCCATCAATCTCAACTTGACCCTTGCCAACTTTTGGTGTGTTGCCACAACTGGTTGGTTTTCTGATACCTTATCTTGTAATTACTAAAAACATCTGGTGTGTACGGTGATTTATTTGGCTAACCGTCTGGCTAACTTTTATATAATTGTAGGCACTCACGAGAAACTAAATCGCTTCTAAAAACCGTTATATAAGCAATTGTAAATCTACAGAATATAACAGAATTTAGGCAATCAAAAAATTCGGTTTCGCAGACAAGAACGCAAAACAAGAAGACTAATAGCATAGAAACGTTGTTAATACAACATTCAAGAGGTTTACTGTTCATAGCAGTAGACCTCTTTTTTTGTTTGTTAGATAAATAACTTAAAAAATTTAAGGATGGTATTGTATTAAATTCACTATCGTGTCTATTTGTAAAACATTAAGCACGCTGGACAAACTACTTTTCATTTGGTGCGTAAAGGTGAGTTGATAACCTATCAACCGTGTTTATCTAAAAAGTGAGTCACAATTAGTCTACGGTACGTGGATTGTTAATAGAGTCAGTAAGGATTAAAATAGTCTAGAGGTGGGTATATGGATAAAAAGAGTAGAAAACAATTAATAAATGAGTATAAAAATAGAAAACCAGAGATGGGTATCATCTCCATTAAAAATAATTCAACTAAAGAACGTTTTTTAGACATATCTAAAAGTATACAAGCAGATTTAAATAGTCACCGCTTTAAGCTAAAGGCAAACTGGCACCCTAATCATAGAATACAAGTGTTATGGAATGAACATAGTGAAGCAGACTTTGAGTTCTCAGTCATTAAAGAATTAGAATATGAAGATTCGACGGTAGATTATACAGAAAAATTGGAAGCCATTTTAATGGAATGCTTGGAAGCTGATCATTATGCAAGCAGATTAAATAAAGAATAGAAGAAGGGGTAAGGAAGCGAACCATGGATAATATTAAGATAGGTAATTTGATTGCTCAATTACGACAGGAAAGAGGATTGACTCAACAAGACATTGCGAATGCGTTAAGTATTAGTAATAAGACAATATCAAAGTGGGAGTGTGGTTTAGGAGCGCCCAATATTTCACTCTGGGCAGATTTATCCACCATTTTAGGAGCAGATGTCGTTGATTTAATGGAGGGTGAAATGACTCTAAACGAACCTGATGGTGGGAATATAAATAAAATCCGCTTTTACGTCTGTCCGACATGTCACAATGTTCTAGTCAGTACAGGGAGTGCATCAATCTTTTGCTGTGGAAGAAAGTTGACTCAACTTGAAGTGGTAGAAGATGAACATGCTCCAAATATAAAGACTGAAGTGGTTGATATTGATTATTTTATAACCATTGATCATGAAATGACAAGAAATCATCACATTCTTTTTGCAGCTTATGTTAAAGGGGATAAGTATTTCTTGAACCGTCTTTATCCCGAACAAGATCCGACAGTGCGTATGCCATATATGGCAAATGGTCAGTTATATTTATATTGTATCCAACATGGATTAACTAAGTATTCTATATAAAATATCTAAGCAAACTTGGCTACCTAGTTTAATAGCAGAAACACCTGACGACCGATTTATGCGTCTAACCCAGATAGCTTAACATTTGCATCACAAGTTTTTGCGATTAATTTCCAAACTGCGACAGAGACAAATGAGTATTGAAGCTGTACTACCCATCAGAGAAGTTTAGTTCTTGATGGGTATTTTTGTATTTTCAAAACTGTATTACAAATAACTCAATACTAGCTTTCGCTTTATTGTAGCCCATTTCATTAGAATTTCATGAGCCGAAATGTTGACTTTATCATACAAAAGCGATACCATTCTGATAGATATTTGAGTGAAAAATTAACTATTATTATAGGAGGCTTTATATATGTTATTTGAAAATGTGGTTGATGCAATTGGGTATACACCAACAGTGAAGATTAATGGATTGGACGACTCATATGCAGATGTTTATGTGAAATTAGAAAAAAATAATCCAAGTGGTTCGGTAAAAGACCGTCCAGTAAAGTATATTATTCAAGATTTATTAGATAAAGGTGAATTAAAACCAGGCGGAACGATTGTGGAATCAACAAGTGGAAACACAGGTGTGGGTCTTGCGATGGTTGGAGCAGCTTTAGGAATTAAAGTGATTATCGTTATGCCAGATTCAATGAGTGTTGAGCGTCGGAAGTTAATGCAAGCTTATGGAGCAGAGTTAGTCTTGACACCAGCTTCGGGAGGAATGAGCTTAGCGGGAGAGAAAGCGGATGAGATTGCTAAAGAGAAAAATGCACCAGTCTTTGGTCAATTCATTAACGAAGCGAACGTGAAATCACATCAAGAAACGACAGCACGAGAAGTATTGGAAGACGTGCCTGACGTAGATGGTTTCGTAGCAGGAATTGGTACAGGTGGAACGATTACGGGTGTAGGACGTGTTCTAAAAGAGAACAATCCAGATACAGTGATTTGGTCAGTGGAGCCAGCAGGTTCGCCTATATTAACAAAAGGTGAAGCAGGTTCGCACAAGATTCAAGGGCTAGGAGCAAACTTTATTCCAGATATTCTAGATCAATCCGTTATCGACAAAATCGAAACAGTAACCAATGATGAAGCCATTGATACAGCTGTTGAATTAGCTAAGTCACAAGGGATTTTAGCAGGATTTTCTTCTGGAGCTAACTATGCTGTAGCATTACGTTTAGCAAAAGAATTAGGGAAAGGTAAGAAAGTAGTCGTTGTATTACCAGATAGTGGAGAACGTTACTTATCTTCAGGGTTCTTTGGCGATGGACAAGCAGAATAATTATAGCAAAGAAGCACTTGAACTGGCGCAGTATATCTATGAGAATGACCCTGCTGCAACAAGTGTCGAAGAAGTAACCGATTTATATCCCGGCTTTAAAGCTGTTGCGAATCATTTAAAAGCTCATGAACTTTACTTAGAAGGTGAAATGTATGAAGCGCGTAAATTATCTGAAGAGTCACGTACAGCAACGGGTATCGAAATTCATCCTGGGGCAAAATTAGGGAATAATATCTTTATCGACCACGGGATGGGTGTAGTTATTGGTGAAACGGCAGTTCTTGGAGACAGGGCAAAATTATATCATGGTGTAACATTAGGCGGCGCGGGTAATGAAAAAGGCAAAAAGCGACATCCAACGATTCAACATGATGTTGAAATTGGAGCGAATGCAACATTACTAGGTAATATTACTGTAGGTCATCACGCTAAAGTTGGTGCTGGAGCTGTCGTCTTAAAAGACGTCCCTCCTTATGCGACAGCAGTTGGTGTTCCAGCACGTATTATCCTCCATGATAAAAATTGGAACCGAATCGGAGAATATCAAATTTAATCGAAAAAAGACGTTTAGTTTCTTCTTTAAAAGAAGACTAAACGTCTTTTTATTTATCGTCTTTGATAATTTGAATAAATCGGTCGGTTAAATTTGCTGTGAATCCCCACAATACTTCATCTGGGATATGATAAAAAGGAATCTTCTGTCTGATTTCATTAAATGGATAGTTTGTTCCTTTATTAATCAGATGAAATGGAAATGACTTACTTTCATCATCTTTGTGTTCAAACTTTAATTGGTATAAAGTTGGGCCATTTTCCAACAAGTGGTTCAGAGGTATAGTAAACAATCTTTCGACTTCAATATTTGGATAGATGTCTTCAAAATCAATGCCGGTAACCTCTCCGACATAACAATAAATAATACGATTAGCAGCAATAATATAATCTATTTCTCCATAGACTTTAATATTTTCCTGCTTTATATTTAACTCTTCCATTGTCTCGCGAATAGCCGCCTCTTTAGGCGATTCACCTGGTTCTATACGCCCCCCAGGAAAAGATGTATCACCTGGTTGTGAGATATGTTGGCTACGGACTTCGTATAAAACATGCCATTCGCCCTCTCTTTTTATAAGAGGTAGCAAGACAGCATAGCCTCGTTGAACACCTAATGCTTGAGCATCATAATGTTGAATAATTTTTTGAATATTTTTCATATTTCATTCCCTTTACGCTTTAAAATATAGTGTTAAAACAGTGTGATTAACGGTATACTATAACTAATATCTGAAAATGAGGTGAGAGTTATGTCTTTTGGTAACGATAATAACATTTTTCGCGCGTTACAGCAATTCATTGATGAACATGGAAATGAATTCGAGAATATAGAAGAAGCAATTGAAGCATTTATGTCATTCTATCATCAAGAAGGGCTGGATGACGAAGATGAGATGGAAATGACACCAGAACTTGAATCGACTGAATTATTAGAGCTCTCAATGAGAGTAACAGATGAGGACCAACGTAAGGCCTTATTACAAGAAGCTATTGAAATTTGGCCAGAGAATTGGAATGCACATCTAGAACTAGTTGAAGGGTCATTTACAGAACAAATTGAACAAATTCGAGAATTAGAAGAGAAAGCCTTTGAAACTTGGGAAGAAACAGACCAAGTCGGCTGGCTTGATTATGAAGAGCGTCCCTACTTAAGTTTAAAATATATGTTCTCCGTGATTTTATTTAAACAGGGCTTATTACTAGAAGCACTTGAGCACTTTGAGATTCTCTATGAGATTGATGAGATGGATAGTTTAGGCGCAAGGTATTATTTAATGGCGATTTATTGCCGGACGTATGATTGGGAAAGTGCCTATGAACTGTTCTCTGATGTACCTTATCCAGCAAGTACCGATGACCGTATGATTATTCCGATGCTTATCTTATCAATTTTAACGGATAATATAACTTACGCAAAAGACTTATTTCTAGATTTAGAGGAGTCAAATAAAGAGTTATATATGTTATTTGATGATGATACTTGGCCAGTAGATTTAATCTTAAGTTATGCAGATGTTGATCAATATCAAGTGGACTCTTTTGAATCGATTGCTTTGGCGCTCAATGACATTTTGCCGGTAATTGTGAGTTCTGAGTATCTATACGAATGGATGTTAAATGAATTTGAAACAGCTGAGCCACATGAGCGTGTCAATGTGAATGAGAAAGTTATCTCATTCAAAGGGGCATCACAACACTACCGAAATCAAGAAGACGTATATGACCGTAAACCATACCTTGAAATACCCGTTCTAGATGGAGTTGTACATAACGCCGCTGTAGCCCTTCAAGCGATGGGTCTTGTATCCATTGAAGACTTCGCTGTTTACACAGAAAAAGAACTATTAGCCATAAAGAATGTCGGTCCAAAATCGATTCAACAGTTGAAAGATAATGGCGTGATATTTAAAGATTAAGTTAATGTGAGCATTTCCTACGAAAGAGTGAGTCTTTTATGGAAATGCTCTTTCTGTACCAATAAAAATATAACAGAATTTATAAGCTGTATTCATTGCTGAATAAACGAACATTCGTTGATAGTATAATTGTTTTTCGTGAGTAAAACCCTTTCAGATCCTTCTAGGATATGATACAGTAGTAATTATAAAAGAATACAGAATTTAGTAGACATAAAGCGTTGAATATAAAGGAGATTATTATGGAAAAAATCGGGAATTTCTTATTAATTACTAAAGAGGGCGACACTTATACACTTAGCATGTCGGCTGAATTACAAGATGATGTTGGAACGGTTGGATTTGTTGAATTTAACCAAGATGCTGACTTAGCTGTTGATGATGCGATTTTAAACTTAGAAGCATCGAAAACGGTCTTAGAAATCGCATCACCCATTGCTGGTACTGTTGTAGAGCGCAATACAAAAGCAGAAGATAACCCTCAATTATTAAACTCTGCTAAAGCAGACGAGAATTGGCTAGTTAAATTAACGAACGTTGATGAAGCAGCTTTCAATGCTTTAGAAGAAGCGTAAACTAAACGACGCATTTAAGTAAAAGGGCCCCCCCTTAGCTTAAGTGCGTCAACTTTATATAAGGCTTTTAATGTTAGGAGGAATGAATAGATGGCATCTATTGCAGAATTGGAATGGATGGTTCAGTATTTATCAAAAGAAGCGGATGCACCTGTTCTTGATAAAGCGGCAAAGACATTTGACGAGTGGCGACACCTAGTAAATGTTCGTCCTCCGGAAGCGATAACAGAAGAATATTTGGCGCATGAAGACCATTTTTTACAAGCTTATAATACTCAAGAAGAGTGGACAGCTTTACGTCATTTAACACCAGTTGAAAGTGAGAATATCTATTTGTGGCAAGGGGATATGACGTTACTTCAAGTAGATAGCATCGTCAATGCGGCGAACTCAGAGTTATTGGGATGTTTTATTCCAAACCACAATTGTATCGACAATATTATTCATACGAAGGCAGGTATCCGATTGCGGTTAGCTTGTCATGATATGATGATTGAGCAGGGTAAGAAAGAGCCGGTAGGAAAAGCAAAGTTGACCCCAGCTTATAATTTACCAGCGAATTATATTATTCATACAGTTGGACCCACAGCAAGTGGGCGAGTGACACGTATCAACCAAAAGCTACTGGCTCAAACATATCAAGCTTGCTTAGAAATGGCAGATCGTAACCAACTTAAAAGTATCGCTTTTTGTTGTATTTCAACCGGCGTCTTTGGTTTTCCAAATGAACCAGCAGCTGATATTGCGATTAAAACAGTACGTGATTATTTAGCCAAACATGATACAGATTTAAAAGTAATATTTAATGTTTTTGAAGATGAGGATTATACTATCTATAAAGAGAAGTTAGGAAAAGGAGACGCATGATGACAGAAATTTGGAAGACATTAGCTCAAACTACAGGAGACTTGGATGATGCGAAAGTATTACAAGGACTTATTGACGAATCCGACGCCATTGTTGTAGGTATTGGGGCAGGTATGTCAGCGGCTGATGGGTTTAAATATATTGGTGAGCGTTTTAATGATGCGTTTCCTGATTTTATTCAAAAATACGGTTTGTTAGATATGTTACAAGCAAGTCTATTTGACTTTGAAAGTGTTGAAGAATATTGGGCTTTCCAAAGTCGATTTGTCGTTTTAAATTATTTAGATCAACCGGTAGGGCAATCTTACTTAGATTTACGTGATATGTTAAAAGGCCGTAATTATCATATTATTACAACGAATGCCGACAATGCCTTCGATGTTGCGAATTATAATATGGAGAAAGTCTTCCACATCCAAGGTGAGTACGGCTTATGGCAATGTTCAAAACACTGTCACCAACAAACGTACCGTAATGACGCAATCATTCGTGAGATGGTTGATCAACAAGCAAATATGAAAGTGCCATCTGAATTAGTTCCGCATTGTCCAAAATGTGGTGCACCTTTTGAAATTAATAAACGTAATGAAGAAAAAGGGATGGTTGAAGACGGTGACTTCCACGCACAGAAAGACCGATACGAAACATTCTTAAAAGAGAATGATGGTAAGAAAATTATCTTTTTAGAAATAGGAGTTGGACACACAACCCCTCAATTTATTAAACACCCATTCCAAAAAATGACAGAAGAAAATGAGCACGCACTATTTGTCACGATGAATGAGAAAAATTATCGTATACCAAAAGCGATTCGCCCGCAAACAGTTCACTTAGCGAGCGATATTGCAACAACGATCCAAAAAGCAAAAGAGTTAGATGCAGTAAATTAATATATGAGAATTAGAAAAGCACTCAAGTGATGGGGATCAACCATCACTTGAGTGCTCTTTATTATTTACCCGAAGATGGGTGTCCTGATGGAACTCAAACTCTAATACCCATCGAGATTCGTATTAAGTATTTTTTTCGCGTTTACTATCAACAAAGCGTTTTAAACGAGCCATCGCTTCTTTAATATCTTCCATACTCGCTGCATAACTTAGGCGCACATGTCCCTCGCCGCCAATACCAAAAGCGGAACCTGGCACAAATGCAACCGCAGCTGATTCAGCTAAGTCTAAACAGAAAGCCATACTATTTTGTTCCAAATCCCAAGGAATATGAGCGAACATATAGAACGCCCCGTTTGGCTTAACAATACGAAAACCTAAGTCGGTCATAAAATTATAAATATAATCACGGCGAATAACGTATTCTTCTCGCATTGGTTGTGCATCATCCACACCGTTCTCTAGAGCTTCTCGCGCTGCTAATTGTGAGATCGTTGAATTTGTTGTTACGAGATTTTGGTGAACTTTTACTAATTGCCCCATAATATTAGCAGGTGCATAAAGTAATCCCACGCGCCAACCAGTCATCGCATGTGACTTTGACACGCCGTTGACAACAATAGTTTGCTCACGTAAATACTTAGCAATCGATACATGTTCACCTTCATAAACTAATTCACTATACACCTCATCACTAATGACAAAAATTGGCCGGTCACGTAATGCATCCGCAAAGGCTTTAGCGTCTTCTTCAGCCCACGTTACTCCTGTTGGATTCGTTGGATAATTTAATATAACGCCTTTAACGGCTGAACCGTGTTCCTCAAGCACGTCGATTAACATATCTGCCGACATAATGAAATCATTCGATGAGGTATCTACTTCGATGGGTTCACCACCTGCAAGGTAGATGATTGACGAATAAAGCGTAAAATAAGGAGAAGGGATGATAATCTTGTCTCCAGGGTTAATAATTGCTTGGAAAGCTGTTGTGATTGCTTCTGTGGCTCCAACAGTCACAATCACTTCGTCTTGCCAATGATAGTCTAAATCGTATTTTGTCTTTACAAATTTGGAAGCGGCCTGGCGAAGGCGGTTGTCTCCCGGAGTTGATAAGTATCCTGTTTGATTCTCTTTGATTGCGGCAATCCCTGCTTCTTTAATATGTTCGGGTGTATTGAAATCTGGTTGTCCTAACGTTAGTTTAATAATACCTTCAACTTTTGATGCTCGCTCATCGAAGGCGCGAATCGCGTTTGGTTTAATTTTAGTTAGATTTGTATTGAATAAGTTACTTAATTTCATTTTAATAATTCCCTCATCTAAAATTCATTTTCACATAGTTTATCATATTCGGTAGGAAGTTTAAATGACTATTTTTGCGCTATAGCCGTACGCAAAGGTTTTTTATGCTATAATGGGTAGGAATATTTTAGAGACAACAAAGGAGAATGTGTAATGATTTCTGCAGTAGACTTAAAAGCAGGTATGACATTTATTCAAGATGGAAAATTAATTCGTGTTTTAAGCGCGAGTCACCATAAACCAGGTAAAGGGAACACAGTTATGCGTATGAAATTACGTGATGTTCGCACTGGTGCGACTTATGATACAACATTCCGCCCGGAAGAAAAATTTGAACGTGCATTCCTAGAAACAAAGGATGTTCAATTCTTATACAGTATGGACGAAACAGCTTTCTTCATGGACTTAGAATCATATGAACAATATGAACTACCGACAGATACTATTGAAGACGAATTACTTTACTTATTAGAGAATATGGAAGTAAAAATCCAATTCTACGGTTCTGAAGTAATCGGTGTTGAAGTGCCTCAAACGGTGACTTTAAAAGTTAAAGAAACGCAACCTTCTATCAAAGGTGCAACGGTAACTGGATCTGGTAAACCAGCAACAATGGAAACTGGTTTAGTTGTCAACGTTCCTGACTTTATCGAAGCAGGCGAAGCATTAATCATCAGTACATCAGAAGGTACTTACCAAAAACGTGCATAATATCAAAAACTCCTTCAGCATTTTTTGCTGAAGGAGTTTTCTTTATTTCTGATTCTCATACGCCCGCTCAAACGCCGCTAATATCTCCGGATGCGTCTTCTTCAGGGAAGTTGGCCGCCCAGTTTCTGCATTGATAAAGCAATGCTCTGAAGAGCCCGTTGTCGTTAACTTACCTGTTTCTTTATTGTATATCTCATAAGCTAAATTTAAACGCATCGGTGTGAACATCTCTACTTTAACATGTACCTCAGCTGTATCGCCATAAGCTAGGGGCTTTTTGTATTTACAGTCAACAGCTAGAACAGGAATGCTGATACCTTCGTCTTCCATTCGTTTGTAGCTATAGCCAAAGTCGTCAAGCCATCCTACACGAGCCTCTTCAAACCAGCGTATGTAGTTTGAATGATGGACAATCTTCATGGCATCCGTTTCATAAAATTGAACAAGATGATTGTATGTATAAGTCAATATTAAGCACCTCTCCTATATATAATTACTCACAGATGTTATTATATATGAAAGAATAAAAAATGTAACGGAGGTGCCAATTTGCCACTTGGTCTTAGAACAATTAAAATTACTTTAGCAGCTGTCGTTGCAATATATATTGCGCAATTTATTGGATTAGAGAATTCACTTGCGACAGGTATTATTACAATACTGACATTACTAGACACACGTAAAGCATCAAGAGAGATTTCTTTGACATACTTATTGGCGACTGTTTTAGCATTTGGGATTGCGGCTGTTATTTTTCTAGTCTTTGGTTACCAAGTTTGGGCGTTTGGTCTTTATCTACTCATCTTTGTGGCCTTAGCCTATAGATTAAAGCTGTCAGCAGCCATTGCGCCGGTTTCGGTACTAGTCACACATTTTGTTATTGCAGAAAGTGTTGTATGGCAGTGGCAATTGAATGGTCTGTTGATCATGGTTATTGGAGCCGGAGTGGCAATTTTATTCAATCTCTGGATGCCCAATCAAAAGCCGGAATTACAAAAAGCAGTCGGTGACATTGAAGATAATTTTAGAATCGTATTAGAACTTATTAGTCAAAGGTTGCTGGAGAATGACTTTGATATTCCGTTAATACGGACAGAAGTTGATATTGTTAATGAATCAATTGAAAAGATGCGAAAAATCGCTGTCGATGACTATGAAAATCAATTATTCAATAAAGATGACTATTATATTCGTTACGCGGACATGCGCTTAAAGCAGCTCGGTGTTCTATCTCGCATGGTCGATTCATTGCAGCACGTTAGTTTAAAAACGGAACAAAATAAAACATTAGGAAATATGTTCAAGCTCACTTCTGATGAATTTGACCAAAGTAATAGTGGGCACAGTTTGTTGAAAAGCATTAATGAGTTGTACACATTCTACCGTAGTAGTGACTTGCCAAGAGACCGAGAAGAGTTTGAGTCTCGTGCCATTCTCTACCACATCCTAATTGAATTCGAACGCTTTCTAGAGATAAAAAGGGAATTCTACTTAGACAAACATATCCGAAAGTTTTAAAAAGAAGCGACACATTCAATGTGTCGGTTCTTTTTTAATGACTATGAATAAAGGTCTCAATTTCTTTCAATGAATCAGAGAAGAGGAACATGTCTCGGATGTCTTCTTTTAAAAAATCTTCCAGAACCATTTGGTCAAATAATGCTTTCATCGGTTCGTAATAGCCGTCAATATTGTAGAAAATTGTTGGTTTGTTAATGATGCCAATGCGAATTAGCGAGGCTATCTCAGAAATTTCTTCCAAGGTTCCAACACCACCTGGTAGTGCAATAAACGCATCACCCAGTTCAATCATGCGATTTTTACGGTCTGACATGGTCGCAACAATTTCCATATTTTTTACAAGAGGATGCTTGGCTTCAATTCCTCGAAGCACTTCTGGAATAACACCATAAACTTCGCCGTCTTGTTTCAATACTTCATCGGCAACGATTCCCATCAGCCCATTCATACTCCCACCATAGACTAGTGCATAGTTGTTTTGACCAATCCATTCCCCTAAACCCTGGGCAGCAAAGGAGAAATTCGGGTTATTTCCTGGATTTGATCCACAATAAACAGTAATATTCATTCAAACAATCCTTTCTAGTTTATATTCATGGTGTTTATTATAACGAACGAAATCCAAAAGGTTTAGTAAAAGTAGGTTTCAAGGATATTTTATTACATTACTATTACGAGTGTTTTTTTAGTGTTGTAGTATTGCACATTGGCTTCGAGGTTGGTAATATATTTAAACGAGAATATTCTAGGAGGCACCTATGAAAGAAGAGATTAATACAACAAAAATAAAATCAAAATTTGCTGCATTCTTTTTTACAGAGGATTCTGTAAAGGGAAACTTTTTATACTTAATCGCGTTTATATTTATATTATTTGGTTTATCAGTCGATCCATGGATCGAGATATGGGAAGGGTTTATAGCGATACTGCTTTCTCCAAGTAATTTAATTACTGATTATTTTGAAGTAGGTGGAATTGGGGCAACCTTTGTGAATGCTGGCTTATTAATGCTCATTAATGCCGTCGCAATCAATCGATTTGCTCCCAAAATTACGGGTCCATTAGTCGCAGCACTCTTTACGGTCATGGGTTTTGCTTTTTTTGGTAAAAACTTATATAACTCGATTCCGATTACGGTTGGAACACTTTTATATAGCAAGTATAGAAATCTACCTATTTCGGCATTTTTACTTACGTCATTATTTGCAACGACGCTTGCGCCTGTTGTGAGTATCATTACGTTCGGACAAGGCTTACCTTACTTGATAAGTGTACCCATTGCTATATTGGTTGGGATTTTTATTGGGTTTGCAATTCATCCGATGGGATCAAGTTTTTTACGTTTCCATCAGGGGTATAATCTATATAACATGGGCTTCACGGCAGGTGTATTAGGGATGATTATTGCAAGTGTTATGCGTGTATTTGACTTGACAACTACTTACGTCCCGCTTGATCATGCTTATTCAATCATTGAAGTCGAGATTTTCTTTGTGCTTTTTTCACTCTTTTTACTAATTGTTGGCTTTATTTTAAATGGTTATACATTTAAAGGCTATAAACAATTCAAAGACGATTCTGGGCGCTTAATCTCAGACTTTGTAACGGACTATGGCGTTGGGTTAACGTTTATAAATATGGGAATACTCGGACTAGCATCCTTAGCATATGTGTGGTTAGTCGGCGGTACACTAGAAGGTGCGGTAATTGGTGGTGTGTTAACTGTCGTTGGTTTTGGTACGTTTGGTAAACATATCTTTAACGTCACACCGATTGTCATTGGGGTTTTCATTATGCAAGTATTGATGGCAGTCGACGGACCGAGTTCCACAGCATCTTTACTTTCCGCACTTTTTGGTACAACTTTAGCACCAATAGCAGGTCACTATGGATGGAAGGCTGGAATTCTGGTAGGATTACTACATGCAGGATTAGTACCTAATACAGGTATTACTCATGCTGGATTGAACTTGTATAACAATGGCTTCGCTGGCGGATTCGTAGCAGCTACAGTTGTACCTATCCTAGATGGAATTAGGGAAAGGAATGAGATGCATGAGGGAATATCGAAAGATTAAGATGATTATGAATGAGTTACTGGACTACTTTTATAATAATGGTATGACGGAAGCGGATATTCATTTTGTTATCCTAGCTCACCATAGTGAAATTACAATCAAAGGGCAGCTTGATACGGAACCATCTGATATCGATCATGTCATAGAGAAGTTACGTGCAACACAACAACCAGAACTGGAAGAGTATTATGAGGACTTATTAGGATTAAGGGATGATGAATTTCATGTCGACATTTTGTCCGCATTAATTGATCAGGTCGAATATTCTTTCAAAGATAATATTTTAATGTTAAAAGTCATTCGTGACCATTGATTATAAGGAGCCATGTGCTCCTTTTTTTGTACAAAAAAAGTGCCAGTGAACGATTGCTCACTAACACTTAAACACCATTTTATTCAAAATGATAGACGATTAAGTCATCGGCTTGATGGAGTACTTTGTAGTCTGTTAATTGATATTTTGCTAGAATAGATTCGATTAAATCCTCTTGGTTGAGTAACGTGTTATTTGTATAAATAGTTAAAGGATCACCTAAATTAATCGCGTCACGTTCAGGCATCGAACTTGCTTCAGTACTTTGAAGTACCATCGGGTAGATATCATCATGAAGAGCGAGTTGCGGTGCGTATTCAGCGATTTGCCAACGCGTTGCGCTAAAAACCATGGCGGAATCAGTTGGGTTTTCAAGGATTTGTTGAGTTAGCTCACCTTGTTCTAAGTATTGAAAATCAACCGTTTCTCGTTGGAAACCGACTAGAAGAATCCCACTTAAACTAATTATCGTGACAACTGTACTCCAATTCTTATGTAAGACCGCTCGGAACGCAAAGTAAAGGATCAAAATTATCGCAGTGGCTACCACGGAGTAGATTGGGTAAATATAACGCGAAGTATGGTAATGTGATAAGTCTTGCACAAGAAAAATGTATAAGCCCATCGGAACGATTATGATAAAAATTTCTAACAAAGTGATTCGATTCAGCAATGTTTTGCTTTGAACTAAGAGGAGTAGTACTGATATAAACAAGACTCCAAAAAATATTGGCAGAGAAACATCTGCTAGCAAGTCTTCTTGCACAAAACTTAGATACAGTTTCAAATTCTCAGTGAAGTTCGCATTATTGGCGTTATTCAATACTTCTACTCCGCGATTCGATTCAAAGATATGAGAAAAGACCGCTGGGAAAATTGCCCAAGCAACGCCAATTGCCCCAACTTCAACTAAGCCAAGTAAGAAAGCTTTTTTTATTTCTTTTAAGAAAAGGAGCCCAATGCAGGTGACTGCTACAATAAAGAATGCATACAAGTAGAAATAATAATGGGTTAAAGCGCCTAATAACGTCGCAACAAAAATCGGAACAAGTAGTATTAACATGCGAGATTTCCCAGAACGACTATAGCGCAGTAGTAGGTATAACAAGCTTATAACGAAAAAGCCCATTAAATGATACATGCGAATAAACAACATAGAACTTAACCCACCCATACTAAGTCCCCAAAATAATCCAGCAAAGATGCTAACATAGAAGTTCTTTGTTAAGTAATGAATCAGAAAGGCAATCACAATAACTGTCGCAATATGCACAATTAAATTCAGAGCCAAGCCAACTAAAGGTGAAAATCCACCTTGCCAGAATGAAGCGATTGTATGAAATAATAAGTAGTATAGTGGAGGGTGAACGTCATTCACTTGATTGGACATAACCGATCCATATTCAAACTGTGTTGCATGATTAGGCATTAAATAATTTTGGTAATAAATTCCTGGCATCCATTCATTAGCTGCGGTAGGAAAGGGGTTATAGTAACTATTACTGAGCCCGTAGGAATATATTTCATCAATATGAAATCCTTGTTTGGCAAATGCAAAATTAAGCATGGCATAAACTAAAATGGCTAAAGCTGTTAATGCAACAGCTGTGCGAAATACATAATGTGTCTTGCTGATAAGAATAGCCTCCCATCAATCTTGTTTTCAAATGCAGTTATTATAAAATACTTGAAATCCTTATGCAATATAATATTGAAAGTAATGCGTGAACTTGAACTGGACCTATAATCCTTCGCAATTCTGGCGAGGGCTTATTGATTGATCAATGGGCCTTCGCTATCTTGGCGAAGGTCTGTTTGAAGCTGCTTTAATAAATGAAGCTGGTCCGAGCTCAATTATTCCAGTATATAAAGTCGTTATTCCTACCATACGAGAATCCATATGGGAGTTAAAGGAGCCATTCCTCTCATACGAGAATCCATATGGGAGTTAAAGGAGCCATTCCTCTCATATGAGAATCCATATGGGAGTTAAAGGAGCCATTCCAGTCATACGAGAATCCATATGGGAGTTAAAGGAGCCATTCCTCTCATATGAGAATCCATATGGGAGTTAAAGGAGCCATTCCTCTCATACGAGAATACATATGAGAGTTAAAGGAGCTATTCCTCTCATACGAGAATCCATATGAGAGTTAAAGGAGCCATTCCAGTCATAAGAGAATCCATATGGGAGTTAAAGGAGCCATTCCAGTCATAAGAGAATCCATATGGGAGTTAAAGGAGCCATTCCTCTCATACGAGAATCCATATGGGAGTTAAAGGAGCTATTCCTCTCATACGAGAATCCATATGGGAGTTAAAGGAGCCATTCCTCTCATATGAGAATCCATATGCCAGAGAAGAATTTATAGTCAACAAAAAAGCGCAGAAATTGGGCTAGCTACCCAAGTTCTACGCTTAAAAGCTTATTCACTCACTAATTCTATAATAACACCTAGACCTGAAGCGTCTTTGAAGCTCAATTCATTATCTTCTTGAGTATACTCAACACCTAGTGAATCTAAGTTTGCCATCACTTCATTGAAGAAGTTTTCAGACTGAGTTTGCCAAACAGCGGCTCTCAGTCCTTGTTGCCCTTCTTCAGGATGAGACATATTTTGATCAGCGAACCAATTATTATTGGCGATATGGTGATGGTAATTTCCGGAAGCTTGGAAGAATGAGTCGCCTTCAACGTAACTACGCGTATTTAAACCAAGTACTTGACTGTAAAAATCACCAGCAGCATCAAAGTCGTCTGATACCATATGGAAATGGCCAATTTTAGTGCGTTCATCTAATTGAGAGAAATCCTCTGTTGCTGATTCCATTAATTCCACATAATCTAGAGCTTCGTTTAGCATCTGCACATCCCCGTCGCCTTCGCCTTGAGGCCAGTCTTCTTCAGGGTAGTCCCAATATAACTCGATTCCATTGCCTTCAATATCAGCAGCATAGATAGCGTCACTGACACCGTGGTACGTAAAACCTTCGATGGGCGATTGAGTTTTCATTAAATGGTTCAACGCGCTCCCCATATATTCTCGGTCATTGAATAAAAAAGCCGTATGGTAAAGTCCTGTGGACAGCGTTTCTCCACGAGGGATGTCAGTCGGGAAGATTTCCAATAAAGTACGTTCATCCGAAGTTCCTAATCGATAGTAGCCGTCAGCTTCATCTAGAACCTTCATCCCCATGTTACTTTCATAAAAACCAGATAATCTATCTGAATCCAGCGCATTTAATTGGTAACGGGCTGGGTACACAATGGCTTCGTCTTGAGCCTGTACTTTAAAGGGACTGGTTACTAAAGCAAGTAAAAATAGAGCGACTATCGTTTTTAATGTTTTGTTTTTCAAATAAGTATTCCTTTCAATGGTGACTTTGGGATGCGTAAACAAGCAAAGGGCATACAAGCAAAAGCTTATATCCCCATAAGGTATAAATTATTTTACAGGTGTTAAAATAATACCTGTTCCAGCTGGATCTTTAAAGTAAAGAGTCTCGCCGTCTTTAGTGAAGTCATATGCTTTTTCTGTTAAATTTGCTTGAATTGAATTTAAATCTTCGGCTGAGCCTGACCAGATTGAGTTACGTAAACCTTGTGTTCCGTCTTGAGCAGCTGGAATATTGCGGCCATTCCAAAGATTGGCACCTAAATGGTGATGATAGTTTTGTGTCGCCATAAATAATGCAGCTTCGTTCATAATGAATTTAAGTCCTAAGCCCATTACTTCGTGGTAGAAGCTTAAAGTTGTTTCGATATCATTCACGTGTAGGTGGATGTGCCCCATAGTCGTTCCGTTAGGTACGCCAGTAAATGGTGCAGTTTGTGAAGCAAGTACGCCTTCAGCATCCATTGCTTCAACGATACCACCGATAAGTCCATTTTCTTTCATGTCCCATTTGCTTGTATCTTTATCTGCGTAGATTTCGATACCGTTACCTTCAGGGTCAGATAAATATAGTGCTTCACTGTATCCGTGATCAGATGCACCTTCAACGTTCGCTTTATTTTCAATTAAGTGACGTAACATTCCACCTAAGTCACCACGTGTTGGTAATAATAAAGCTAAGTGATAAAGCCCAGTTGTTCTTTGAGTTTTTTCTGTTGTAGTTGGGTAGATTGAGATTAATACAGTTCCATCTGGTGTACCTAGGTTATAGATTTTTTCACTTTCATCTTTGTTGATTAAAGTTAAACCAATTTTTACCTCATAAAAATTCGCTAATTCAGTAGGTTTAATTGCATTCAGTTGGATCCCAGTTGTATGTATAGTTGTTGATGATTGTGTAATTGCTTCGATAGTCATATATATCTTCCTTTCGAGTTCTGTTTTTTTGTTTGTTTAATTCATTCAAACGACAACTTGATAATAACACGGAAAAAAGATGACATCAATACGTATTCGAGATAATCAACACTTGAAGTCACATTGACGATTAACTTTTTATAACACTAGCGAATCAATATGTCATGCATAAAGCATGTGGTAAAATGAAGATATTAAAGTGAAAAAGGGAGGGATTAATGATGCGCCGAGTCGCAATTATCGGAATGGGAGTCGCAGGGGCGGCTGTACTTTTAGCTTATGGAAAAAAATATTCAATGCAAGAGCCTAAGGATTTGCGGATAGATTGTTTCGATGAGCCTGAGACATTTGGTCGGGGTGTTCCATTCAGTGAACAATCTCCTGAAGCCTTGATTAATTCAAGAAGTTTTAAGATTAGTTTTGATTATGAAAATTTAACTGAATTCCATGAATGGTTACAAAAAAACCATTCAGATGATGCGCCGGCTGATTATGTTCCTCGGTCATTATATGGGGATTATAGCTATGAACGAACAATGGATTTAATCGAAAAGCTGGGCGCAAACCCAATTTACAGCAAAGTCTCTGCGGTTGATCATATAGAAGAAACTGGTCAATGGATGGTTAAATACACGGATTCAAACGAGCCTTCTGAGACCATATATGATGAAGTTCATATTTGTGTGGGGGTAGAGGGTTATATTGACCCCTATGATTTAAAGGGTCAAGCGAATTATTTACATTATCCGTACCCACTCGATAAAGTGTGCCAACCAATAGACAAGGCGGACTCCGTGGTGATTATTGGTACGGGTTTAACAGCAATTGATTGTGCTAAGCATCTATTGAATCAAAGTGGCATTCGTGATATATCCATGTTCTCGCGGTCAAATTTTTTTCCAACAGTACGAGGTGATGATTTAGTAGAATTGGATTTTCAGCACTTAACCGATGAAGTAATTGATGAAGTAAAAGCGAATAACAATGGCAAGTTCACGTTTGACGCATTTGACCGTTTATTTAAAAAAGAGGTTAAGCATTTAAATATCGATTACCAATATTTTAAAGAGAAGCAAATGGCTCCAGGGGAACAAGGAATGCAAAACGGCTTAAAGAATCGCGATCAGTTCGGAATTATGGCATCTTTAATGAACCGAGTCAGTGAAATAATGACGATTGGTTGGGAAGCTATGCCGTTAGACGATCGTAAACAGTTTGATGAGGTTTATCAAAAAGTAGTTGAACTCACTCGCAATCCGATGCCAGACACTTCGGCAGAAGAGCTAATATCTTTTGTAGATGAAGGAAAACTTCATATACTCGACAACGTAAAAGAGATAGAATTGGCACTTGAAGGTGGATTTATCTTAAGCAATGAAGATAAAGAAGTCGTTAAAAAAGTGGATTGGGTATTGAATGCGACTGGATTAGATATGAAGTTTCAAGACTTGAATGAATTCCCTTTGCATCAGCAGTTACTAAATGACCGCTATACTCAAGTAGATTCAGCGGGTGGCTATAGCATTGTTCGTAAGACCGCATCATTAATCTCGCCACGTTACGGACAGTGGAATAACTTATATGCACATGGGTTGATTGTGAATGGTCCTATTTATCAAAACAACGCTTCGATAAAAATTCAACAACATGCAGATATGTTAGTTCGTAGAACGCCAGAGCTCGTTGCATTTTATATATAAGGCGGATTGAGGGGAGTTAATTTTCGACAAAGGACTTAATTTCTCATATAATATAATATAGAATAGAAACAAATAAAATGTCTCGGAAGGAGCATGAATATGATTTGGATAATTGTAGCAATTATTGCTGTTATCGCAATTGTTTGGGTACTTATTTATAATAACTTAATTAAACGTCGTAACTGGGTAGATGAATCATTCAGCCAAATTGACGTACAACTACAACGTCGTAATGATTTAATCCCTAATCTTGTTAACACAGTAAAAGGTTACGCTAGTCACGAAAGAGAAACGTTAGAATCGGTAACGCAAGCAAGGCAACAGTTGGTTAACTTGCCAAGTAACGCTGACCCGTCAGAGGTTAATGCGAAATCGAATGAACTATCAGGTGCACTGTCACGTTTATTAGCAGTAGCAGAACAATACCCTGATTTGAAAGCCAATACGAACTTCACGCAGTTGCAATCAACATTAGAAAAAACAGAGCAACAAATTGCAACAGCACGTCAATTGTACAATTCGACTGCAACGCAATATAATACAACTGTAGAAACTGTGCCAACCAACATTGTTGCGGGTGTGCATGGATTTAGCCGTCGAAACTTATTAGAAACGCCAGAAGAAGCACGCCAAGTACCAGAAGTACAATTTTAATTACAGTAAAGAAAGAAGAGCGACATGTCCAAATGGGACAACGTCGCTCTTTTGTTATCATCAAATTCATAAAGAGATGGTAAGCTAATAAGTATTATGAAGGATTATTGAAATGTTTCGCGTATTTCATTCTATCAATACCGAAACGAATTAAAATAATTACTAGTTACTCAAAGTCACATGCGTATCTCTAGCAATTCATTTGAGATTGATATAAAGTATTTTTATGAGAGTAAGATAATAGGGTATCATCACATTAAGATTCAAGTCGAGTGGATTTGTGTTAATTGTATAAAAATGACGAGTGATTATTATACTTATTCGTGAGTTAGCAATTAAAACAGCAAAAAAATAATTAAAATTAAACTTGTAATATAAATGTCACATAAACCGATGCTTTGATACTATTAATTTGTGAAAAAAATGGGTAGAATGAAGTGTATTAAGTTAAGAGATAAAATTGAAAGAAAGGGGGCCGCGAGTGTGAGTCGTGTAAATCTGTATGTTCATTATGATTCAGTCACCAACCACATTATGACCCGAGGCATTAATCTGGTTCATGAGGACTTTGAACCACGTTATTTACCAACTAATATGATACTTGCTCAAGCGCCTCCAGAAGTTGGGCGTTTTGATGCGCAAACAAACTTTAAGATATTGAGAAACCAAGTTGAAGTAGCGAACTACTTCGAGTCTAGTAGCAATGCAGAGCTCCGTATGTCGAATTGGATTGACTTTGAAAATATGGAGTCAATGCATCAATTGACAGCTAATGAGATTGCTGAGATTTTATATTTGTTTCATGCTAATAAAGGTTTAAAGTCAGCGTTTTTCTATAAACTTCAAAACAACTACGTATTTCTAACATTACCTAATGGATTATTGAAAGTCTTCTATCGATTCGTCACACACTTCTATGCACGTTTTCAAAGAGTCATCCAAGCAAGAATGGCCGATTTAGTGAATGAATCGCGTTCACTCTTTTTTATGCGCAAAGAGAAAGTAAATCCAATTCCACTGAATATTGTAGAACAAATTGCGCCACTATTTTCTAGTGGGCTAAAAATTAATTTTGTTCAGGCGATTCAGACAGGTTCATATTGGAAAGTGCCGCTAAATATTATTGAGGATGAGTTAACATTATTAACTCAAGACCAAATGCATAAAAATCATGTTGGTTATATAGTCTATGATACAAATGCACAACGTTGGTCGTTAGAACTCGAGTTGATTGAAGACTCTGAAGACTTAGATGATTTTGATTTGCGTAGTCAAGGGATTATGACCTCATTTGACGAGACTTGATCATCTTGATTTATTCCAATACATAAATTACAATACTGTATTATGAATTGAGGATTAAAAAAACACTATTTTTATAGTGGAAATATGGTATATTTACTATTGTTAAAAATAAAACAATTTAAATAGCATGATGAGTTTATTATTGGAGGTTTAGACTATGAAAATCACAATGCTTTATGGAGGACAAAGCGCTGAACATGATATATCTATATTATCGGCACATAATATCGTTCAACAAATTATGTTTGATATATATACTGTTCAGCCAATATATATTACCCGCCAAGGTAAATGGATTAAAGGGCCTTTGTTGGAAGGACCGAGCGAATTCTCGGAGCAATTACGCTTAGCACCAGCACAAGTAGAATCGTGGTGTGATATTGAAGAGGGATCATCTACGGGCGTTTATATTAATCCTGGTGAAATTGCGACAGAAGAAACGATTGTTTTTCCAATTCTTCACGGACCAAACGGTGAAGATGGAACAATTCAAGGGTTCTTAGAAATATTAAATCTACCATATGTAGGTGCAGGTGTTGCAGCAAGTGCAGCCGGTATGGATAAAATCATCAGTAAAAACTTATTCGAACGCGCAGGCATTCCACAAGTACCTTATATTGCGTTCGACCAGAGGGAATGGACACAAGATAAAGATAATTTAATTGCACGTTGTGAAGGAAGTCTGTTGTATCCTTTATTCGTGAAACCAGCAAACTTAGGTTCAAGTGTTGGAATATCACGTGTAGTTGATAGTACAGAATTAGTTGAAGCTGTTGAACTGGCTTTACAATTTGACCGGCGTATCGTCGTTGAGCAAGGTATTCGCGCTGAAGAGTGTGAAGTTGCTGTGCTTGGTAACGATGACGCACACGTGAGTGTCGTAGGTCAGCTTGTGAAGCAGTCTGATTTCTATAATTATGATGAGAAGTACGTCAACAACACGGTGGAAATGCAAATTCCTGCTGAAATTCCTGAACACATTGCGAATCAAGTTCAAGAATATGCACTTGATGCCTACCGAGCGATTGATGGATCAGGTTTAGCACGAGTGGATTTCTTCCTTACAAGCAATGGAGATATCTATATTAATGAGATTAATACGATGCCTGGCTTTACGCAGTATAGTATGTATCCAAATTTATGGCATGGTACTGGCTTAAGCCAACGCGATTTAATTGAAGAATTACTCCAATTAGCACTTCGACGTCATGAGAGAGACAAACAGTTAAAATTAGAATTTTAAAACGATACGAATCATTAATTTGCATTGCAATGATGATTCGTATTTTATTTTGGGGAAAATATGATATATTTAACAAGATATGATTTATAACTAGAAACGTATGGTGGGTGAAAAAATGAAAAACATTAAATTAATGGATGTTGTTAAAGCAGTTTATGCAATTGATTATACAGCACCAAACAGAGATATTGAAATGAACAATGTCGAGTTTGACTCCCGTAAGATAACACCGGATAGTTTATTTGTTCCACTGACAAGCGGACAAACTGACGGGCATGATTACATTCAAAAAGCAATTGAAAATGGTGCAACAGCAACGTTTTGGTCGAAAGAACCAACTGAAGCTCCTTCTGACAAAATTGCCTGTATTTTCGTTGATGATACACTTGATGCGATGCAACGGTTAGCTAAATATTACCGGGAGATTTTAGATCCAATTGTAATTGGAATTACCGGAAGTAATGGAAAGACAACAACGAAAGATATGACCGCTAATGCTTTAACAGCTAAGTATCATGTACATAAGACACAAGGAAACTATAATAATGAAATTGGTTTACCATATACATTACTACAGATGCCAGAAACAACTGAGGTGGTTGTCTGCGAGATGGGTATGAGTAATTTTGGTGAGATTAAAGAATTAAGCGAGATCGCTCAACCAGATATTGCTGTGATTACTTTAATTGGAGAGAGCCATCTTGAGTTCTTGGGGTCGCGAGCAGGAATTGCTAAAGCAAAATTAGAAATTCTATCTGGCTTAAAAGAATCAGGACTATTCATTTATCCAGGTGATGAGCCTTTAATCCAAAGTGAAATGCCTGAATTAAACAAAGCAATCGATACACTGAGTATCGGATTCGATGAGACGAGCGATGTTTATGCAAAGGAATTAATTGAAGAGCAAAGCAAAACGTACTTTAGAACGAACTTAGATGAGAGTGTCTTATGTATGATTCCAGTTATGGGTGCATACAATGTATCGAATGCTCTAATTGCTTTAAGTATTGCGAAAAGTATTAACGTACCAATCGAACAAGCTATCTTCCAATTGTCTCAGTTTAAATTGACAGCTAATCGTTTAGAGTGGTTAAAGACCAAAAATGGTGCACAGTTATTAAATGATGCCTATAATGCAAGTCCAACATCAATGCGAGCTGTTTTACAAGCTTTCTCAACGCTACAGATTAATGAAAAAGGACGAAAAATCGCAGTGCTAGGAGATATCCGCGAATTAGGACCTCATAGTGAACAGTTCCACCGTGAGATAGCTAATGATATTGAAACGGATAAAATTGATACAATCTATCTATTTGGCGATCAAATGCAATATTTGTACGAAGAATTAAAAGAAAGATATGATGATACACATCTCATATACGAACCAGAAAATCACCAAAAACTCATTGAATCACTAGAGAAAACGGTTAACCCCGACGATATCCTATTAGTAAAATCAAGTTTCGGGGTCGATTTATTAAAAGTCGTGACAGAGTTAACAAACAAGGAAACGCAATCATAAACAAAACAGTTGTTACGCGGGGACTATCATGTTACACTAACAAAGGTTAAAGTGAAAAATTACATAGCATCGCCTATTGACACATGCCCATTTACTGATATCGCGTAGTGTCTAGGCGTTTTTTCTTTTTAAACAAACATATAACAATAGGCAAAACAGAAAGAGGTAATACCTTAGTGAAATTTAACGAATTTAATTTAAAACCCGAACTCATCAAGACTTTAGACGAGATGGGATTCGAGGAACCAACACCGATTCAACAACAAGCTATCCCTTACGCAATTGATGGACGCGACGTAATTGGTCAAGCTCAAACAGGTACTGGTAAAACAGCTGCGTTTGGTCTTCCAATGTTGAATAAAGTACATAATAATAACAAAGGAATTCAAGGAATTGTAATTGCACCAACACGTGAATTAGCAATTCAAGTTCAAGAAGAAATATTCCGTCTAGGTAAAGATGTTCGCGCACGTGTTTTCACTGTGTACGGTGGAACATCTATCCAAAAACAAATCGAACGTATTAAACGTAACCATCCACAAATTATTGTTGGAACACCTGGTCGTGTTCTTGACTTAATTAACCGTCGTGTCTTAGACTTAAAAGACATTGAAACAGTTGTATTGGATGAAGCTGACGAGATGTTAAACATGGGATTCATCGATGATATTAAATCAATCATCCAAAAAACGCCATCAACTCGCCAAACGCTTTTATTCTCGGCTACAATGCCACCAGCAATTAAAAAGCTTGGAGAGCAATTTTTAACAGACCCAGTTCATGTTAAAATCGAAGCAAAACAAATGACAGCTGATTTAATCGAGCAGTACTTTGTTAAAATAAACGATAACGAGAAGTTCGATGTGTTAACGCGCTTTATGGATGTACAAAACCCAGATCAAGCGATTATCTTCTGTCGTACGAAAAAACGTGTTGACGAAGTTGGGCGTGGTTTAACATTACGTGGTTATAACTCAGAATTAATTCATGGGGATGTAACTCAACAAAAACGTTCAAGTGTTATTAACGAATTCCGTCAAGGACGCGTTGAAATCTTAGTTGCAACAGACGTTGCAGCACGTGGATTAGATATCTCAGGTGTAACACATGTTTATAACTACGATATCCCACAAGATCCAGAAAGTTATGTTCACCGTATTGGTCGTACAGGACGTGCTGGTAAAGATGGTATGTCACTATCATTTATTACACATAATGAAATGTCATACTTAAAAACAATTGAAAACTTAACACGTAAACAAATGAAACCATTAAGCCCTCCTACTTCAGAAGAAGTAGAAAGCGGACAAGTACAACAATTAATTGATCAAATTAATGAGGTTTTAGAATCGAATGATGCGACTAAACACCGTAACACAGCTAAAATGTTATTAACTCATTATGAGGCAAATGATCTAGTTGCTGCACTACTTAAAGAAGTTTTATCTGAAAACAACGATGTTAAAGTTGTTATCTCTCCACAAAAACCATTACCAAATGCTGGTGGAAAGAAAACAAACAACAACAAGAAATACAGCAGACGCCGTAGCAACAACCGTAATGACCGTGGTGGAAGCAGCCGTGGAGAACGTAGCGGAAGTAGTCGCGGAGAACGCGGTGGAAGTAGCCGTGGTAAACAAGGCAACAATTCCGATCGTAAAAGCAAAAACTTTAAAATTAAGTCTAAAAACGACTAATTAGCACATTCAACTGAAGTGTTTGTTAAAAAAGCAACAAATTCATTTTAACGGATTAAATTTAGGACTGTCTAAAAGTGTGAAGTAAACACACTGATAGTAAACGTATTTAATCTTTTGTTCAGCTTTTCGATGTTATAAGCTGACTTTTAACCATTATTAATCTATGATTAATACATATATATAAATATAATATAAAGTAAAGCAATGGCGGAAGCTAACGCATTTTGCTGCAGAAGCCGTATGGAACTATGTTCATACGGCTTTTGTTGTATAATAAAGAATATATGAATATTGAAGGAGAGCTAGAATGCAATTAGGTACAGATATTATAGAAATTGAACGTATTGTAGAAGCATCTGTGAGGCAACCGCGTTTTGCAGCAAAGATTCTGACAGAGCTAGAGTTAGAAATTTACAATAAGTACTCACAAATACGACAAGCTAGTTTTTTGGCAGGGCGTTTTAGTGCGAAAGAAGCTTATGGTAAGGCTTTGGGAACAGGTGTGGGAAGTAAACTAAAGTTCACAGATATAACGATCTTACCTGATGAACGTGGAGTGCCAGTTGTTACTAACGCTCCATTTACTCATCCTGTGGCAAAAGTATCGATTAGTCATTCGCGCTTTCATGCGACAGCGACTGTGATTGTTGATTTGGATGATGATGAATTAAGAAGCCGATTAAAAGAGTATTTTGATAACGAGAAGGAGACCAATAAATGATAGATTATAGCGACCATAGACCAACTCAAGCGATTGTGGATTTAACTGCAATTCGACACAATATTAAGTTAGTTGAAAGTCATTTAAAAGACGGCCAACAAATTTATGCGACAGTGAAAGCGAATGGTTATGGCCATGGTGCGGTACCAATCGCACGTGCAGCACTTCAAGCAGGAGCAACCGGTTTAGCTGTTGCGACAGTTGATGAAGGGATTGAACTACGTAGCCAAGGATTCTCACAAGTGCCGATTTTAATTTTAGGTTTAACGGATCCACGTGGTATTGCAGAAATTTTACATTATAATTTAACGATTACAGTGAGCCACTTAGACTTTTTCAAGCTCGCTTATGAACAATTGGAAGAGACAAACCAACTTGGTTTGTTAAACTTATCAAAGTTAACATTTCACTTAGCTTTAGATACAGGGATGGGTCGAATTGGCTTACGTTCTGTTGAAGAGGTAGAAACATTTAAAGAGGGAATTAAAGCTTACCCGTGGACAAATTGGGAAGGGGTGTTCACTCATTTTGCAACGGCTGGTGGTGGGCCGGTTGATTATATCGAAGAACAATATAATCGCTGGGTGGAATTAACTCAAGCAATCCCAACAGAAGTGAATATCCGTCATATTGCTAATTCTGGCATGGGAATATGGCACCTGAATTACCCAACGGATATCATTCGTTTAGGTATCTCTATGTACGGCATTGACCCTAAAGACGAATTTGATAACCCGACGACAAAAGATTTACATCCTGCTTTACAATTAGTTTCGGAATTAATTTATGTGAAAAAAGTTGAGAAGGGCGCTAAAATAAGTTACGGAGCGACTTACGAAACAGTGGAAGATGAGTGGATTGCGACGATTCCAATTGGTTATGCAGATGGTTGGTTGCGTCGTTATCAAACAATATCATTGAATGTTGATGGGCAAGCGTGCCCAGTTGTAGGGACGATTAATATGGATCAAATGATGATTCGTTTACCTCGTGAGTATCCAATCGGTACGAATGTAACGTTGATTGGAACGGATTATAAAGGGGCTAATCATGCTTCGACAATCGCTAAAGAAGTAGATACGATTGGCTACGAAGTACTGACTTCAATTGGACCACGAGTTCCTAGAGTTTATTTAGATGAGTGATTTTAGAATAATCAGGGAGGTTCAATGATATGTTAAACGTTGAAAAATTAGTTGTGGGCTTAGTTCAAGAAAATACTTATGTTATTTATAATGAAGCAAATGAAGCTTTAATTATTGATCCAGGTGATGATGCTGACCGTATTATTGCGTGGGTTAAAGAAAACGACTGGAATCCCCAAGCTGTCTTGATTACTCATGCGCACTTTGATCATGTCTTAGCTGTGGATGCGGTGCGTGATGAGTTTGGTATTGAAGCCTATGTGCATGAGATTGAAGCAGAGTTTTTTCAGCATCCTGACTTTAACATGCTGCCAAGTTTGAGTAGGGAAAACCGACCTGCCGAGCATTTATGGACAGATATTGGAGAACATACTGTAGGCTCTTTTACCTTTGATATCGCCTTAGTTCCGGGTCATAGTTTGGGTCACGTTATATATATATTCAAAGAAGATGAATTTGTAATTTGTGGTGATACGGTGTTCAGTGGTTCGATTGGTCGTACCGACTTACCGGGTGGGGATTTAAATATCTTATTAGAAGGTATCGCCCGCGATATCCTAACTCTTCCAGCAAATTATGTCTTGTTTCCAGGCCATGGAGGTTCCACCACTGTTTCGCAAGAGATTCAATCGAATCCCTTCCTACAAGGCTTCCGTGCTTAAAGATCGAATACATACGAATACAAAAATGCCCAAGTTCGATTTTGAACTTGGGCATTTTATATTTCTATTGAGAGACAACTACATAGTGAATACATTTACTTCGTACTTCCGGCGATTAAGGTCGCTCACTAATGCACGTACCGTTGAAGCGTCCAAATAATCTGGTAGCGTTACCATTAGGTAAGTTGATGTGTCATAAGACGTTTTCTCAAAAGTAATCGCCGAATTAATATCTGTTTTTCGATTGATTAGGCGAGCAAGTTTATTGAGCTCTCCTTTTTCACCTCGGGTTTGAATGGCAAGGATGTAACCAGATTTATCTGCGACCCATGCTTGGGCCAAATAATTAACCATTGTATCATGTTGAATTGTTCCAGTGAATACATTTTCGTTATTCAAGACAGCGATATATGGTAAATCATGGATAGCGAAAATTAACTGATAGAAAGTATCATTCTCATTAACAACTCGTGTCGTGTTTTTGAGAAATTGTGTTACTTTCACTTGACTAAGATCAGCGTCAGGATGATGAAATTTATATTTATAAATATGATAGCGATATATGTTCCCACGGTATAAAGTGTTTGTCGCATCAACGACAGGTGCATTACGTAATGAATGCTTTTCTAAGACTTCGATGGCCTCCAGACAATTCATTGTTTCATTAATAGTTACAATATTGTCTTTATGTTGCACGAGGTTTTTTATCATAAAGCTAAGCTCCTTGTAATAAAATTAACTGTATTTTGATAGATTCATATTAGCAAAACTAGATTAAGAATGCAAAGGTTTTCTAATTAATTTTTAATATTAAACTAATGTTAAATCGCTAATTTTAATTAGAACAACATGTTATTCTAACATATTTGGTATAAGTTATCTAGTAGTTATCAAATATAATATTGGCTAAGAGAGGTTGTAAGCTTGCATTTTAACTTCAAGAATAAATTCAGAATGTTCTAGTTAATCGCCGCAGCCGGAACAATTTTTTAATATTGTTTCAGTTAATCGTTTGGATAGATAAATTTGCTCAAATCTGACAAAAAATACAGGATACATGCATGTGTTTGAATGACAGAAACACTGAAAATAGTACAAAATTTGCTTATACAATTTAGAGCAATGATATTCAAATGTAAATATATAAGGAAAAGTGAAAAAGACTCGAGATATTCATCGTTTTTATCTTGCAATTTGGTCGTTTTTTTCTTATATTTATAAGTAAAGAAAAAAATGAATTTTCAAAAGGAGAGAAAATAATGGGTTCCTCGGGGTCCTTGTGGACACAAGTTATAGTAATTATAGTATTGACGGCAATCAATGCGTTTTTCGCAGCAAGTGAAATTGCCTTCGTATCAGTCAACCAGTCAAAGATGAGATCATTAGCAGAAGATGGGAATAAGAAAGCGCAAAAGGTATTGGATTTATTGGAGAATTCTGATGATTTCCTAGCTACGATTCAAGTGGCAATTACGTTAGCGGGATTCTTATCGAGTGCATCTGCTGCAACATCATTTGCTGACAGATTCTCAGCGATGCTGCCTACTTTTCCAGGAGCATCGACTGTAGCAATTGTTGCCGTTACGTTAGTTTTGTCATATATTACTTTAGTGTTCGGTGAGCTTTTCCCGAAACAAGTGGCTTTACAAATGCCTGAAAAAATTGCAATGGGTACAAGTGGTGTCATTGGAACGATTCAGAAGTTTTTCCGTCCCTTTATCATCCTATTATCAGCTTCAACAGGCTTATTACAACGCTTAACACCGTTGGATTTCTCAGAGAAAGATGAGCAATTCACTCGTGATGAGATGAAAGCAATCTTGGCTGAAAGTAGAAAAGAAGGTTCAATTGATCTAGCTGAGTTTTCAATGCTTCAAGGTGTATTATCTCTAGATGATAAGATGGCTAGAGAGATTATGGTTCCGCGTACGGACACAATCATGGTAGATATTGAAGACGACTATAATGAAAACATTGAAGCATTGCTAAGCACACCTTACTCACGTATTCCGATTTATAAAGGTGAAAAGGATAATGTTATTGGTGTTGTGCATATGAAGAATTTATTAAAACATGCTCGTCATGTCGGTTTTGACAATATTGATATTATTGACATTTCGAGTGAACCATTATTCGTTCCGTCAACCGTATTCGTCGACGATTTGTTAGTAGAATTCCGTCGCGAAGAGACTCACTTGGCAATTTTGCGAGATGAGTATGGTGGAGTTGAAGGGATTGTGACGCTTGAAGATGTTTTAGAAGAGATTGTTGGGGATATCGAGGATGAGACAGATATTACAACAGCAGGTGATATTCGCAAGATTGATGATAATAACTATTATGTGAATGGTATTTTACCCATTGACAAGTTTAATCATTATTTTGATGTTGAATTAGAAAATGACGAAGTTGATACGATTGCTGGGTTAATTATATATCATCTAGGTTATGTGCCTGATGATGATGAGCGTATTATATTGCGTGCAAATGATTATGTCATTACGACAAGTCATATTGATAACGGACGTATACGTGGAATCCATGTGGAGATTGATGACGATCATAAGATTCAAAGTGAATATAACCTTTACCAAGATGTTACCGCAGATGCGAGTGATATGACTGTAGAGGAATTATTAGATTTAGATATCGTAGAAGACAACTAGAAGACGAGTTAAGTAACGAACTTTCGGTACCATTTGAGTCGGCCAATTTGGACTGATCAATAGCCAAAAGTTCGTTTTTTTTTGAAAAAGTATAAAAACAGAGGAGCTTTTTAAATGTTAAACGAAATGATGCACCGCCCGATAGTTATGCAAAAGGTAGTTGATTTTATGCGTGAGGGCCAATTGGGCTTTGAAGGTGCTTTAGGTGAGATTGAAGCTTATGCTAATGAGCGTGGTATTCCAGTTGTTCCCCATGAAACAGCAACGTTTATTGATTTCTTTACAGCAACGATGCAACCAAAATATATTCTAGAAATCGGTACAGCAATTGGATTTTCAGCAAGTTTGATGGCACAACATTTACAGGCAGATGGACACTTAACAACCATCGATCGCTATGCGAAAATGTATGAACGTGCAAAAGAAAACTTTAAGAAAATGGGCTTGGAAGATAGTATTACCCTTATTGAAGGTGATGCGGCAGATGTTTTACCTACCTTAGATGGAGAGTTTGATTTAATCTTTATGGATAGTGCTAAAGCGAAATATATCGAGTTTTATCCTGAGTGTATGCGACTTCTCCGCCAAGGTGGCGTCTTAATCATTGACGATGTATTTCAAGGAGGTACAGTATTAGATGATGAGTCGGAAATTCCTAAGCGAGTGAGAAAAATTCACCGCAAGTTAAACGAATTATTCGATACAATCTTAAATGATAAAACAAACCGTTCTACGATTGTTCCGCTTGGCGATGGCCTTTTAATGGTCAGAAAGGAATCAAACTAAATGACACGAGATATTCAACTTATTGCGATTGATTTAGATGGTACATTATTAAGAGACGATAAAACGATGTCAAAAGAAAATGCAAAAGCTTTAGAAGAAGCAATCCAACAAGGGGTTCAAGTTGTTATTTGTACAGGCCGTACATTACCAAGTATTGAATACTTGTTCGATCAGCTACCTAAAGGACATGGCGATGAGTATTTAGTCTTACAAAACGGTGCTGTGGTCCACCAATTGCCTGATTTTAATATTGTGCATGAGACAAGCTTGAGCCAATCTGACCGTCAAGCCATTTATGATGTATTTAAAGAGCACCGTAGTGATGAAGTACAAATTGTTGGTTTTGACGCAGATAAGTTGTATTTAGTAGATGATACAATGGCGAATGTAACCGTTGAAAATGATGCCAAAATATTAAGCACTGAGATTACAAAAGCGAGTTTTGAAGAGATTCTCCAGTTAGAAACCTTGTATAAATTTGTGGCTTTCTCAGAGATAAAATATATTGATGAATTTTTAGCAAAGATTCCGACCACGTTATACGATGAAGTGCATATCGTACGATCATTGCCTGTAGCCATTGAATTTATTCCAAAATTAGCCAATAAAGCGAACGGCTTAAAAGCTTTGTTGAAGCAATTAGATATTAAAGCTGAAAATATTATGACCATTGGTGATGAGTTGAATGACTTAGAAATGGTTGATATGGCCGGGTTAGGAGTGGCTATGGAAAATGGGCATCCAGATGTTAGAGCCGTTGCGGACGAAATCACATTATCAAATAATAACGATGGTGTAGCTCATGCTATTAGACGTTTTGTCACACAACCGCCACACAATAGTTAAATAAAATTTATACTTTATTCACATTTGTATGCTAAAGTATATATTTGAATGAGACGTTACAGCTAAAAAATATAGATATAAAAATTTGAGGTGAACTGATGAAAAAACTAATTATCTCTGTGGTAGCAGTTCTAGCGATTATTATGGTCGCATATAGTGCTGGTATCGGTTATTACGCTGAGAAATTCCAAGCGAACACGACTTTCGGAAGTGTTGATATCAGTAACTTAACACTAACAGAAGCAGAAGCAAAAATTGAAGAAGATATTAACAGCAAAACATTCCAAATTACTGAGAATGGCCAAGAAATTGGAAGTATTCAATTAGGTGACTTAAACCCAGAATTACAAACGGGGGAAGTTTTAACGCAAACGTATAATAGTCAAAATCCTAATGAGTGGCTTACTGGTTATTTCCAATCAGAAGAATATGATAATGCATTGATGGATAATATGGACTTAGATCCACAATTATTAAATCAACATCTAGCTGATATGGGCTTAAGTAATGAAGATCGTACACCAGCTCAAGATGCATCGATTGACTATACTGAAGCTGAAGGTTACTTTGTAACGGAAGCAGAAGAAGGTAATCAATTAGATGTTGAGAAAGTTCAAGATTTAATTGTAACTGGAATTCAAAACGGTGAAGAAACGATTGAAGTGAATTCAGCATACTTACAACCAGAGGTTGCTGGTAATGACGAGAAAATTGATTCAATTATGGAACAAATTGAATCAGCTAAAAATACAACAATCAATCTAGAAATCGCGGGTAACGTTGTAACAATCCCTCAAGAAAAGATTGAAGAGTGGATTTATTTTGATTCAAACAATGATATTGTTTTTGATCAAGAATTAATCTATGAATACCTTGGAACATTAAATGATGAGTATGCGACATATGATAAACCACGTCAATTCCAAAGTACTTCTGAAGGTGAAGTTACTGTTGAACCTGGAACACTAGGTTGGTCAATTGATCGTGAATCTGAGACACAAAATATTTTAGCTGACCTCCAAGCTGGTGGAGATATTACGCGTCAGCCATCTATTGTTGGAACAGGTTATAACGCAGTAGACGGTAACGACATTGGTAATAGCTATGTTGAAATTAGTGTTGATTTACAAACAATGTGGGTGTATGTTGATGGAGAAATCGCAGTAGAAACACCCATTGTGACAGGCCAAATTGGTACAGATACTGTGCCAGGTGCTTATTCTATCTGGGATAAAGAGGAAAATGCAGAATTAAAAGGATATAACCCACGTACAGAAAGAGAATATACTCAACCTGTAAATTATTGGATGCCTTTTGATGATACAGGCCAAGGAATTCATGATGCAAATTGGCAAAGTAACTTTGGTGGAAATACGTATCAAGTATCTGGTTCATTAGGTTGTATCAATACACCACCAGAAGTAATGTCACAAGTATTTGCGGTTGCATATGAAGGTATGCCAGTTGTTATTCACTAATCCAAAAGGTTAAGATATGACTTTTTTAATAAATTAGGTTAATATGCAAAGTAGGGAATAACTTATTCAGCTACTTTGCATTTGTTGTTTATCCGGAAAAAGTTAAGAAAACCTTAATATAAGGTGTCAATTTTGACTATATCTAATAAAACTGTATAATTAGTATGATATATATTAAATTAATATTTGACACGTATGAATATTAATCCTTTATGTAAGGAGGAAGAAAACTATATGAAGAAGATACTCGTTGTCGACGATGAGAAGCCAATCTCGGATATAATTACTTTTAATTTATCGAATGAGGGATATGAGATCGTTACAAGTTTTGATGGCGAAGATGCTATTGAAAAATTTAACGAAACCAAACCTGATTTGGTTATATTAGACTTAATGTTACCTAAAAAAGATGGGCTTGAAGTGTGTCGTGAAATCAGAAAAGAGAGTGCTGTTCCGATTATTATGCTAACGGCTAAAGATTCAGAGATTGATAAAGTTCTCGGTCTTGAATTAGGAGCAGATGATTATGTCACTAAGCCATTCTCTAATCGTGAATTAATGGCACGTGTGAAAGCAAACCTTCGCCGTAATGCGTTAAGGGAAGTGGACGAAAATGAAAATAACGCCAATGAAATTAAAGTTGGAGAATTAATCGTTCACCAAGATGCTTACATTGCATCGAAATTAGGCAGAGAAATTGAATTAACACACCGTGAGTTCGAATTACTTCACTACTTAGCGAGACATATTGGACAAGTTATGACGCGCGAGCATTTATTAGAGACTGTTTGGGGATACGATTACTTTGGGGATGTCCGTACAGTTGATGTAACGATTCGCCGTTTGCGTGAAAAAATCGAAGATCAACCAAGCCACCCGACTTATATTATTACGCGTCGTGGTGTAGGATACTTTTTGAAGAATCCTGAGCAAGAATAATCTATCTATACTATATAAGCGCCTGTCGTTCAAAGATTCATTTCTTTGGATGACAGGCTTTTGTTATGCTTCTAGAGCTCATACATCGCTTACCATTTTCACTTTCATAAGCCGTACTTGAGAATTTACATTTAATTCGCATTTACCATTGCTGATAAGTGTGAAAAATGCTTAATTCGCATTTACCAGAGTTGATAAGTGTGAATAATGGTTAATTCGCATTTACCATTGCTGATAAGTGTGAATAATACTTAATTCGCATTTACCATTGCAGATAAGTGTGAATAATACTTAATTCGCATTTACCATTGCTGATAAGTGTGAAAAATGGTTAATACGCATTTACCTGAATAAATAAGTGCGAATAGTGATAATATGTCATAATAAATTAAGTTTGATTCTGGGTTGTAATTATAGCGGAAAATCAATAAACTGGGTCTATATGTATTTTAGAATCAAATTTTTGAATTAAGGAGAAACTCACATGTTATTACTGTGTTTAAAACAAAAAAATAAAGAGAGATTGGAGCAGATACGACGATGAAGCAAAGACCATTTCGCTTTTTCCAGTCTATATACTTTAAGATACCATTACTATTCGTCTTTATCTTAGTGATTACATTCCAGTTTATTGGGGTATTCTTTATTGACCAATTAGAGACACAGACGGTAGATAATTTTAAAGTTCAAATTAATACCCAGGCGGATTTTTTAACGAATAATATTACACCGATTTTATCAAACTCAGAACAAGAGTCACAAAGTGTACTCAATCAATTGAATCAGACGTTAGACACGTTTAGTTCGACCGCACCTGCAAGGCTTGAGATAATTAATAATGCACAAACAATTATCGCAACGAATCAAGGTTTAGATCAAAGTTCAATCGGGAATCAAACGACGGATTCGGATGCACGGAATGTGCTTTTATATCAAAATGAGATGCGAAG
The DNA here is from genome assembly GCA_020112395.1 of Aerococcaceae bacterium DSM 111021. Classification (NCBI taxonomy): domain Bacteria; kingdom Bacillati; phylum Bacillota; class Bacilli; order Lactobacillales; family Aerococcaceae; species Aerococcaceae bacterium DSM 111021. Next base: position 425,585 of record JACCEK010000002.1, on the reverse strand, counting down.
CGAGTATACAGATCCTGAAACAGCTGCACCGATTTATAAATTGATTAAGCCAATTTTTGGTGCAACACAGTCGAATTTACTTGGTGTACTAGTTATTGAAGCTAATATGGAACAGATTTATAGTCAGAATAATAATATTATTGATCTCTTTTTGCAGTCGTCTATTTTTGCGATAGGTGTTGCGTTGTTAATTTCTTTTGTGCTTAGTCAAGGGGTAACGCGTCCGATTGAGAATATGCGACAACAAGCATTGCGGATTTCTGAAGGGGTCTATAATTATCCAGCGGAAGTCTATGGTTATGATGAGTTAGGCGAACTAACGATGACGATTAATGAGCTGGCAGTGAAAGTAAAAGATGCACAAGAGTCAACAGAGTCTGAACGTCAGCGATTAGATGGTATTCTTCGTCATATGACTGATGGAGTGATTGGGACAGATCAACGTGGGCGCGTCTTATTGGTGAACGACCGAGCACTTCAATTGTTAAATATTCGTCAAGAACAGGCGATAGGGCATTCAATTTTACGATTACTTAACATTGAGTCACAAGTCTCATTAAAAGGGCTCTTGCAAAGAGATACTGAGATTATGATTAACCATCGTGACAAAGATGTGGATTCAATTCTAAAAGGGGAATTCTCAATTATCCGTCGTGAGACCGGCTTTGTGACTGGAGTTGTGTGTGTCTTAACAGATATTACTGAACAAGAAAAAACAGAACAAGAACAACGTGATTTCGTATCAAATGTATCACATGAGTTACGCACACCTTTAACAAGTATTAAAAGTTATAGTGAAGCATTATCCGACGGAGCTTGGCGTGATGAAGCCATTGCACCTCAATTTCTAGAAGTGATTCAATCTGAAAGTAACCGTATGATTCGTATGATTGCGAATTTACTGGATTTATCTAAGATGGATGGCGGACAAATTATGTTGCAGACGGATTATGTCGATTTGAAGCGAGTTATGAATCATATTTTAGATCGTTTAGAGTTTACGTTGGAATCTGATCAGACGAGTGATAATTATAATATTGTTCGTGAGTTTACGACGCGTGATATTTATGTTGATATTGATCAGGATAGAATGACGCAAGTGATTGATAATATCTTGAATAATGCTGTAAAGTATTCGCCTGATGGGGGAACGATTGGGATCAAGATGGAGGATAATCACCGAAGCGTTATTGTTCGTATTAGTGATCAGGGGCTTGGAATATCCAAGCAAGATGCTGAAAAACTATTTGACCGATTCTACCGAGTGGATAAAGCACGTTCACGTGAACAAGGTGGAAGTGGTTTAGGTCTTGCGATTTCTAAAGAAGTAATTGAACTGCATGGTGGTTCAATTTGGGTAGACAGTGTGGAAGGTAAGGGGTCAACCTTTAACTTTGAATTACCATACACTGAATTCACAGATATAGATGGAGAGTGGGGCTAATTGATGAGAAAACAAAATTCATGGATTACAGTTGTCCTAGTGTTTTTAGTGGCGCTTAGTTTTCTATTCTCATACTTTATTCTTTACAACATGGTGACTTTCGAGCGATTGATTAGTGATGAAGCAAGAGTAAGCGAGGAAGAGAGAGTCACTGATCCGATTCAAGCAACTGCAAATTATTATTCACCGACTCGGTTGAGTTTTCAAGATGTCGTTTCATCGGATCAATATATCATTCGCTTAGGACAACAATCTTATTTTATTCGTGATAAAGCAACGATTAATACATTGCGGTCCTTGATTGAAAGTAGGCCAATAACAGTGGAAGATGTGACGTTGATAGATAATCCCATGATGTTGAATAATTTATTAGACATTGATCACTTACAACTACAACTTCCAACACGGATGCCGTTGGGTGTCTATTCAAGAGTCTTATCAGTTCAAGATGATGTTCCGACAGATGTATTAATCGATCGGATTATTATCCCGCTAGCTTCACAAGAAGAACAAACCGTTTACTTAATCGATTCTACAACAGAGCGTTATATCGAAGCCCAATTATCATCAAATCTTAGAAAAGAAGAATTGCGTAATGCGGTCACGTTGGACCGATCTGATTTGATAGAAGTTATTCGTTATGATGGTGCAAATAAACCGATTTATCTTCCGGTTAATACTGTGACACTTGAGTCTGAGTTGTTTACACTTGATGTATTGCCTGAAAATATTTACGTGAGTGACTTATTTGATAATAGTGGGTTTAACACGACTGAAGTATCGAGTCGTAATGATGAAGAGATATTCCGTTATCAAAACTATATTAATACGCTTGATGTGAACCGTACAACGCAACAATTTGATTTGACAATTAGTCGTGCGGATCCAAGTGATCCACGTACAACGGTTGAGAAATACCGAAATGCATTCACGATGGTACAGAAGTTTGAGTACTGGGACGGGGATATCCGTTTATTCTCTGAAGACAATAATTATATAACTTTCAGACGATATCTTAACAATATGCCAATCTTAACGAGTTCATCAATGACTGATTATGGTGCGAATATTGTTCAAATGCGCGGGGATTTAAGTGGGGATATCTATCGATATCACCAACCTATGCTGACGTTTTACACGCATGTTGACACTGCTTCTCAAGAGTATGAATTAATGAGTCATAATGAATTGTTAATTGAGTTTCAAGAACGTGGTTATACAGTGAATGGTTTTGATGATATCTTTATAGGCTATGAATGGCAAGAGGACATGGAGATGTTTAGAAAAGCAGAACTCATACCGACTTGGTTCTTCAAATTAGGTGGAGAATACTATACATTAGAAGAAGTGCAAAGCGATTCATTTGTTGAAATATGGAATAATGAAATGCTAAATGAAGGAGGAAATGACTAATGGACTTTAAACGTATCCAAATTGTGTTAGTTTTTTTCTTCTTAGTGTTTGATGTTTACTTATTATTTATGTTATTTAGTCGAGCTGAAGTTGCGGGTACGCCTTCTGAGGAGATTGAATTAACAATTGAGGAAAATTTATCCAACCGAGGTGTATCTTTTAGCGAATTATCGACGGATAAATATCAATTGCCTTTTGTTGTATCAGAGACAAGTAATCATTTAGCTGAAAATATTTCACAACTTGAATTTCCAGAGGTGTCTGTTAACCAAGAGGGGGTATTAACGACGACCTTGTCAGAACCAATGGATTTAGGTTTAGGCTTAACGACTGAAATAACAGGTTTATCAACAGAACAACGTCAAAGTTTGCAAGATATATTGGAAGACCCAGCCTTATTCATCTCTGGAGAGATGTACCGTAATATTTGGTATGTTAACTCTGAGAAAGTAATCTATGCTCGAATGACAGCTTACGATGGGAGTCCGATAGTAGATGGAACAGCTGAAATCCGAATTAATCTTAATGATAATTTTATGATGACAGGATATTCTCAAACGTATCAGGGTAATATTGTGGAGCTTGAGAAAGAACGGTCGATATTGTCAGAGCGAGAAGCGTTGGAGATTATTGACCGACGGGTAGAAACATTAATACCTGACGATTCAACGATTCATTATTCAATTTTAGTTTATTATCGTCAGACGGAATTAGATGGATTGAATGTCTACTCACCTGCTTGGCAAATCGTTTATGATAATGCTAATGGTCGTTTCACTTTATTAGTAGATGGAATTCGGGGTAATACCGTCAATCGTAATCAATTTAATTAAATAAGTGTAACTTGAAGAACTGTTTTAGTCGTAGTGCTAAGACGGTTCTTTTTGACTATTTATTCAAAGAGAGACTTTTAGATCTATTTCACTCTTTGGTGTGCTTCTACACTATATACATGTTAAAATAAGACTATAATTAATGGAAAGTAAGGTGAGCCAAATGAAGTTAAATCGTTTGAGCCGAATTATGTTGAGCATGTTGTTCACGCTCTTTATGCTTGTGCCACTGAGTAGTCTTGAGAACGTTAGCGCACAAGATATTAGTTTTGATATAACCGAAGCAGATATTACAGGAGAAATTTCGTCGAATGGTGATGTTTCTTTTAAAGAAATTTATACATTTGACGTAGACTTTATGAATGGTGCTTACCACAATATTGACTATGGTGGATACAATATAACTGATTATCGTGTAGGGATACTTGATAAAGAAACGGGTGATATTGAATATTTAACTGAAAGTTTTGATGAATCACCGGGGACGTACCGAGTTTCAGACAATGGAGAAATCTTTAAACTGCAAGTCTTTAATCCAGCGGAAGATGAGACGGTTCATTTTGTCTTCGAATATACTCTGGTAGAGTTAATTACTAATTACAATGATACTGCTGAGATTAACCGAAAGATTGTACCTGAGAATACGGATGATAATTTTTCAGTGGATGCACGAATTTACTTGCCGGGTAATGTATCTAATCAAGAAGATTTCAGAGCTTGGGGATATGGGCCGTATGATGCCCACATTGAACCTGTGATGGAAGGCGAGAGAAGTTACGTCGAAATAACGGTACCAAATAATCCGCCTAATCAATTCGTCGAAGTCAATGCGATTTTCCCAACGGCACTCACTCCAAATAATACCAATATCGTTCAAGCTAACATGAAAGATGAAATTATTGAGCGCTCTAATGCAACGGTTGAGGCAGATGCAGAGGCTCATGAAAGCTCTAAGCAACGTCGTTGGTTATGGGTAACTTTAGCTTTAATTGGCTTTCCTTTAGTGACTGCTTTTGCTTGGGTGTACTACTTCCGTAATCACCGTAAACTTAATCCAAAGCCTGCTCAAATACCTGATCACATCTATTCGTTACCTGAAGATTTAACGCCAGCTATCATGGCAACAACAGTGTTGCGAGATAAACCAATTGCGGATGATTTCTCAGCAACGATTATTGATTTAGCGCGAAAAGGGTATATTCAAGTCGAAGAAGTGAGTCGTGAAAAACGGGGTCTCTTGAAGCGTAAAAGTGCTTCAACGATTTTAGTATCTCCTATTGAAGGTGGAGCAGATTTGTTTGACTTACAAAAGCATGAACGTTACGTGTATGAATATTTACTGCCAAATGATGAGCCGATTACGTTAAGCCAGATTGAAGAAAATATTGAAAATAATCGTAATTTTAAAAAGCAAAAATACCGTAAGTGGACACAATTTGCCAACTATGTCGCAGTAAAAGGGGAGCAAGTTAAGAATCAGCCCAGTCAATATAATACATCTGTGGGCTACGCTGTCCTTGCTATTATAGCAAGTGTTGTGATGTTGTTTGCTGTCTTATTCCTAACACTTGATTCGCCTCTTGAAGAGCATTTAGTGCCGATTCTATTGGCCTTTGCTTTGAATCTAACGCTCGCTATCGTTGTTTTATTGTTCACATTACTGCGACCAATTCGTACTTATGAACAAGACAAGATGATTAAAGAGTGGAAAGGCTTCGCGAATATGTTAGACGACATAGGGAATTTTAACATGCGGGAAGTTGCTTCATTACCACTTTGGGAAGAGTTTTTGGTTTATGCGATATCTTTAGACGTTGCGGATAAAGTCATCGAAGCAATGAATGATGAATACGGTATTGAAGAGTTAAGCCATATGAGCATGCCGATGGTTCTGTATAGTAATCCTTACTGGATTAATCAAGTTGTAAGGCCTTCGATTAGCCAATCGGTAACAAGCAGTGCGCCAGCACAAAGCAGTTACTCTGGCTCTAATACAGGCGGTTTCGGAGGGGGCTTCTCTAGCGGTTCATCAGGTGGATCTGGTGGAGGCGGAGGAACCGGCGGGTTCTAAAGCTCATACATCTGTCAGGCAACTTTTGCTTGATAGATGTTTTTAATTTGTAAGGCAATAAGCATTGCCATTGACTAATCGGAGTGATAAGCTATTAAATACGTTAAAATGAATGTAAAGAGTGATTAAATGACTGAAATAATTATACCTGGTTCAACGGCAGGTAAAGAAGATAACAATAACGTTCAAGGAGCATTTGATACGTTACAATATTCGATTCTAGCAAGTGGAAGTAGCGGAAATTGTACGTATGTCGAATCAATGAACAGCCGCATTATGATAGATGCAGGGTTAAGTGGGAAGCGAATTGAAGCTTTATTCGAACAGGTTGATCGTAAGGTTAGTGACCTTGATGCAATTCTAGTAACCCATGAACACAAAGACCATATCCACGGTGTTGGTGTTCTGTCACGTAAATACAATATTCCAATCTATGCCAATGCCAAAACATGGAGCGCCATGGAAAATATGCTTGGGAAAATTGCGCCTGAGAATCGCCAATATATCGAGCCAGATACATTAGTATCCATTGGTGATATTGATGTATTAAGTTATGGTGTGAGTCATGATGCGATTCAACCGCAATTTTATGCTTTCCAAAAAGGTAAACAGAATTTCGCAATGTTAACTGATACAGGGTATGTGAGCGACCGCTTACGTAGCCAATTGAAAAACATGTCAGCTTACTTAATTGAAAGTAATCACGAGATTGAATTACTTCGCTACGGTAAGTATCCTTGGTCTGTCAAGCAACGTATTCTAAGCGACCGCGGACATTTAAGTAATGAAGATGGTGCTTTGGCAATGAAAGACTTAATTGGTAACAAGACTAAAGATATTTATCTTGGACATTTAAGTCGTGATAACAATACGAAGCAGTTCGCAATGGCTTCTATGGAAGATATATTACGTTACAATAACTTTGCTGTTAATGAAGATTTTCTATTGCACATGACTGACCCGGCAGAAGCAACGCCATTGAAACGATTATAGAAAAAATGATACCTGTTTATTTTAGCGCAAGCTAGAGTAGATAGGTATTTTTTTGTATAGGGGAGTTATAAATAGGAAATGTGGATTTGAGTTAGGTTTCAAATCCATAAAAGAGCCAAAGATGGATTTGAGTTTGGTTTCAAATCCACAAAAGAGTAAAAGATGGATTTGAGTTTGGTTTCAAATCCATAAAAGAGCCAAAGATGGATTTGAGTTTGGTTTCAAATCCACAAAAGAGTAAAAGATGGATTTGAGTTTGGTTTCAAATCCATAAAAGAGCCAAAGATGGATTTGAGTTGGGTTTCAAATCCATAAAAGGGTAAAAAATGGATTTGAGTTGGGTTTCAAATCCACAAAAGAGTAAAAGAGGGATTTGACCTGTTTTATTAACTCAATGTCATAAAGATTAAGGTATCTTAAGGTTATAATCCAAATTTAAGTGATAAATTTTCATAAATGATTCACAAATGCTTGGTAATATATAATATGTAATATAAATATGAAAGGAAGATGCTAATGAAAAAGAATAACCAACCTACCGAAACTCAATCGTCACACTTTTGGCGAAGCGTATTTGGCGGAATTATGGGAACTGTGCTTGTATTATCATTAGTCAGTGTCCTAGGTTTTGGTCTATTACGGAATAATCAACCAACAGCTTACTCTCAAGAAGACTTAATTGAATTTGAATCGACTATAACCCAAACTGTTCAAGAAACCCAAGAGGCGGTTGTATCCGTTGGGAATTATCAAACAATCCAATCGAACCCATTTGGCCAACGCGGTTATATTGAGGGGCAAGGATTACAACTTGAAGATATACAACAAGAACCCGTTTTAGTTGGGACAGGGAGTGGCGTAGTTTATAAGGTAGATGGTGACACAGCGTATGTTGTCACAAACAATCATGTAATTGCTGGCCATGACTCACTAGAAGTAACGCTAGCTGACGGAACACAAATTGAAGCGACAGAAGTAGGATCAGATTTATTAAGTGATTTAGCTGTATTACAAATCTCATCTGAAAGCGTAACGGATGTGATTGAATTCGCAAACTCTGATGATACACAAGTTGGTAGTATTGCAATCGCAATCGGATCACCATTAGATTCATCAACGTTTGCTTCGACCGTAACACAAGGAATTGTCTCAGGGCTAAACCGTTTATTACCAATTGATACTGATGGTGACGGAACTGAAGACTGGGAAATGACATTACTACAAACCGATGCAGCGATTAACCCAGGAAACTCTGGTGGAGCACTTGTTAATTCGAATGGTCAATTAATTGGAATTAACTCAAGCAAGATTGCAACGTCAACTGTAGAAGGTATGGGCTTTGCGATTCCAAGTAATGATGTTCAACAAATTATCGAGCAGTTGGAAGCGAATGGTGAAGTCGTTCGTCCAGTACTTGGAACAACGACTGTAAACTTAAATTACTTTGCATTAGAAACGCGTGTTCAAGACCTCGGTCTAGCGGAAGATATGACTGATGGAACTGTAGTAGTTGATGTAATGGCGAATTCATCAGCTGCAGCAGCGGGCGTTGAACAATTTGATGTCATTACAGCAATCAATGACGAACCTGTCACTGATGGACAAGTTTTACGTCAATTGTTATATAAATACCAAGTTGGAGATACAGTGACGCTGACTGTTATCCGTGGTGGTGAAGAGCAACAAGTTGAAGTGACCCTAGATGCAGCGCCTACTGCGAACACTCAACCAGCACAAGAGTCACAACCACAAGATTAATACAGTAAATAAATTGAATGAACTTACCCCTCATTCAAAAATTAATTCCTATTATCACTTCTCCTAAGCGTTAGTGATATAAATAAACGAAAATAAACGGTTTAGCAATAATGCTAGACCGTTTATTTTGTGCACACTTAAATATTTTAGAATAGCTATAGGATTCTTCTTGTGAAAAGTATAAATGAGTATAAATTCATAATAGCGAGTTATCAACAAGAAAAACAGTTATAAACAGAAAACACCCCGATTATTGTGTATAACTGTTAAAAAGTGTGGATAAGTGAATAAATATATATTTAAGTAGTGAATAACTATAAAAAATATAAAATAAATATGAAAATTATACGAGTTGTCCACAGAAAAATGAGTTATACACAGAGTTATGCACAACCGGCCAGTGGATAACTCAAAAAAGAGCGCTTTATTAAATAAACCGAAATCTAATACACAAAATTCAAAATAATATTTATTTATTCCTGTTGATAACTTTAAGTGAAAATAAAAAACTCACTTCACAAAGTATGAAGTGAGTTTTTTTAAATTAAAGTTGACCCAGATAATCAAATTTTTCAAATGTATGCGTGTTAGCAATTCCAACTAGAATCACTTCTTCCGGAAGAGGCTCTGAAACATTTATCCCCGTTAAATTCTCTCCACGCTCAGAACGTTGTCCAATCAAGTTAATTTCGTATTTACGACGTAAATCAAGATCAGGGAGCAACTTACCAATCCAAGCTTCAGGTATTTCAAATTCAATAATCGACGTATCATCATCAAGACGTAGGACTTCATCGATTTTGTTGCGTAAGATTTTTGAAGCAAGACGATGTCCTGAATCCCGTTCTGGTGCAACAACTGCACTAACACCAACTTCATATAATACATCTTCAAACATTAAACTACGTGCTTTAGCTACAATCTGAGGAACGCCTAATCTCTTGCAGTGCATCACAGCTAGAACAGCACTTTCAAGGTGAGTACCGGTCGCAATCACGACGACATCACAGTTATTAATCCCAACGTTTCGCAACAAATCAATATCAGTAAAATCACCAATCGTTGCGTTAGTGACACGTTCTGCTATTTTTTGAACTTTGGCTGCGTCTGAATCAATCGCAATAACTTCACAACCGTACTCACTGAGTTCCGTTGCGACGCGCTCACCGAATATACCTAAACCAAGTACACCGACTATTTTTTTCTTCATTATGACACTCCTCCAATATTAACCAAGGAAAATATTTGTTTCTGCGTAATGTATTTCTTGATTACGTCTTTGTAGAATACCTAATAATAAGGTAATCGGTCCAACTCGCCCAGCAATCATTAAAATAACCATAATAGATACACCAATCGGATTTAAATGGACAATCGTATTGAAAGAAATACCCGCTGATCCTAGAGCATTCGCTGTCTCAAAAAGAATATCTAACGAATCGAGATGCGGATGCAGTAGTAATATCGTACCATATCCTGTAAATAATAATATGACAAAGAATAATACGATAATAACGGCTTGCTTAACCAGTCTCGAAGGGATAATACGTTTGAATGCGACAACATGATTGTAACTTTGAATCTCAGATTTAAATAAGAGAACTAAGATCGCAAAAGATGTCACTTTAATCCCACCAGCTGTCCCACCCGGTGCACCACCAATAATTGTCTGTATCATTGAGCTAAGTTTGGTAAAAGGATTCAGCTCAAAATAATTCACGGATGTATATCCAGCAGTACGAGTATTAGTTGTATTAAAGAAAGCATTCAAGAATTTTAAGCTAGGAGACATTTCTCCAATTGTATTCGGATTTGTCCATTCCGCAGCTAAAAACAACACAGTTCCCAAAATTAGAATGGCACTTGTAAACATCAAAACCACCCGCGTGTGAACCGAGAGATGTTGAAATGCCAAGCGAAATGATCGTGGATGACTTTTGAAAAAGCGAGTGACTCGCTCTACAAGTTCAAACCAAACAGAGAACCCAATCCCACCGGCAATAACCAAGGCAGACACAGTGAGTAGTATCAAAGGATTATTATAAAAACCTTCTAAACTATCTGTATATAAATTATGAAACCCGGAATTACTGAACGATGAGATTGATAGGAATAGAGCATTAAATGCCCCACGAGCAAGTCCAAAACGTGGCACAAAGTCATACATAATAATCAAAGCGCCAATAATTTCAGTTGCGATTGTGAATTTATAAATCGATAACAGAAAATCTAATAAATTTTTGTTCGTATCCCGACTTAAAGACTGTTGCAGTAAATACTGATCTTGTAATGAAAGACGCCGGTTAATATAAAAGATTCCGACGTTCAAAATCGTAATCACTCCCAACCCGCCAACTTGAATCAATAAGAGAGCTACAACTTGACCAGCGAGATTATATGTCTCAGCAATCGGTAACGCGGCCATTCCAGACACACAGACAAGCGAGATGGCTGTCAATAAGTGATCGAAATAATCCGCATCGGTTGAAGGTTGATGAAAAAATGGGAAAGACAAGATTAGGCTCCCAATAAATGCGACAAGCACAAAGCTTAATGTAAGTTGAAGAGAAGTCGAAATTTTTCGGTTCCCTATAGTAATAGCCAAACCTTTCCGCTCCTTTCGATAATTTATTCAATGTAAATATAATACAAAATATATCTGATAAATGCTATGATAATTCAGACAAAGGAGTGAAGCAATGAATATCGAAGTGATTGTTGTTGGTAAACTGAAAGAAAAGTACTTAAAGATGGGTATTGCAGAATACTTGAAACGACTCGATGCTTACGCAAATGTAAAGGTTATTGAATTAGCCGACGAGCCTACGAAAGAGAATATGAGTCAAGCAGAGGAAGAGGCTGTCTTAGCCAAAGAAGCCGACCGAATTAAGGCCAAATTAGACCCTAGTCGCAAAGTTATTGTCCTAGCAATCGAAGGTAAGCTTATCTCCTCAGAAGAGCTAGCAAGCCAGTTAAACGACTATGCAGTCTATGGACAAAGCAAAGTAACCTTCATTATCGGAGGCTCACTAGGTTTACACAAAACCCTGAAACAATCAGCTGACCTCTCCATTAGTTTTGGACGAATTACATTGCCACATCAATTGATGCGTTTGGTGTTGTTCGAGCAGATTTACCGTGCGTTTCGAATTATGAAGGGACATGCGTATCATAAATGATGATAAAATTAAAAACAATTTACAGACAAATGTTAGCGAGACCTTTACGAATCTAGCTTTTTTGTCTTCCGGTTAGGAGCAGACAAGATAGTTGCCTGGAACACAAAATTAACGTCATGTTTAGTAACAAAACTAAACAGAAAAAGTGAAATGGATCGACATGAGGGGGGTAACATGGCCTTTGATTATGAACTGGATTTCGCTCAGATAAACTTCCAGGACCAGCCTGAATTGTATCGAGTGGGCCGAGGAGAACAAGGGGTGCTTCTGGTAGAACCTTATAAAAGCGAGATACTACCACATTGGCGTTTTAAGACTCCAGAAATTGCTAAAGTATCTTCTGACAAAATCTACCAGCTGTTTTTGGATTACCAGGCAGCCGGTGATTTTGTGGGTATGGATATGAGTCGGAAGTTTCTTCAAATGGGCTACACTAGATCTAGACGTTACGCCAATTACAAAGGTGGTCGCAAATATGATGAAAATGGCGACATAAAAGAAAGAATAATAGACGAAGAAAAAGCAAAGTCAGCTACCATTTTTGAAGAGAAGTGGAAAATTGTGAGGGAAAATGAAGCGTATTTAAAGTTGAAGAAAGAACATCAGAAAAAGTACGGCTGAAAAGAAGATATTCCTAAGGAGCGAGTGGTATAATAGAGAAAATAATTCTATCAAAGGAGGGGTTATAGAACATGGTCAAGGCATTTGGCTTATTTTTTGAAGATAAACGTATTTGGCTTATTCTAGGAGGGAGCGTGCTCTTTTCTTTCATTTTAGCGATTGGTGTTATCTTGCTCGACACCAGAATGATAAATGTGGTGGACTATTTCCCGACTGTTTTTCTAACGAGCGTCAATCTGGCCAAATCAATCTTGAGCCTGCTAGCGGGTTCCCTTTTTTCAGTGGCAACCTTCACGTTTGGGACGATGTTATCGGTCATTTCGTTCTACTCATCTAATTTCAGTCCCCGGACTGTTGAGAATTTTCTCTTACAGAAAACATCTATGCAAACTTTGGGGATTTTTCTTGGTGGTTTTATTTATTGTCTTTCCTCTTTGTTTTTTATGCGCAATTCAGAAGATGAATATTTGGTTGTTTCGGCCTCCATTGCCTTATTGTACGCCCTTGCCTGCGTTTTTTATTTTACGAAGTTCGTTTATAATGTGGCAATATCCGTACAATTGAACCATCTTGTGACTAAATTGTACAAGGAGGCCGAGTCAGTTGCGGATGAAACGATTGAATACTTTCAAGAAATGCCTTTGTTGGATCATCTTCCTCAAATAGACACGCTACACATCTTCACAGTAAAGGCTAACGAGAGTGGTTATGTTGAATATATTAATTTTAATCGACTAGTTGAACTGAGCAAGGAATTCAAAGGCACCATAGTGCTACATCTAAGAATAGGAGAGTTTATTTCCGCAAATCAGCCACTAGTCGATTTATACACTAACCGAAAAGTTAAAGATGAATCACAGCTCCAAGCGGCAATAAACCGCACCCTAACTTATGAAGAAAAACCTTCTTCTATGTACGATCCAAATTTTGCTCGAGCTAAATTGATTGAAGTAGCTCTGAGGGCGGTTTCGCCAGGCATAAATGATCCTAATACCGCCATTTATATCTTAAACTACAAGGCTTTGTTGGATTCAAAATTTGCCAGTATACCAGGAAGGTTTGTGGTGATGGGCGAAGACACTGATGAGACATTTTCTTCGGGAGGTAACGTGATTTATGATTTCAATAATTTTCCAAAAGACTTATATGAAAGTTATTGGCAATTAATTCACTATATGAAGCAAGATATTTCTGGAGTGGTGGCACTGTTTGACTCTTTGTTGACAGTTGCTTATTCTGCACATCCGAAGAAGCTAAACTATATTAAGGATTACAGTAATTATCTGTTTAATCTAACGAGTCCCAATTTTACGGAAAGACTAGATATTCAAAATATCGAGGAACGCCAACAACGTATTCTAGGGATTAACCATCCTGAGCTAGAGGAATGAGCTTGAAACTGAAAACTATCTGTGTTATTTTTCGCTGAAAGGTTTATAATATTCTCTTTAGTTCAAAACACAAAGAATGCCGGTTTAGTTCAGTTGGTAGAGCATCGCACTCGTAACGCGGGGGCCGTAGGTTCGATCCCTATAGCCGGTATCACATTAATTTAGAAAGTACATCAAGGTTTAACCCCTGAGATGTACTTTTTTTCTGGCTAATATTTCCCAAAACCAAACCGTCACACATCCGTCGGTAAACTTGCTGGAAAAGAAGGTGTCGCATTATAATGGAACAGCCATACCACAAATAGATGAGGTTTTTTCGTAAAACCACAGCACAATCTGATACGGGTTCGCTCTATGATTTTAAAAGCTTGTCACATTTGTATTCAATGGTAAAGAATGAGACGTATCACAAGTAATGATAAAAATCATTCGTGAGTCCGTCATCCGTGAAGGACAAACTTAAAATAGTAGGAAGGAATGAGGATGAATGCAAAAAGTGTTGCTAACTGGTATGTCAGGGGTTGGTAAATCCACCATCTTAAATCAATTAAAAGTAGAGGGGTTTTTAACGGTTGACTTAGACAACAGTGGCTGGATTAATTATGATGTTAAAGAAGAAGACTATCTAATGGATACAACAAAAATAATAGATTTTATAACTCTTCACGAGAAAGAAGTCGTTTTTTTAGCAGGAACTACAATCAATCAAATACATATTTATCCTTATCTAGATTTTGTCATTTCTTTAACTGCCCCTCTAGAGGTTATGAAAGAAAGAATCCAAAATAGAGAGAACAATCCATTTGGAAAAACAGAAGATGAATGGTCAAAAATTGTAAGTGATAAAGTGACCTTTGAAGAACAAATCTTTAAAAGTAGTGATTATGTCATTTCAACAGACAAGCCTCTCCAAGATGTTTTAAAAGAGATTTATGAGGCTTGTAGGATTGATTTAGAAAAGAGTGAGCTAATTCATTAATAGAGAGCATCAGCTGAATGAGGAGTACTCGAATAAATAAATAATAATCAGTAATGTGTATTGAAGGAGGCAACCTTCAAATCATCACTGGTTATTTTTTTCCCGTTTAAGGATTAAGAAGTATAGTCAAAGGTCCAGCCAAGCCCCTAAGAAAAAAGTCAATATGAGTGGAATAGGAATGACAATTGAATTGTAAATTGTCGTCAGAAAAGTTGTCTTTTTATCTTGTTCGTTCATAAAAATGCGAATGTTCTTTAAGACGTATGGGAATGTTAACAAAGACAACGTTACAAGTCTTGGGAAGGTCCCAAAAATGACCGAAAAAATAATGGCGATGTAGCCGGCATAATAAAAGGATTTGAAAATAACGAGCTCTTTATCTATGCTGATATGATAAGGCAGCGTAAAGCGGCCATCTTCTATATCTTCTTCTAAATCACAAATGTTATTAGCGAGTGAGACGGACATCACCGTAATCGCTGTCGGGATGGACGCAACGATGAGCAGCGTGATTGATAGCCAGTCAAATTGAATAACGTCAAATGCATTAACATAAAGCATGGCTGTAAAAATTCCAAAGCCCATGGCCAACCCGATGAAGAAATCACCGAATGGCGTGCTCGAGATGGGGAGAGGGCCGAAGGTATAGAGAATGCCAATCAACATCCCGCCAAAGCCGATATAAAATAAGATAAGAGATGTCTGAAGAACTAAAAATAAACCAATAGCTAAAGCAACACCACCAGTAAGATAATAGGCTAACCGAATATTTTTAAGAGGTATACTTTCTTTACCCACCATTACTTCTTGGGGAGAATCTGTATTTTTATGATCTGTGATGTCATAATCCAAGTAAGTATCGCGGATGCCGATAGCCAGATAAAAGATGACGACTGTGAGTAAGCCTAAAATGGAAAAACCCAGACGGAAAGTTCCATAATTATACCAGGCATACAAGATCCCCATAAAACCAGGAAAAAAACTGGTCGTGGCGTATTCCATTTGCGAAAGTAAGATATATTGTTTAAGTGTCATAACAAACTCCTTTTTAAAATTCTCTGGTGAGTAATTGTTTAGTCAATGCGTACAACACATCTTTTTCTGGGTGACTTGGCAGCGTCTCAATGGCTGCTAAAGCTTTATCGATGTATTCCTTAGTGATAACGTGTGCGCGTTCGATACAGCCATAATCATGCAGTAAAGAAACTAAAGCAGCGAGGTCACTATCTGATAAGTTTTCACCCTTATTCAAAAGTGGCAGAAAGGCTTTTTCGTTTGTCTCTAGGCCTAAGATGAGGGGAAGCGTGTAAATACCCTGTTTGACATCATTTAAGACGGGCTTTGCGAGCATTTCAGAAGTTTGGGTGTAATCTAAAATATCATCCATCATCTGAAAGGCGATCCCAATATTTTGGCCAATCGAACGACTTTTCTCAATCGTTTCGCTGTGACATTGCCCAAAGTATGCACCTTCAATACAACTTAATTCAAACAGCTGGGCGGTTTTTCCTTTAATACTTTTTAAATAGTCTTCATATGTAATATCGGTATTGTAGACATTTGTCATTTGATTGATTTCACCCATCAATACACGTTTCATCGAACGCGTATTTAATTGAATGATTTCCATGGCGTCCGTTGCGTCTGCCAATAAGTCAAAATACACTGCAAGCAATAAATCACCTGTATAAACAGCCACATCTTTACCATGTTTGGAATGGACCGTTTCAACACCGCGACGCATATTCGAGTCGTCAATAATGTCGTCATGAATGAGGGTAGCGAGATGAAGGACCTCGGTAGATGCAGCGGCCGCAATCATATTCTCATGCGCATCTTGAGGAGCATTGCCTAATCGTGAAAAAAGAAAAAAATAAGCAGGTCGAAGTAGTTTTCCTTGTCTTGTGATCAACCCAGCGACTGTCTTTTCAATTTCAGTATTATCAATCGTCGTTTTTTCAATAATCAATTCAAGGCATTCCAATAAAAGGCTTTGGATATCAGGGAAGTTGTCCCACATTGGATGGGTTTTAACCATACCGTTCTCCTTTGTGAACCGTTAAATCTATGGTTCTTCTATTTTATTCTTTATACATACTTATTATCATTGATTTATAATTATACGTTAAAATAGGATAAAGTCGCACTAGAATGTTCAGCGAACTTTTTGATAATCAGCTATTGATTTGAAAGATTCACTATTAACAATTTTAAAAGATATTGCCTATGAAATGACAAAAGAACACGACGAGCAAAGGAGAAAACTCTTTTACTCGTCGTGTTCTTTTATTCAAATGGAATTAAGACATGGTCCAACCGCCATCAACAGGTAAGGCATGACCTGTAATGTATGAAGAAAGATCACTTCCTAAGAACAATGCAGCGTTTGCGACATCACTGGCTTCACCTAATCGTTTCATTGGGATAGGTGCCACAAATCCTTGGTAGACCTCTTCAATCTCTAACAAGTCTTTTGTCATACCGGTTATGCCTGTACCAGGACAGATGGCATTGATACGAACGCTGGCTTCTGCATAATCAACAGCCATCGCACGAGTGAATGAAATGACAGCCCCTTTAGTCGTCGCATACGAAATGGCGTCAGGGAATCCAATAATACCCCCTGCGGAAGCCGTATTAATAATATTTCCCTTTGTTTCTTTTAAATAAGGCATAGCGTACTTACTTGCCAAAAATAAAGCCGTGATATTAACATTTAATGATCGGTTCCAATCATCCATGGATGTGTCTTCCACTGTTCCTGGCGCATAAATTCCAGCATTATTAAACAAGATATCGATTTGTCCATACGTATCAATCGCCGTTTGAATAAAGTGTTTCACATCTGACTCGTTGCTGACATCCGCTTTTACAGCGACTGCCTCACCACCATTTTCTCGAATACCAGCAGCCGTTTGTTGAGCTGTTTCTTCATTATAATCCACTACGACGACTTTTGCGCCTTCTTTAGCATATAATTCTGCAGTTGCACGGCCAAAACCACTGCCAGCTCCAGTAATAATCGCTACTTTATTTTCTAACAACATTTATCTTTCCTTCTTTCATCTTTTGATGAAGTCATTATAACCTATACTTGTGAAACTATCTACATAGTTGGCAAATATACTCTTTTAATGAGTGAAAGAAATGTCCATTATTAATGAATTCCTGTACTCGAACAGTTAAAAATACGATAGTCTGATGTGGAGCTGATTGAGTATCCGTAATGATTTTAAAGGTATGACTAACCGCAGAAATAAATGATACGGGGAGCCATATCATAAGTGAGTAATGTACTTACTAAATAATCTACTTAATGAAATTTCAAAGAGAAAGTGTCTTATAGATTACAATTTATGTATAAAGAGAAAATTATTTTACAATTCTTGAATTGTAAAATTAAGCTAGAAAAAAAACAAACCATTTGTGTTACACTCAAATCAAATTTCCAACCACGAAAATTAGAGGAGTGAACACAAATGGCCTACACACATCTTACCATGAAAGAACTCGGCTGGATAGAAACTTATAATGACACTGGCTATAAAGCCTATGAAATTGCGAAAAAACTTGGACGTTCTAATCAACCTATCTATAACGTTGTCAACTTCCTTAAGCAAGGCGGTACGATTCATGAATACTTTGAACACTACAAGCAGAATAAATCGAAATGTGGTGCAAAGAAAAAAACTTTACGAGCGAACAGACGCAATACATTAAGGAGTGTGTGGCTAAAGGCTGGACACCTGATGTGATGATTGGTCGAGGAGAAAAAGATCTTGGTTGTTCGATGAGCACCCTCTATCGTCGTTTTAAAGATAGCCCACTCTTCGAAGTGACGACTTTACCCATGCAAGGGAAACGAAAACCCAATGGGCATAAAGAAACACGCGGAAGGCAAGCGGATAAAAGAACGCTTGACGACCGTAAGAAAGCGTATCCCGCATACGAAAGTGAGTTCGGCCATTTAGAGGGCGATACCATCATTGGTAAAAACCACAAGAGTGCCGTCGTTACGTTTGCCGAAAGAGTCTCTAAATTGATTATTGCTTTAGAAACCCCGGGCCGTAAAGCTAAAGATATCGAATGGACATTAAACAATTGGTTGAACCATTTGCCTAAAAATCTCTTCAAATCGATTACGTTTGATTGTGGTAAGGAATTTTCCAATTGGAAAAGCTTGAGTAATCAACAAGACATTTCAATCTTCTTTGCAGACCCAGGCTGCCCCTCTCAACGCGGTCTAAACGAACATTCGAATGGTCTGTTGCGTAAAGATGGATTACCGAAACAGATGGATTTCAATGAAGTGAGCCAAGAATTTATTTCTTCTGTCGCCTTGCACCGAAATAAAATACCTAGAAAATCTTTAAACTATAAGACGCCGTTGGAGGTCTTTATTGAGAATGTGCCAGAGTTAGATTTTTTCTAGTTTAAATTGACAAATCAAATTAAGAAAACTAGTCCATCGAACTATATGTAGGTTTTTTTGAAATCTATATGAAACTGCTTGATAAAAGGAAAACCTCCTGAAAAAATCTCATATCATAAGAGAAATTTTAGGAGGGATTGACATGATATATGCATTATCTATTCAATTCAGAACAAAAATCGCTAGACGCATCAGGTGAACACGAAGTTAGTCTGCGAGCTTTATCAGCAATATTTAAAAGACAATTGCCCCGAACTCATGCGTTAAAGAACATAAAGAAACGAAGAAACGAAGAGAATTTATTGGGTTTCATTATCATTAGTTTTTGAGAAATGAATCAGTTTGTTTAGTGTATCTGCAATTAAAAACTAAACAAACAAATGTTGAATTGCATTCAAAAACTCCTCCTTATCACACTATTTCAAGTGATAAGGAGGAGAGTTTTATGATCTAATAGAGTTGCTTTCACTTAACTTACTGACAATGCCTATAGAGTTAATCTATATAATGAAGGGATAAGAATTAAGTATACAGAGGTTTGTCATCCAAGTGGACTTATTGTCCGTATTCAATGGCCGTCTTGTGAAGCGGTAATCATTTAGAGATATCTCAGAATTAAACCTTGAGTAATTAAAGCCACGATAACAACCGAAGTATCAATAATGACTCCAGCAACCATCGGTTTGAAGCCCACCCCTGCTACCTCTTTCAAGCTAGTTTGCATACCAATAGCTGCTAATGCCACGGCTAAGAAGAATTTAGATAAAGAAGTCAGCTGTTCAACCATCAAATCTGGAACTAGGCCTGTACTTCTAATGGCAACAACAGCGAGAAAACCAAGAATGAACCAAGGGAATATTTGGACAATATTTACTGTTGGTTTATTTTTTTCAGTGGATTCTTTTTTAGCATAAACCCAAGAGAAAATCAGTACAAGTGGTACGATAAAAAGGGTCCGAGTGAGCTTCACAATGGTCGCCAATACGCCGGCTACATCTGAAAAGGCGTATCCTGCTGCAACAACGGATGAAGTATCGTTAACTGATGTCCCAACCCAGAGTCCATAACCTGTATCACTAAGGCCTAACATGTGACCAATCCAAGGGAAAGCAATAACGGTGATAATATCAAAGATAAATGTAGCGGAAATGGCATAGGCGATATCTCGATTTTTCGCTTGAATGGTTGGTCCAAGAGTTGCGACAGCTGTTCCACCACAAATTGCCGTACTTATAGAAAGTAGACTAGCGAGTTTCCAATTAATTTTAAATACTTTGTGGCAGACATAACCAATGCCGAACGCTGTTATAAGCGTAACAAAAAGAAGAACAAGTGCATATTTACCTGTTTGGGCTACTTGGGAGAAACTAAGCGAGATTCCGCCCAGAATAATTCCATAACGGAGGATTTTTTTGCCACTCCAGCTAATTCCTGGTTCAAAGCTTTCATAGTTCGCAATTATTGGGTTCAGCAACATACCTAAAAGTAGCGATAAAAGAGTTGCTCCTAGAAAATCTATCGGAAGCAAATCGTTGATCAGGTAGGCCGCAGATGCAATCATAGCGGACAGGACGACACCCGAGAGATAAGATTTTTTCTGAATCATTCTACAATCATTCCTTTCAAATATATAAATGATGACTAGAATCATTTTAACAGAGCAATTGGATAAAATAAAATTATGGATTATAATGGTAGCATTAGTTAATATTATAGGTGGAGATGAATAAGATGTTAGACTTTAGACACGAAACTTTTCTTATGCTTTGTTCTTGTGGTAGTTTTACAAAAGCAGCAGAGCAACTACATGTTACGCAACCGGCTGTATCTCAACATATTAAATATCTTGAAGAATACTATGGTTGTAAATTGATTGATACATCTAACCGAAAGATTAGAATAACTCAGCAAGGATTACGGTTAAAGGAATTTGCAACCACAATCTATTCAGATTCCCAACATTTTAAGGGGAACATACGTACATTTAAATCAGAGGAAATCCATTTTTCCTTTGGCGCAACACTGTCGATTGGAGAATATGTCATGCCGACTATTCTTTCCCGTTTGCTGGCAGCCTTTCCTGCAATAACTTTCCAGATGACGGTCGCAAATACGAAAACGCTGCTTGAACAGTTGAATCAAGGTGAGTTGGATTTTATTTTAGTAGAAGGGTTATTTGATAAGATGCAATACGATACAACGCTCTTTAGACTCGAAAATTTCATTCCTGTTTGTTCGCCGCAAGCAGAATTTGCAACTCAAGCTATTCGATTTGAATCTCTGAGAAATAATCGCTTAATTCTGAGAGAATCTGGTTCAGGAACACGCGAAATTTTTGAACATATTCTGCTAGATAGAAATTACTCACTCAATATGTTTGATAGAATTATTGAGGTTGGAAATATGGCAGCAATCAAACAGATGGTTTCAAAGGATTTAGGAATCACCTTCTTATTTGAAGTGGCTGCTAAAAAGGAAATAGCGTCCGGTGAACTTTCAAAAATTAACATTGTCGACTTTTCTGAGCAAAGAGAGTTTAATTTCGTAACATTAAAAGACAGCTTTTTCCGCGAACAGTATATGAGAATATTCCAGTTATTGAATCAGGCAGCAGCAGAAGAAGAGGAAATGTAATATAAATTGGCTGTTTACCTAGGGGTTCAGGAAGTTGCTTCAATTTAAACAAGGTCAGAAACACCTGAATTTTCTCCCAACTGATATCAGATTACAAGAGGATTCGAATGCATACGAAGTTGGATTTCTTGAATGTTCCATGATTAATCTAATCTATTTGGTTGAAATGACAATATAAGGGAGCTGTATAAAATGACTGATATCAAGACGACCGAAGCAAAACTCTCCTCAAAAGCAGAAATTATTCTTCTAAAAATCAAACTATAAAATTCACCGTCACGGTACTCACATTCGGCGACGAGATTCTTCACTTCAAAATGATAAATCCCATGCGGGCTGACCAACAAAGCATCAATCTGAATCTTCCCGATGGAATGGTCAAAGTTCAAATCATGTAAAATCCGCCAGCCGTGAGGAAGGACTTCTTGCACCACCGCCTCAAAGTCTTTCTGCCCCTTGAATCCGGTCTGCATGGCCCAAAGTTTGGTCCGGGATGGGTCCGGAAGTTGGTAGCGTGCGCTCAAAGTCTCTAAAAATTCTAAGTAAAATGGTTTGTCCATGACTGCCTCCTATAAAAGTCATAAATAGTCTCTCTATATAAAGACACCATTCATCGGCAAATCCATTATTTAATTTGAAGATTATCTAAGATACCATCAAAAAAAGTTCGAACCACCCATAAATCAGCGGTTCGAACCTTATTAAAATATATGGAGAGGCGAGGGCCCCAGTTAAGCTTAGCCAAGCTCCAACTATACCCTTTCAACAACTCTCCACTACCCCACAGAACCTTCCATCTCATATGCAATCAGACGATTCAACTCCACAGCGTATTCCAACGGCAACTCCTTCGCAAAGGGTTCCACAAACCCCATCACAATCATCTCCGTGGCGGTCTCTTCATCCAATCCACGACTCATTAAGTAAAACAATTGCTCTTCAGAAATCTTAGAGACTTTGGCTTCGTGTTCTAAAGTAACATTACTATTGTGAATTTCATTGAAAGGGATGGTGTCCGATCGCGACTTCTCATCCATAATAATGGTGTCACATTCAATGTGCGAGAAGGCTCGATCACTCTTTTTACCGAAGTATACTTGACCGAGATAGTCAACCATACCGCCATCTTTGGCGATTGACTTGGCCACGATTGTACTTGACGTATCCGGAGCCATATGGAATATTTTAGCCCCTGTATGCTGGTGTTGGTTAGCACCGGCAAAGGCAATCGTCATAACGGTTCCACGTGCACCACGACCATTCAAGTAAATGCTTGGATACTTCATTGTTTTGTAAGACCCTAAGTTACCATCAATCCATTCCAAAGTACCACCTTCATAACAGTAGCCACGTTTGGTTACGATATTATAGACGTTATTGGACCAGTTTTGGATGGTTGTATAACGACAGTAGGCGTCTTTTTTAACGACAATCTCAACAACGGCAGCATGTAAGTTGGCGTAAGAGAAGGTCGGTGCCGTACAACCTTCAATGTATTGAATACTAGCCCCTTCATCGACAATAATTAAGGTCCGTTCGAATTGGCCTGCTTTCTCATTGTTCATCCGGAAGTAAGTTTGTAGAGGGACTTTGGTTTGGACCCCTTTGGGCACATAGATGAAGGTCCCACCACTCCAGACCGCACTGTTCAAGGCAGATTGGAAGTTGTCGCCTGAAGGAACAACTTTACCGAAATATTCTTTCACTAAGTCTGGATATTCGCGTAAGGCGGTGTCCATATCGGTGAAGATAATGCCTAGTCGCTCATACTCTTCTTTCATCCGGCTGTAGACCGCTTCTGATTCGTACTGGACAGTAGCACCGGCTAAGTAGGCACGTTCTGCTTCAGGAATACCGAGTCGGTCGAAAGTCTTTTTGATCTCATCGGGTACATCATCCCAAGAACGGGCCGGCTTATTGGTCGCTTTTTGATAATAAGTAATATCATCAAAGTCAAGGCCTGACAGGTCGGCCCCCCACGTAGCAACGGGCTTTGATTTGTAGATTCGGTAAGCTTTTAGGCGGTAATCTAACATCCATTGGGGTTCGTTTTTTTCTTGTGAAATCGTTCGGATGACATCCTCATTCAAGCCGAGGCCGGTGGAGAAGATAATCTCCGCCTTATCTTGAAAGCCATATTCATATTCGCCAAGGATTGGCACTTCACTCATATCTCATCACTCTCTTTCTTATATATTGGTCGGACTCTGACTAGGCGGTTGTGTTAAAGCCATTTCACTGGCTCGCCAAGCTAGGACGCCGCATTTGTAGCGGCTAGGGAATTGTTTCAAGCTTTCTAATAAGTAGGCATCCCCAATGCGTTTCATTAATTCATCTTGTGACATAACATTCGTCTCACTCAGCCCCTCATCTAAAGGATCGCCACCAATCAAATGGGCAAAGTTGTTGATAATGTCGATCGCTTGTTCGACAGGCTTGTTCAATAAGCTTTGGCACATCATGTCTGCACTGGCCATACTAATGGCACAACCTTGGCCATTGAAGGCGATCGCTTGGATGTGGTCGTTATCAACTACCATCTCCACGACGATGGCATCCCCACAAGTCGGGTTGAGCAATTCAATGCGGTGACTAGGATCTTCGAGGGATTTTTTGTAACGAGGGTAGTTGGAGTGATCCATGATAACTTCTTTGTACAGACTACTTAAATCATAGAGTGACATGGTCAAAAAACTCCTTTACTCGGTGGGTGGAGGCGACGAATCGATTGACTTCTTCCACCGTATTGTATACACCCATACTGGCGCGTAACGTAGCAGCCGCGTCTAATTGACGCATCAAGACTTGGGCGCAATGATGACCAGCCCGGACAGCAATGCCTTCCATATCGTAGGCCGTAGCAACATCATGTGGATGAATGGCCCTAAAGTTAAAGCAGACAATGCCGTGGCTCCCTTGTGAGATGGTTGTAGGACTTTGGTACAATTCAATGCCGTCAATCGCTTGAAGCCCCTTATACAAACGTTGGGCTAGGGCGGTTTCGTGCGTATGAATAGAGTCATAACCCACTGATTCAATAAATTCCAAGGCAGCTTGCAAGGCAATCGCTTGGGCAATTGGAGGAGTACCTGCTTCGAACTTCCAAGGGGGGTTTTTATAATTGCTTTCAAAGTCACCAACATAATGGATCATCTCGCCACCGAAGTTCACTGGTTGAGTCTGAGTATGTAAGCTTTTGTTCAAATAACACACTCCAATCCCAGTCGGTCCGTAAGCCTTGTGGCCACTGAAGCAATAGGCATCCACGCCTAAGTCGCTGACATTGACTGGCATATGTGGAAGGGCTTGAGCGCCATCTACTACTACTAAGATGTCATGCTGATGGGCCCATTGGCATAGCGCCTTAATGGGCTGTTCCACACCCAAGACATTGGATACATGTTGGATAGCAATGGCTTTGACGGCTTTCAACTGGTCTTTGTCCATCGCCTTGAGCGCCTCTAAGTCAAGAACTTGGGTCGCTTCATCTAAGTCTAAGTATTGTAGATGAGCCCCAGTCCGCTTAGCGACTTCTTGCCAAGGAACTAAGTTAGAGTGATGTTCAAGCCGGCTCGTTAATATGATATCACCAGCCTCTAACAAAGGTTCGACTAAACCACGTGCGATTAAGTTAATCCCTTGTGTAGTTCCACTGGTGAAAATAATTTCACTACTATCTTGGGCACCGATAAATTGTCCGATGAATTTGCGGCTATTTTCGTAGGCGTCTGTTGCCCGCTGAGCCAACTGGTGAATGCCACGGTGGATATTGGCCTTGTAGTGGGTGTAATAATCGCTCAATGCCTCGAGAACGGCAGAGGGTGTCTGCGATGTCGCCGCATGGTCGAAATATATTAAAGGCTCATTGTTTACTTTTTGTTCCAAGCCCGGAAAGTGGGCTCGAATCGTCTTATTAATCATTTATATCACTTCAATTCTCCTTAAAGATTGCCAGGGTGTAAGAGCTGTAATTTGTTATCAATCATCTCAACCATTTGTTGCCTGACTTGCATTGATGGAATGGTCTGGATAACTTGGCCGAGGAAGCCTCGAATTAATAAGTATTCCGCATCAGTTTGTGATAAGCCGCGACTCATTAAGTAGTACAGTTGTTCAGGATCCACTTGGCCCACGCTGGCTGCGTGACCGGCCGTCACTTCGAATTCATCAATATATAAGATCGGGTTAGTATCGCCACGCGATTCTTGCGACAACATCATTAAGCGGCTTTCTTGTTGGGCGTCGGCCCCTTTAGCGTCTTTAACAATATGACCGATTCCATTAAAGCTTAGGCGGGCTTGGTCTAATATAACCCCGTGTTGGAAAATGTTGGCAGCGGAATGATGGCCGACATTTAATAATCCAGTATTTACCATTTGGGTTTGCTTGCCATTGGCGATACTAATAATATTTGTATTGGAGGCGCAACCTTGGCCTTTTAATTCCGTATAAGTGTCTAAAATCGTATTACCTTGGTTCATGGCCGCAGCGGCCCATTCAATATTGGCATCGTCGTAAGTAATGCCGTGGCGACGTACGAAGGCGCAAGTCGATTCCCCTAGAGCATCCATGGCGACGAATTTCACTTGGGCTCCGGCTGAAGCAACGACTTCGGTCAATAGGGTGGCACTGTTAGCATGGTCACCGACAGTAGTGGATCGTTCTAAGTAAGTTAGCTGACTATTTTGCTCACTAACAATTAAGATGTGCTTGTTAAATGCTAATTCATCGCGACTATCTTGAACTAATACCGTTTCAATCGGTAATTTAATCTCGACATTTTTCGGTATATAGATGAACAAGCCACCATTCATATAGGCCGTGTGATAAGCATTAATCTTATCTTCCAAGGGGGCAAGGGTAGAGAATAAGTGCTTTTGAACTAAGGCCGGATGGTCAACCAAGGCCGTGAACAAGTCTTGGATAATAACGCCTTTGTCAGTTAAATCTTGGGCGATATAGTCAAGGTAAGTTTCATTACCGTAATGGATAATTCGAGATGCCACTTCATCATTAGATAATAAGTCTAGTGTGACATCATCTAGTGGGTTGGCCGGCTGTCTCGTCCTGGTGCTAGTAATTGTTTGTGTAAAAAGCGGCCATTTCTTATAACGCATTCGTTCGATAATTGGAAGCTCTAAGCTATCCCATTGAGCAGCGGCTTCGGCTTGAGCCGTAAGGAAAAAGTCTGGCAGTTGATCAGAGTGTGTGATGAGTGATTGTTGTTGGTCTAAGCTTGTTTGTTCCAATGTCATCACCTACTCTTCCACTTCAAAGTCTAAGCCTAATTCTTCAATAATCCCTTTGTAGCCTTCCGCTTCAAGACGATGTGCTAATTCTGGACCACCCGACTTAACGACTTTTCCATCAATGACAATATGAATATAGTCCGGTGTAATGTAATTTAATAGTCGTTGGTAGTGGGTAATAATTAAGGCACCAAAGTTATCACCACGCATAGCGTTGACTCCGCGGGAGACAACTTTTAAGGCATCAATATCTAAGCCTGAATCAATCTCATCTAAGATGGCGAAGGTGGGTTCAATCATCATTAATTGAAGAATCTCATTCCGCTTCTTCTCGCCCCCTGAGAAGCCCTCGTTCAAGTAACGTTCAGCCATGGCCTCGGGCATATCTAAGATGGCCATCTTCTCGTCCAATTTTTTAATAAATTCCATGACGTTGATCTTATCATCTTCGGCACGGCGTGAATTAATGGCCGCCTTCATGAATTGGGCATTGGTTACCCCGGGGATCTCGCTAGGATATTGTACAGCCAGGAAGAGGCCAGCGCGAGCTCGTTCATCCACTTCCATCTCCAGGACGTTTTCCCCGTCAATATAGATTTCTCCTTCAGTGACCTCATAAGCAGGGTTCCCCATAATGGCAGCGGCTAAAGTAGATTTTCCGGTTCCGTTCGGTCCCATAATGGCGTGGATCTCGTTGGTGTTAATCGTTAAATTCACACCTTTTAGTATTTCTTTGTCTTCAATGGATACGTGTAAGTTTCTAATGTCTAGTGTTGTCATGTCTACCTCCAGTAATATGATTTCTTTTTATTAAATTAAGGTTGCATCAAGTTTGCAATTTCTTGGATTTGTAAGTGGGTGGATTCTAATCCTGACCCAGAAACATACCATAATTGAGATGATAAGAAGTGAATCTGATCATTTTGATAAGCCTTGGTCTCTTTGATTAGGGCATTCTCCACTAAGTCCGCATTGGCTGAGTTGCCAGAACCAATGGCTTGGGTACGGTCAATGACGAAGATACGGTCTGGGTTCAAGTCTAAGATCCCTTCAAAGCTAACCGATTGCCCATGACATTGGTCTTCGATGACGAAGTCTTCAATCGGCTGGAATCCAAGTACTTGGTATATCAATCCGAAGCGTGAGTCAGCCCCATAGATCATAACGGCTGACATGGAGTGGGCTAAGAGATCGCCAGATTGAATTCTTAATATATTAGGGATAATCACTCCTATGAAAGGAAGTGTTCCGACAACCATGACATTGACTGCTGTCGTCAATGAGACACACATAATAATAATGAGCCAAGTGGCTTGGTAGTTAATACCCAAGTTGGTAGAGAAATCCTCTCCTAATTTCACGATGGATAATCGGTGAATCAGTAAGTAACTGATGAAGATCGTAATAATATTCAAAAATAACCATTCATATCGTCCAACTTGAATCATGGCAAAGGACCCTTGCACCCAAGATTGAATATTTTGAGTCAATTGGAAGCGGTAGGCGATTGCTTGCCCGAGTCCATTAAGCAATTGACCGTAAATAATACCAAAAAGAGGTACCATCCAATCTTTCTTAATATGGATTTGCCTAAGTAAAGTAATAAACCCTAGGGTGAAAACGGCCGCACTCAAGAAGGAGAAGAAAATTTTATTCCCATTCGTAATTCCCGGTGTGATCAGACATAGGATAAGAC
Source organism: Aerococcaceae bacterium DSM 111021 (assembly GCA_020112395.1). Classification (NCBI taxonomy): domain Bacteria; kingdom Bacillati; phylum Bacillota; class Bacilli; order Lactobacillales; family Aerococcaceae; species Aerococcaceae bacterium DSM 111021. The sequence goes on along the minus strand of JACCEK010000002.1, from coordinate 396,892 downwards.
CTAGCTTGGCGGCTTCAATAGTTCCAACGGTTGAAGGACCAGCAAACTTATTATTAGAAATACTTTGCATCAACAAGCCTGCCAAACTCATACTACTACCGACTAAGACAATGCTAAGGGTTCTGGGAAAGCGTGATTGCCAGAAAATGAGTGAGTTCAAGCCGGTTAAATTGAATCCATCTGTCCCAATAGCCAACGATAACAAACATAAAGCAACCATCACGAACTGACTAACAATATTTTTAACTGACATAACACTCCCCTTGCTTTCTAATTTAAATTTAATAAAAGACGTTAGTCTCTTATTAAAATTATTAATACTATAGCACATGCAAATTATAAAAGATAGAAATTTCTCATAATTAATTTGAAATAAATTGACTTTTTTTTGAGTTGAAATAAGATAATGGTATATTTTGAATAAGTATAAACAACTAATTATAACCGTTCTATTTAAGGGTTTAGAGTGATTGTATCAAGGTGTATCGCAATAAAATATTATTAATATCCAATGGAATAAATAGCGATAATATAATTAAACTATCATTATATAGAGCAGGATAATAACTTATAAATAAGGTTAATTAATTTATTTTATAAGTGTTGACTTTAGATATTAATTAATCCATAATGGTTCTAATTAATATTTAATAAAACGAGGAGGATAAGGCATGTTTCCAACTATTACATCAGAAGATGTACTTGCTGCGTATAAGTCATTAAGGCAGAGCGTCAACCAAACGCCGTTAATGTATGATCCCTATTTGTCAGATAAGTATAAAGCGTCGATCTATTTAAAGCGGGAAGACTTACAAATTGTACGTTCATTTAAACTGAGAGGAGCGCTGTATGCTATTAATCAGTTATCAGACGATGAGCTTGCTAAGGGGGTTATTTGTGCGTCGGCTGGAAACCATGCCCAAGGCGTTGCTTATACTTGCCAGTTGAAGAAGGTGAATGGAATTATCTTCATGCCGACCACAACTCCAAGACAAAAGATTGACCAAGTTCAATATTTTGGAGGCAAATACGTCAAGGTTGTCATTCAAGAAGATACCTTTGATAAGAGTAACGTCACTGCTCATGTCTACGCTGAAAAGCACAATCTTACCTTCATTGAGCCCTTTGACGATTTGAACGTTATCTTAGGGCAAGGAACGATTGGCGTCGAGATCCATCAAGACTTAGTGGCCAATGGTGACCAAGCGGATTACATCTTGCTACCCGTAGGAGGGGGTGGCTTAATCTCAGGAGTGAGTGCCTACGTCAAAGATGCCATGCCAACTTCCGCCATTATAGGAGTGGAACCAGATGGGGCAGCTTCCATGAAATTAGCGATCGAACAGGGAGGTCCGGTAGCACTAGAGAAAGTGGATAAGTTTTGCGATGGGACAGCGGTGGCTAAGGTGGGTGACTTAACCTACCACTACACAAAAGAATTTGTTGAAGATTTTATTACAGTTCCTGAAGGACAGGTCAGCCAGACGATATTAGATTTGTATACTAGGCAAGCGATAGTCGTCGAGCCCTCAGGTGCCTTAACGGTAGCTGCCTTAGATAAGATGGCTGATGAGATTCGAGGCAAGACCGTCGTCTGCTTAATATCAGGTGGGAATAATGACATTAACCGCATGGCGGAAATTGAAGAGCGTGCCATGGTCTACCGCGGCTTGCAAAAATATTTTATCGTCAAGTTCCCCCAACGTGCTGGTGCTTTGAAAGACTTCGTAACGGATGTGTTGAACAAGGATGATGATATTACCCGCTTTGAATATACGAAGCGGATTAATCGATCCCAAGCACCTGTCTTTATCGGCATCCAATTAGGTAAGCGCGAGAATTTAGAAAGTTTACTTCGCCGGATCGAAGCCTTTGATTCTAACTATATTAACGTCACGGAAAATCCGAGTCTGTATCAATTATTAGTGTAGTCGATGATGAATATTCGAGTGATTTATCAGAGAAAGATTTTGAGGAGGAAGAAAATGAAAGTAGTCAATTCGCCCCTAGCTCCCGATGCAGTAGGACCTTATTCTCAGGCAATCAAGACCAACGGACTGATATTTCTATCCGGTCAAATAGGGCTCGATAAAGAGACCGGCCAATTAGTTGACGGCTTAGAAAAGCAAACGCAACAAGCCTTCAAAAATATTAGCTACGTATTAGAGTCTGAAGACTTAACTTTAGCTAGTATTGTCAAAGTCACGGTCTTACTGAGTGACATTCAACACTTCGATAAAGTGAACGAGATCTACGCACAACAGTTCAAAGCCCCTTATCCAGCTCGCTCGGCCTTTGCGGTCCGAGACTTGCCATTAGGTGCCTTGGTTGAAATTGAGGTGATTGCTGAAGTTGAGAAAGGTTAATGATGGCTGAATCAGTTGCCGACCCTAAGAAAAACAAAAAAACTTGCTTCTGTAGTTGAAGCAAGTTGAAGGGCAGAATATTTAACTAATTAGGATTAATTCCTAAGGCGATCCGGCCAATCCGACTGATGTTTTGAATATTCCAAGCAGGCTCCCATACGATATTGACCTTAACGGTATCGATGCCTTCAATGCTAGTTAACTTTTCAGTTAGCTCAATGGGCACTGTGTCGACGCAACTGCAAGCCATACCGGTAAAAGTTAAGGTGATCTCACAATGCTTGTTACTATCGACCTCCATCGCATAGATTAAGCCGAGGTTGTAGATGTCCAAGCCAATTTCTGGGTCGAAAATCGTTACAAGTTGATCAATAATCGCTTGCTTTAAGTCATCGGGAAAGTTGTTTGTTTGAATATCGTCTCTCATACTTATATTACCTCCGTTGTATTATTAGTTTTAGATGTGAATTCCAATTAAAATTAATCAATTATCAATTATCAATTATCAATTATCAATTATCAATTATTTTACCGGATATATGGAACTTGTCAAAGTGAAAATGAAAGAGTCAATCTTGAAAGGATGAACGACCATGTCAAATAAAAATCTAAAAAAACGTAGTCATGTGTATGACGGTCCTGTAAAGGCGCCTAACCGGGCAATGATGCGAGCGACAGGAATGGATGATGAGAGTTTTGAGAAGCCGATTATTGGTGTGATATCTACTTGGGCTGAGAATACGCCGTGTAACATTCACCTTCATGACTTAGGAATTATTGCTAAGGAAGGCGTTAGTGAAAGTGGTGGATGGCCTGTTCAATTCGGAACGATTACGGTATCCGATGGAATTGCCATGGGAACGCAAGGAATGCGGTATTCCTTGCCCAGCCGGGATGCCATTGCAGATTCAGTAGAGATAGCCATTGGCGGTCATAACTGTGACGCCTTTGTAGCCATTGGTGGCTGTGATAAGAATATGCCGGGTTGTGTCATTGCGATGGCTAACCTGGATATTCCGTCCATCTTCGTCTACGGAGGAACCATTGCCCCAGGTAAGTTAAACGGCAAAGACATTGACTTAGTATCTGTCTTTGAAGGTGTAGGTAAATGGAATAATGGTGAGATTAGCGATGAACAATTAAAGAAAATTGAATGTAATGCCTGTCCGGGCCCAGGTGCATGTGGTGGAATGTACACTGCCAATACCATGGCGTCAGCCATTGAGGCCCTTGGCTTAAGCTTACCAGGCTCTTCCTCCAACCCAGCCATTACCCAAGCCAAAGAAGATGATGTCCTCAAAGCAGGACGCGCAGTCCTTCAATTAATTGATAAAAATATCCGACCAAGCGATATTTTAACCCGCAAATCCTTTGAGAATGCCATTACCTTAACGATGGCCTTAGGAGGGTCAACCAATGCCATTTTGCATTTGTTAGCCATCGCCCATGCCGCCGATGTTGACTTAAAGATTGAAGACTTTAATACGATCCAAGCTAAAGTGCCGCATCTAGCAGACTTGAAGCCAAGTGGTCATTATGTCTTCCAAGATTTATATGAGGCGGGTGGAGTACCAGCGGTACTCAAGTATTTATACCAAAATGGTTACATTCATGGAGATTGCTTAACAGTAACTGGTAAGACCTTAGCTGAGAACTTAGAAGATGCTCCTGACTTAGTGGCTGGACAACAAGTTATTATGCCACTATCAAATCCTAAACGTGCCGATGGCCCGTTGATTGTCCTTAGAGGGAACTTAGCTCCTGAAGGTGCTGTTGTGAAGGTATCAGGATTGAAAGTTCGCCGCCATGAAGGACCAGCTAAAGTCTATAACACCGAGGAAGAAGCCATTGAAGCGACCTTACACCATGAGATTGTTGATAACGACGTGGTCATTGTTCGATATGTAGGACCTAAGGGTGGGCCAGGTATGCCAGAGATGCTGTCCTTATCCAGTATGTTAGTAGGTAAAGGATTGAAAGTCTGCTTAATTACTGACGGTCGCTTCTCAGGTGGATCTCACGGATTCGTAGTCGGACATGTGGCCCCAGAAGCACAAGATGGTGGACCAATCGCCCTTGTCCAAGACGGTGACACCATTATCATTGACCAAGATACCAAGGAATTAACGATGGTTGTATCTGAGGAAGAATTAGCCGAGCGTCGTGCTCAGCTCGTCTTACCACCACTTGAGACACGTGGTGCCTTAGGTAAATACGCCCATATTGTATCAAGTTCATCACGAGGAGCGATTACCGACTTCTATAAGCGTGAAGAGTGGAACAATTAAGGGTGAGATCCATCGAACAAAAATTATTAAAAAAGGAGGCGTTGATGTGTGGAACCGTACAAAAATGAGCACTCAAATCAAACAAAAACAATAAGAACTGGGGCAGACTTACTCATTCAAAGTTTAATGGACAACGATGTGGATGTAATATTTGGCTATCCAGGTGGCTCAGTCTTACCAATATTTGATTCACTCTATGAGATGAATCCTAGCTTTAAAAATTATCTCTGCCGCCACGAACAAGGCTTAATTCATGCTGCGGAAGGCTATGCCCGCGTTACGGGCAAGACGGGAGTGGTTCTTGCGACATCAGGACCAGGTATCACGAACCTACTTACAGGGATTGCTGACGCCATGTTAGACTCACTTCCCTTAGTCGTCATCGCTGGGCAAGTCTCCTCGGCAGTGATTGGAACGGATGCCTTCCAAGAAGCGGATGTTATCGGTCTAACAACCCCTATCTCAAAGCACAATTATCAAATAAAAAATGTCGCAGACATACCGCGCATAATGAATGAGGCCTTCCATATCGCTTCAAGTGGCCGTAAAGGGCCAGTGGTAATAGATATTCCCAAAAATATATCTGAAGCCTTAGTGGAGGGGGATTATTCAGGCGACTTCCACTTAGCAGGTTACCAGCCAACGACTCAACCGAATGCGGGGCAGATCGAAAGAGTGCTAGAAGCCTTACTCCAGGCTGAAAAGCCCGTCTTATTAGCTGGAGCGGGTGTGCACTTTGCCAAGGCCAATGAAGAATTATTAACTTTCCTCGACCGCTATCCCATGCCGGTTGTGAATACTTTGCAAGGCATTGGGGCCCTACCAGGCTCGCACAGACTATCACTCGGCATGGGAGGGATGCACGGTAGCTACGCCTCCAACCAAGCCATTATCAATGCTGATCTCTTAATTAATATCGGGTCCCGCTTCGATGACCGACTGACGGGCAAGTTGTCAGAGTTTTCACCCCATTCCAAAGTGGTGCATATTGACATCGACCCCGCTGAAATTGGCAAAAATATCAAAGTCGACATCCCCGTCGTCAGCGACGCTAAGTTGGCTCTAGAAGCTTTACTTGAAGCGGATGCCGTTCAGGTAGACTATAGCGATTGGATTGACCATTGCCTAGCCAAGAAGGAAGATAAACCTTTCTGGTACTACAATTACGACCAACTCATCTCACCCCAATGGTTCATTGAGAAAGTCTCGCAAAAGACTAATCACCAAGCCATTGTGATTACCGATGTAGGTCAGCACCAAATGTGGGCAGCACAATTTTACTGTCAAGATAAGCCATTAAGCTTTGTCAGTTCGGGCGGTTTAGGAACTATGGGGTTCGGCTTGCCAGCGGCAATAGGTGCTCAGATTGGTCGTCCAGATGAGACGGTTGCACTCTTTGTAGGAGATGGTGGCTATCAGATGACCATTCAAGAACTGGCGACCATTAAGCAATACAATTTGCCGGTTAAGATTTTTATATTGAATAATGAGACCTTAGGCATGGTACGGCAGTGGCAAGAATTGCTTTACGACGAACATTATTCGGAGTCCTTATTCAATGACGGTAAGAATCCAGACTTCGTGAAGATTGCAGACGGTTACGGAATTAAGGGGATGCAGATCAGTCAAGAATCCATAGTCGATGAGGCTTTGGAAGAGGTCTTCGCTTATGACGGACCGGTTGTTGTTGAGGTCATGATACCGATGAAAGAAAAAGTATTCCCCATGGTACCAGCAGGTAAAGGGAACGGCGAGATGACTGGGGTGAAACCAATATGAGACACATTATCACAGCCACTGTGGAAGATGCTAGTGGGGTATTGAATCGCATCACTGGCTTACTCGCCAGACGTAGCTTTAACATCGAAAGTATTACGGTCGGCAAGACAACCGAAGAGGGGATCTCTAAGATAACCTTTGTCGTTGACTTGGACTCAGCTAATAGTGCTGAACAACTCATTAAGCAATTGAACAAGCAAATTCACGTCTTAAAAGTCAATGATATTACCCACCAAGATATTGTCGCCAGAGAATTAGCCTTAATAAAAGTCAAAACTAGCAAGTCATCTCGAGCAGAAATTCAAAGTCTGATTGAGCCATTCCGAACACGTATCTTAGATGTAGCCCGTAATTCGATTACGATTGAAGTGACTGGAGGACTTTCTAAGGTAGATGCCCTTATTAATTTAGTCAAGCCTTTCGGCATTATTGAAGTGTCGCGAACAGGCTTAACTGCCTTTGTCCGAGATACAAGTAGTAAGTAATTTATTAAAAAAACACACATAAATAAGGAGCCTTTAACATGACAAAAGTACTTTACGATACAAATATTTCAACAGCCATTCTAGAAGATAAGACGATCGCCATCATTGGTTACGGATCGCAAGGACATGCCCATTCACAAAACTTACGAGACAGCGGGTTCAAAGTAGTAGTAGGTCTACGTGAAGGTAAGTCATTCGATGCCGCAAAAGAAGATGGGTTCGATGTGAAATCTGTCGCCGAAGCTACAAAAGAAGCGGATGTTATTATGGTTCTATTACCTGATGAACGACAGGCGGAAGTATACGATAATAGCATTAAAGACAACTTAGAAGCGGGCAACGCCTTAGTCTTCGCTCACGGATTCAATATTCACTACAACCAAATCGTTGCACCTGAAGATGTGGATGTGTTCTTAGTAGCACCCAAGGGACCGGGACACTTAGTACGTCGAACTTTCAAAGAAGGTGCTGGTGTACCAGCCTTAGTGGGAGTTCATCAAGATGCAACCGGCCATGCTAAGGAAATCGGCTTAGCTTACGCGGTAGGGGTTGGTGCAGGACGTGCTGGAATCTTAGAGACAACCTTCAAGGAAGAGACCGAGACGGACTTATTCGGTGAACAAGCCGTACTTTGTGGTGGGGTATCTCACTTAATTAAAGCTGGATTCGAAGTTTTAACAGAAGCTGGTTATCAACCAGAGTCTGCCTACTTTGAAGTGCTTCACGAATTGAAATTAATCGTAGACTTAATTTACGAAGGTGGCTTAGAGAACATGCGCTACTCCATATCAGATACAGCAGAATGGGGAGATTACGTAAGTGGTCCGCGTGTTGTCACATCGGACACTAAAGAAGCCATGAAGGGTATCCTAAAAGACATTCAAGACGGTGAATTCGCACGTAACTGGATCTTAGAGAACCAGACTAACCGTCCGAAGTTCAACGCGATCAAACGCCATGAGAAAGAACATCCAATTACAGCAGTAGGTAAAGAATTACGTGGCCTCATGCCATTTATTGGAGATTCATTAGTTGATTAATATTTCCAGATACACGTCGAAACTCGGTAATAGCTCAATGCTGTTACTGGGTTTTCTTGTATATAGAAACAAGACAAAGCGATGACTGAAAGGAGTCGAGGCAGATTGAAGAAGACAATATTACAATTAGAAGAGGTGACTTGGCGACGACAAGGCCAGTCAATACTCAAAGGCATTAATTGGCAAGTTCAGGAAGAAGAACACTGGGCAGTCCTTGGTTTAAACGGCTCGGGCAAGACATCGATATTGAATATTATTACAGGCTACTCCTATCCCACTTCCGGAGCTGTTAAAGTGCTGGATACAAAGTTTGGCGAGGCCAGCTTACCTAAGTTGCGTGAAGAGATTGGTTATGTAAGTTCAGCCTTGGACCGCTTTGGCTCTACATTTAACAAGCAACGTGCGAAGCATATTATCCTCAGTGGGAAATTCTCAACGGTTGGCTTGTATAACAAGCAAGATATTACTGAGTCAGACTGGCATTTGGTTCAGGCGATTCTTGAGGAATTGCGAATTGGTTATTTAAGTGAGCAAGCTTTCAGCACCTTATCCCAAGGAGAGAAGCGTCGCGTATTAATAGGCCGGGCATTAATGAACCGCCCGCGCCTGATGATTTTGGATGAGCCTTGCTCGGGTCTAGATATCCTAGCGCGAGAAGAGTTGTTACAGCAGATGAATTCAATTGTGAAGCAAGACTGCCACTTGATTTACGTCACCCACCATATCGAGGAAATCACCCCAGCTATTACGCACATTCTATTGATCCGAGATGGGGAAGTTGTCAGCAGTGGACCTAAAAATCAAGTCCTGACCGCTGAGAACCTAACGAATACCTTCAAGGTAAACGTCAAAGTCCGCTGGGAAAACGACCGCCCTTGGATAAGTGTGGTTCATTAAGGTCTGAAATACGATAGTCTGCCAACAAAGTCGATTCAATGGCAGAGAATTACCAAAGTACACTATCACCCCCGACTCATCGACCGCCCTTGAGCAGACCCGCTAATCCTAGTCCAATGTCCACTCAATCCATTATTTAAAATAAATTATTTTGGCGGATTTTATAATGAAGTTAGCCACTTCTAAAAGTCCATAAAAAAACGCCATGTGAAATTCATGTTAATATTGAAGTTACCACAACTCTCAATAGAAAAGGATGAATTCACATGACGCAAGAACAGTTTAACACGAACTCACGAAAAGGGACACACCTATCTTATCAAGAACGTTGTCAAATTGCGATTCTTAAGAAAGAAGGTTACTCTAACCGCGCTATTGCCAAGTCACTAGGTCGTTCACCTCAAACCATTCATAATGAAGTGAAAAGAGGTTCGGTCACACAACGGAAACGTCAAAAACAAAAAGGGAAAATTTATGACTATACCTACACTATTTACGATGCTGATGCTGGAAAAGCTCATTATGACCAACAACGTCTAAATTGCGGTAGAAGACCTAAATGGGCGAAAATGAACGCCTTTGTTGAGTGGGCAGACACTAAGATGTTGGAAGACAAATGGTCGTCAGATGTGGTCGTTGGCCACGCGCGTGAAAATGAATTATTTGAGACTGCTATCATCCCTTGCACAACAACTTTATATCACTGGATTGATAGTGACGTCATGAAAACACGCAACCTGGATTTATTAGAGAAACTCTCGCGAAATACCAAGAAGAACACGAAGAAAGCCCGCCGAAACCAACGCGTTTTAGGTCCTTCTATCGAAGAGCGTCCTCAAGAAATTGAGACAAGAAAGAGTTTTGGACATTGGGAAATTGATACAGTTATTGGAAGTAAAGTTGCCTCGGATCCCGTATTGTTGACGTTAGTTGAACGCAAAACTCGCTATGAAGTCATTCTGAAAATCAAGGATAAAACGGCTCAGGCTGTGGATGAAGCAATTGAAAGTTTGCATCAACGTGCGGGTGAATCATTCTCTCAATTATTTAAGACGATTACGTCAGATAATGGGTCTGAATTTGCAGGGCTTCATACATCTTTACAAGAGGTCGTCAATGTCTATTTCACTCACCCTTATGCCTCTTGGGATCGTGGTACAAGTGAGAATCAACATAAGATCATTCGCCGCTTCCTGCCTAAAGGTCAACCGCTTGAAGCTATATGAGATAGACAATGCCTGCGTATCCAAAACTGGATGAATGATTATCCACGTAAGCAATTAGGCTACCAAACTCCACATGACTTATTCATTCGAGAATTTCATAAAGAACGTAAAGGGGAACCAGTGGCGGAACCCGTCAGTGCTTGACAACGAGCCTCATTCGGCATGATTTTATAGCTGTAAAGCTGGCATATGCCAGCTTGTCGAAGAGACTACCATGCCTCAACTCATTATCAAGCACTGACTCGATCCAAAAAGAAAATAGAGCTAGTAAATAATTCAAAGAAAAGTGGCTAACTTAAACTTGAAATTTACGGATTATTATTTACGATGTAAACAGTTGGATAATCAAGGATTAACTCACTCGTCTTGAGACTTTTGTTAATCACCTTGTTCTTTAATTGTTCAATGCCATTTAAATCGAAATTAATTTCTTGAACTAAAGATCTTGGGGTTTTAGTCATTGTAAAATTCCTTTCAATCACACGTTTTGACTATTATATCATAATGTTCTAATTAGAAGTTGACATAGAAAGCACAGGAAATCATTCAAAACTTAAGGTGGTAATAATAAATTTATGCCTTACTTATTGTAATTAAAGTAAATTAGTGAATTTATTAGCTAAGTCTAAAACATAAGATAGTAATCTTTCAAGTACATTATAATAGAAAGTAGAATATTCCAAGATTTTTAATTAGGATATAATGATAAAAGTTAAGAATAGATTAGAAAACAACTTGACAAGTGAAGAGATTAATATTAATATAGCATTAGAATAATTATTAAAGGAGAGGAATCACATGCAAACAGCTAATTATGATTCAATCATAAATTTATTATTATTACGCGCGTTATTAGACAAGTTTGATTAGTCTTTTAAGGAGCTTAATTTCTTGCTCGTTTATAAGTTTAATCAAACGGATTAAATCATTTAAGCGGGTAATAATAAACTGTTATAGCATGATGAGAACTTTCATCAAACTATTGAACAACCCGACTTAGGTGAAAACACTGAGTCGGGTTTTTTGTATGATTTGAAAAAATGTTCGTTGCTGAGTGACATGATCTAAGTAAGAAATTTAAAATTTGGGAATAGGAAGGATGTTAATCAAATGGAGAATAAACACATAAAGTGGTCAGGTAATTTACAAGAAGAAGCAGTAACCTTATTAAAAAGTGGTGGAAAAACTATCGTCTGTCCTACAAAGGTAGGCTATATTATTGCAACAATGGATAGAGTGGGCTTGGAGAGGAAATTTTCTGCTAAAAATCGAAAACGAAACAAACCTGGTGTCGTTTTAGTAGGCTCATTAGAACAGTTAGATGAGCTAGCGGAAATGACTCCCGAAATAAAAAAGATTTATGAGAAGTGCTGGGAGGAAGACGTGTTATTAGGTTGTATACTTCCTTGGAAAGCTTCAGGTAAACATTATATACCCGCCGATGGCTCCTCTGAGTTGATGTCAGATACACGCGGAACTAGTTGTTTCGTTATTAAATTCGGTGTACCTGGAGAACAAATCGCTGCTAAACTTTGGACAGATCAACAGTCACTATTATTCGCAAGTTCTGCCAATCCATCAGGAAAAGGTAATCGAGGTGTGGTAGCTGGTATTGGTGAACAAATAGAACATGAGGCAGATTTAATTATTGACGGAGATGACTACGTCAAATCTATTCAGCCAGATAAAACGGTAGATACACGTTATGAACAAGGAGTGATGATTTCTTTTGTCGATGCACACGGTCAACTCGTGCCTGAACAAGGTAATCAACGTTCTGTTGAACCAGCACCTGTCTTAATCCGTAAAGGGTTAGATTTAGAACGCATTATGTTTCATTTGTCAGAAGGTTATCATTCATGGAATTATCGCCACGGAGAGTATTATTGATCCAGTGACGCACTAGAGGAGGAAATAGGATGGTTAAGCAGATTCAATTTTTTGATACAACCTTGAGAGATGGCGAGCAGACACCAGGTGTAAATTTTAATACGAAAGAAAAAGTTCAGATAGCACTTCAATTAGAAAAATGGGGTATTGATGTTATAGAAGCTGGCTTTCCTATCTCAAGCCAGGGAGATTTTGAAGCTGTTCAAGAAATTGCAGCTCAGATAAAACATGCTACAGTTGGCGGCTTAGCAAGGTGTTCTATTGAAGACATTGATAGTGTTCGTGAGGCATTAAAAGAGGCAAATCATAAGCAGATTCATGTCTTTATTGCTACAAGTCCGATTCATCGTGAAAGTAAATTATCCATGACAAAAGCTGAAATTCTGGCGTCAGTTAAGAAACACATTACTTATGCCAAGCAATATTTTGATCAAGTTCAATTTTCGCCGGAGGATGCTACTCGGACTGAATGGGATTTTCTTGTTGAAGTGATTCAAGTGGCAATTAAATGTGGCGCAACGATAATTAATATTCCGGATACGGTTGGTTATACAAACCCAACGGAATACGGTGCTTTATTTGCGTATTTGAAAGAGAATATATCGGCCTTTGATGAAGTTATTTTTTCCTCTCATTGTCATGATGATCTAGGAATGGCGACAGCCAATGCTCTTGCAGCGATCGAGCAAGGTGCACTAAGAGTTGAAGGAACAATTAATGGGATTGGTGAGCGTGCAGGAAACACCGCTTTAGAGGAAGTTGCAGTGGCCCTACATATTCGTCGTGATGCCTATCAAGCTGAAAATCAGATCAAACTGGATGAAACTAAGAATACAAGTGATCTTGTCAGTCGTTTATCTGGAATGCCTATTCCTCGCAATAAAGCGATTATTGGCGCTAATGCTTACGCACACGAATCCGGTATTCATCAAGATGGTGTATTGAAGAATCCTGAAACTTATGAAATTATTACCCCTCAACTTGTTGGGGTTTCAAGTAATGATCTGCCTTTAGGGAAGTTATCCGGAAGACATGCCTTTGTCGATCGTATGGTGAGTTTAGGCTACGATATGTCAGATAAAGTAGTGGTGAAAGAACTTTTTGTGAAGTTCAAAGAATTAGCAGATAAGAAGAAAAACATTTCGACAACTGATTTACATGCCCTTATTGCTGGCGCAACAATTGAAGACCAAGCAAATTATGAATTAGCGAGACTTCAAGTTCAATATATTGAAGAAGGGCTTCATGCCGCTACAGTTGCTATTCGAGATCGCCAGCAGGATAATCGTATTCTGTTAGATACCGATACAGGAGCGGGAAGTGTTGATGCGATTTATAAAACCATCAATCGCATGCTGAAATTGAATATTATCTTGCATGAGTACCGGATTGATGCCATTACACAAGGACACGACTCACAAGCTCAAGTGCATGTGACGATTCAATTGCCTAATGGTTATCTATCTTACGGCACAGGGATTGATTTTGATGTACTAACTGCTTCTGCCAAAGCTTATTTACAAGCAATCAATTAGAAAGGACAGTGTTGTATGACTAAAAGAATCGTCGCCCTTGCAGGTGATGGGATTGGTCCAGAAATTATGACCAGTGCTTTAGAAATATTAGCCGTCGCCAGTAAGGGGAAGTTTGCTTACGAAGTGGTCTCTTTTCCTTTTGGCGGGGCTGCGATTGAGCAAGCTGGTATACCGTTACCGCAAGAGACTCTAATGGCTTGTCAACAAGCAGATGCTATTTTGTTAGGTGCGATCGGTGGGCCTCGGTGGGAAGGGGCTAAAGAAACACCAGAAAGTGGATTATTAGCTTTGAGACAAGCGCTTAAATTGTATGCAAATTTGAGGCCAACAAAAATGCAAACTTTTTTGGAAGAAAAGTCTCCATTAAAAGCAGACAAAGTGCGGGGAACAGATTTTGTGATTGTTCGCGAACTAATAGGTGGTTTATATTTTGGACAACCGAAATGTTATGATTCAGATGAGGCCATTGATACGATGAATTATACAAGAAAACAAATTGAACAAATTGTTCGATTGGCTTTTGAATTGGCGCTCACTCGTCGTCAAAAATTGACCTCGGTCGATAAGGCGAACGTCTTAGCAAATAGTAAGTTATGGCGACAGATAGTGCAGGAAGTTTCAGAAGAATACCCGTCAGTTGAAGTGGAACATATATATGTTGATGCAGCAGCAATGAAATTGATGATGGCTGCTCCCACTTTTGATGTCATTGTGACTGAGAATTTGTTCGGAGATATTCTAAGTGATCAAGCTTCTGTGATCACAGGTTCACTGGGGATGCTTGCAAGTGCGAGTCTAAGTATTGATGGACCAGCTTTATACGAACCAATTCACGGTTCTGCTCCGGACATAGCTGGTTTAAATATTGCCAATCCGGTGTCGATGATCTTATCTGTGTGTATGATGTTAAGGCAGAGTTTTCAGCAAATAGCTTTAGCCGATCAAATTGAGACAGCTACTTATGAGACGATTGCGGCTACTGGTGGAACGAGAGATTTAGGTGGACAATTGATGACAAGTGAATTTAAGCAAGAGTTAATTAAACGATTGGAGTGAAAAGCATGGGACAGACACTATTTGATAAAGTTTGGCAAGAACATGTTTTAGCTGGCGAGGAAGGAAATGCTCAGTTATTATACATAGATTTACATATGATTCACGAAGTAACCACACCGCAAGGTTTTGAAAGTTTACGTTCAGAAGGACGCCAGCTGAGGGCTCCTGAAAAAACTATCGCAACGATTGATCATAATGTGCCGACTAAGAATATCTTTACGATTAAGGATGCCATTTCAAGAAAACAAATTGAAGCATTACAAAGAAACTGTCGAGATTTCGGAGTTGAGTTAATGGATCACGGCAGTGAAGGTCAAGGAATCGTTCATATGATTGGACCGGAACAAGGGGCAACTCAACCTGGTAAAACCGTTGTTTGTGGTGATTCACATACAGCAACCCATGGGGCTTTTGGCGCCATTGCTTTTGGAATTGGCTCTTCAGAAGTTGAACACGTTTTTGCGACGCAGACAATTTGGCAAAGAAAACCAAAGATAATGGGGATTAAACTGACTGGTAAACTACAAGCGGGTGTTTATGCAAAAGATATTATGTTGAATCTTATTCATACGTATGGCACTGACTTTGCGACAGGTTATGCGATTGAATATTATGGCGAAGCAGTGAGTGACTTGTCGATGGAAGGACGCATGACATTGTGCAATATGGCGATTGAGTTTGGAGCAAAGTATGGCCTAGTAGCTCCAGACCAGAAAACCTTTGACTATCTTGAAGGCAAGCCAAGAGCTCCCAAAGATTTTAAACGGGCAGTGGCTTATTGGAAGACACTATATACAGACCCAGATGCTGACTTTGACTATGTATTAGAAGTATCTATCGATGATTTAGCACCTTATGTCACTTGGGGGACGACTCCTGCGATGGGGTTACCTTATGGAGAGAAATTCCCGCAAGTAAGTGATCATAATGATCAACGTGCTTATGAATACATGGATTTGAGACCTCAAATGGATGCGACGGACATCCCTATATCTTATATATTTTTAGGTTCGTGTACAAATTCTCGTCTGGAAGACTTGATTGAAGGGGCTAAATATATAAAAGGGCGCAAGGTTGCTCCTCATATTTCAGCTTGGGTAGTTCCAGGTAGTCGGCCGGTGAAACGTGCAGCCGAAGCAATGGGAATTGCTCAACAATATATAGACGCTGGATTTGAGTGGCGGGAACCAGGTTGTTCAGCTTGTATATCGATGAATGCGGATCGTGTACCGCCGGGAACGCACTGTGCCTCGACAACAAACCGAAATTTCGAAGGGCGACAAGGAAAAGGCTCACGCACTCACTTATGCAGTCCCGCGATGGCCGTCCTAGCAGCAGTTAAGGGACACTTCTACGACACAAGACTCGATGACCAGGAGGTACCAGTTTTATGAGACCTTTTATAGTTCATAAGGGAACAACCGTGGCTTTAATGGAGGACAATATTAATACCGATCAAATCTTACCAAGTGCCTTTTTAAATCGGATTGAAAAAACGGGGTTCGGTGAATTTTTATTTGATAACTGGCGCTATCTACCAGGATCAGACTATCCAAGAAAAGTTAAAGCAGAATTTCCATTGAATCATCCCGATCGCCAAGGTGCGAGTATTTTAATAACTGGTGATAATTTTGCAGGAGGATCGTCTCGAGAACATGCAGTATGGGCTTTAGATGATTTTGGTTTTAGAGTAGTGATTGCCGGAAGTTTTAGCGATATCTTTTATATGAACAGCCTGAAAAATGGGATGTTAGCGATTAGTTTATCAGCAGAAGAACGTCAAGCACTAGCAAGATTAAAGGGCGACGAACAGATTAAGATCGATTTAGAAACACAAGAAATAGTGACACCGTATGCTAAGTATAAATTTTCAATTGAAGAAGAATGGCGCCGTAAATTATTAGGTGGAATTGACGATATTACTGAAACAATGGCCTATGAAGAACAAATTAAAGCGTATGAAAGTAAGTGGGACGAGTTTTATGCTTATGACGCTATCACATAGTTAATTGATCTAAATTGGACTGAACTTTTGCCGTCCTTATAGCAATAGTTTTGGAATTTTTATACAAGATGTTGAAAGATAGATGTATATTAAAAAGCTTTTTAATTCTCAAAAGAAACGAAAGCTAATATGAATCATTCTTGCACATAGCGAGTCAACTATGTGTGAAAAGCATACTTTTTATGGGGCTTATGGTAGCTAAAGTCAGTCCCCCAGAGACACCCCCACCAACGACTGGAATGACCTTTGATACAGATTTTGCAAAGGAATTCTTAGTCACTTTTACGCCCAAATTAGCTAAAGTTTTTTTGATAATTGGATAATAAACAGTTTTTGTGAGTGCTTGTTGTGGGAGCTTCTTAACTGCTTGACCAGCTAGAGCTGATGAGATCCTTTTAACAGCTGTTCCAGCCCCACTGACTCCTAACATCACACCAAGAAAAACGATTAATGACTTTTTCCCTTCTTCGGTTAGCTTATCATCATTGTACAAATCAGGATAACCATATAAATACATCAGTTTTTGAGCTAAATTAATCGACATGCCGTAAAACTGTAGAATATCAGCAGGTATTGAAGCAACTACTGCGACACCTCCAGGCAGTCCTGAAACAAAGGATGCAGCAGATGATTTCATTGTCGTATTATTAATGGCTTTTTTAGCTGTGGAAGCAATTTGTTTCTCATCAATAATTTCAACGGGGCCATTTTCAAGTATTTTCTCAATTCCTGGTTCCTCCTTGAATAATTGATATAGGAACTCTTTACGGTCTATTTTTAAGATGCGATTTGATAAGAGAGTAGTGACAAGTTCGTTTCCTCTGTTTATATCTTTGTTATCAATTTTATCTGACATGTCATCATTCCTTTTTGTTATTTGTTAATACAGGCAGGTGCTTATAATTGATGTTAAATTTATATTTAGTAAATATATAGTAAGTTATAAATTAAAGCGTGTCCATAGAATAATGTAAATAGAGCACTTCAGGAATCCCCAGAGTGCTCTATTTGTGCATTCATTTATTTAAATTTTCGATGTATTCAAATCACCTATGGGTTGAGTGGCTCTCTGTTGATTTGATTCCCCAGCCCATTCAAAGGTTTTTTTAGCAATAAGAACAGCGATTATCTCGTTGATAAAAGCGGCTGCTGCAATTGTACCTTGAATAATGGTGGCTGTTGTAGGGTCGAATAGAGCGATTTGTGAAGCTGCAATCCCAGTAAAGGCGAGTAAAAACCCTGAGTGGGGTAATAGTGTCAGACCAAGATGTTTCGCTACTGTATCGGGTAATTTTGTGACTTTCGCTCCAATATAAGCGCCGGAATATTTACCTAAAGCTCTTGATAAAATGAAAATAGCTGTAAAGGCTCCAGCTCCTAAAAATAATTGATTATCTAGTGGAGCACCTAAGTTTAGAATTACCATCATTAACGCTAAACCTAAGGTAGGATTTAAAAGGGTCATAATTTCGTCCAATTTTTCTTCTGAGACGATATTAGCAATCGTTGCTGAAAGACCTAAGACCATGAGCATAAAGTTCATCACTGGACTACCAAATACAAGGTTATTGAATCTAAAGCCACCATTGGAATTATGTATTGGTAACAGGGCCTTTCGATTTAAACTTTTTCACAATCGATAAGGCTAGTGCTGGGACGGTAGCTTAAGCAATTTCACCAAACACAAATCCCAAATTAAATTAGAACGCCAGTAAAGTAGAAAATAACTCCAAAAAATACTGCGACGACTAAGAAAGTAGTGAGTGATTGGAACAGAGTAGTTATAATTATATTCTTTCCTGATTTTTTCAGCTTCTTAAATACATGCTCCGTACCAATCATAATCATAATCATACTTCTAAAACATTTAATTAAGCTTGATAACAGTTTGCATTCATTAATACAACGTTCATAAGACCAAGCGCGTGAGGGCCTAAAACCAAACCATCTTGCTATTAGCTACCCATCCTAATATCGCTCGCTAGAAGTCTCAATTTAGCAACCAATTCACCAGCGATGAATGCTATTGCTGGAACCGTTATATATCGAATAAACAAATTCAATCTGATCTGTCCTCTATAATTATTCCATAAAACATAATTTTTAATATTTTTTCTAATTTAACTTCGGCTCTTGAATCAGTTGAGCGTAATTTTCGTCATCTTGTGTTTGAAAATAGTAATTAAATGATTCTTGAAACACTTTAAAATATTCCATCGCCTCATCAAAAATCACATAAGTCCTTTAAATCTACAGTTTGATGGATACTTTCGTAGAAATCATAATTGAATTGATCCAGCTTTGTTTTCAGTGCTCTGATTTCTTTCTTTATGTGTAGGGGTGGATGAAAAACGGCGTTCGCAAATATATTACTAAATTTAGATTTTCGGTCAAAGAATTGTTGACGCAATGAAAAATATTTTTTAGTTGCTACTTCGATATTTTCAAAGGAAACTGACTCTTCATTAAGAAAAGTGATGAAGCTTTCGAAACATTCAGCCACACAGGCTAAATATAGATTATGTTTGTTCTTAAAATAATGATAGATAATTCCTTTAGAAAAATTACTTTCTTTAGATATTACGTTAAGTGAGGCCTCACTATAACGATGAAGGCCAAATTCAGTAATAGCACTTTGGATAATTTGTTGATTTTTTAAATTACTTTGCTTTGTTCTATTTAGTCGTGTCACCTCATTTCAATATTGACCGAGTGGTCAACGAATCGTTTCTATCATATTTGACTATCTGGTCAAAAGACTGCTACTTAAGCTTTATTACATAAAAAAGTCATCTGTACTGACTCTCTTGATCCAGAATGGGATTTAAGATTCAACGACAGGTGGCAAGTATTTTATATTCTATTAAGCAGAAGCAAGTTGTTCAGTATCATGAAGATACGGTTTAAATTGTGTTTCATACATCAATTTATACATACCGTCATTTTATAGGAGTTGCTGGTGTGTGCCTCTTTCGACTTCCTGTCCATTGTCTAAGACGAGAATTTTATCCGCATTGATAAATGTTGACAGGTGGAGGGCAATGACAAGGCTCGTTTTATTCTTAATTAATGAGCTTAGAGCGTCTTGGAATAAGCCTTCAGAGATTGAGTCAAGACTAGATGTTGCTTCGTC
Source organism: Aerococcaceae bacterium DSM 111021 (assembly GCA_020112395.1). Classification (NCBI taxonomy): domain Bacteria; kingdom Bacillati; phylum Bacillota; class Bacilli; order Lactobacillales; family Aerococcaceae; species Aerococcaceae bacterium DSM 111021. The sequence goes on along the minus strand of JACCEK010000002.1, from coordinate 377,192 downwards.
TAAGATGAGTATTATAGGGTCTTTTAGAAATACCCTAGCAATTGAAAGCCTTTGTTTCTCTCCAACAGATAGTTTGATTCCATAATTACCGACTTTGGTGTCATAACCGTCGGGAAGACTTGTGATAAAGTCAGGGTTATTGGCTTCTTTACAGGCTTGGATGAGTTCCTCTTCAGTGGCGTCACTTTTAGCGTAAAGGAGATTTTCCCGGATGGATACGTTGAATAAGTAGGTTTCTTGAGTAACCATTCCGATATTTTGTCTTAGGAAGTGTAAATCTAAATCTTGAATATTGTAATCACCCAGTTTAATTTCTCCTCCAATGACGTCATAGAGTCTTGGAATCAGATTAAAAAGGGTCGATTTACCTGCACCAGAAGAGCCAAAGATTGCGACTATTTCACTTTCATTTACTTGGAAACTAATAACATGAAGGAAAGGTGAATCTTCTTTGTAGTAAAATGAGACATTGTTAAAGCTCAGATTGGCTTTTATTTAGCTTGATGTGAGAGCGTTTGGTTTGTTCTGGATGTCAATGGGCATATCTAAGTAGTTAAATATACGGTTGAATAAAGCTCGCGAGCGGATAAATTCGATATGTATGTCTATAAGTTGCGTTAAAGGTCGGTACATACGAGTCATGAGGGCATCGAGGATCGTAATAACACTAACAGTCAAACCTTGATAGTGATTAATTAGAATCATAATACCTCCAACTAAGTAAATAGACAGGGGTCCTGCTTCGATAAAGGTTTGTGCAACCATTCTAAACTATCGACCGACGGTTGTTTCTTTAACTTTAACTTGTGTGAGTTGTTTAATTACTGTCTGATAGCGTTAATACTCAATTTCTTCTTTAGTGAACAGTTTAACCAGTTGTTGACCACTCACGCTGAGCGTTTCATTTAATATTTCATTCGCTTCATCGTTTAAATCATGAGATTCATTGGTTAGTGCCCAGCATTTTTTACCGACGATTTTAACAGGTAAGTCAATTAGGGGAACGATTAACATACTGATTAAAGCGAGTATCCAGTTTAGTTGGATTATCGCAATAAAAGAAGAAATTAAGACAGCTAAGTTGGATTCGGCTTGGGTTAAAGTACCGGTGTCAAAATTTTGAACAGCACTGATGTCATTGGTCATTCGGGTAATAATCTCACCTTGTTTACCAGAGGCATAAAAGCCTTGCGATAGTTTTTGAAGGTGGCCGAACATTTGATTACACATTTCTTTACCGATGTTTTGAGATAGACAAGCGCCGAGGAAACTTTAGGTGAAACCGATTAAACCGGTTAAAAGTAGGACGATGAATGATGCGCCAATCAGGGTGATTAACTGGTTAAAGTCACCACCGATGAATCGACCATCGAAGATACGACCGGTTAAAATTGCAGGTAACATACCGAGTAATCCGGCTACTAGGATGATACCATCATGAGGAAAACTAGAAGTGTGAAGGGTTTTAGGTATAAGTATATTCTTTTGGGTATTTGTAAGGTGATTGTAGGTGGTTGTTCATTTTGTTGAGTTGTGACCTTACGATGATGGACTTTTAGATGGTTAAAGGGTTCAATGATTTTTTCAAGGTAGTAATCCGGTTTCATAGACTCACTCTTTCTTATATAGTTAAGTCATTTAAGTAATTAACCTATTTTAACTATTAAAAACGTTATTATCTTTTGTCATTCATATGGAGACTTAATGGAAATTATATTTTTAAATGAGAGTTATTTGCAATTTATAATTTTTATCTAATAAAATGGTTGACAATTTTAATGAAGACGCATAGTATATAAAACAATAGATTAATAAGCGACTGTGATGAAGAGAAGAGTAGCGAAACGACTTAACAAGTACAGAGAGCCTGGTTTGGTGAAAAAGGGTGGTTTAAGCGTGAGTGAAGATGAGCTCGGAGCAGTTTAAGAGGTTAACGCTTCTTAGACGGGCACACCCGATACAGTGTGCAGTATTTATTGATACTGAATGAGCTATTATTTGTGAAGATAATAGAAAATTGGGTGGTAACACGACTCTTCGTCCCTTTTGTTAGAGATATCTCTGACAAGAGGGGCTTTTTTTATTCAAAAAAGTTGTAAGGTCTAGAATAAATAATAGTTTAAGGGAGAGAATAAAATGAAAAATATCAAACGTGTATTCGGATTCGTATTAAGTATCTTATTAATAAGTGGGCAATGGTTTTTACCAGTAGCTTCAGCGGAAGAAACAAAAGAGTTTGAAGGTGAAACGGTCATCGTCGGTGTTGTGAGTGATACAGGGCTGGAGCTGTGGGAATACGTAGCAGAGAAAGCTTTGGAAGAAGAAGGAATTACGTTAGAGTTGGTTCTGTTTAATGATTACAATCAACCAAACGTTGCTCTCCAAAATGGCTCGCTTGATATTAGTGGCTTCCAAGGTCATCCATTTATTAAATCTTGGAACGAAGATAATGACGGTACGGTGTTTGCGATCGCAAATACGTTATTAATGCCATTAGGTTTATATTCTGAAAAGCATGAGTCGGTCGAAGCTATTCCTGAAGGCGGAAGTATTTCACTTCCAAATGATCCTTCAACATTGGGCCGTTCGTTATTGGCTTTAGAAATCGCGGGGTTAATTGAGGTTGATGATGAGGTAGGTATCTACGGCGATGAGGAAGATATCACGTCAAATCCAAAGAATTTAGAAATTGTACTTGTTGAGCCAAACTTCGCAGCATTATCTTTACCAGATGTTGATGCAGCGTTAATTAATACGAATTTCGCTAATGATGTAGGCTTATCAATTCATGATGCGATATTCAATGATGCAGAAGATGTAGAGAAAGTTAACCCAATGTACATCAACACAATTACAACTTTAGAAGAGAATAAAGATAACCCAGTTTATCTTAAAATTGCAGAACTTTACCAGACAGATGATGTCGCAGAAAAAATAAATGAAGTATACAATGGCGAAACATATCCAATGTTTGACGCTCCATTACCAGAATTAGAAAATTAATATTATTCGTTCTTAGGCGAATAGAAAGGAGAATTGTATGACAAACCAACAAGAAACAGCAGTTTTAGCCGGAGGATGCTTTTGGTGTATGGTGAAACCATTCGATCAATGGGATGGTGTACATTCAGTCACTTCAGGTTATACAGGTGGTCACACTGTCAACCCAACCTATGAAGAGGTTTGTAGTGGTGAGACGGGTCATACTGAAGCGGTCAAGATTGTTTTTGACCCAACAATCATAAGTTATGATGAGTTATTGGATATTTATTGGGAGATTAGCGATCCGACAGATGCTGGTGGGCAATTTATTAACCGCGGATCGTCTTATCGACCAGGGGTATTCTACCTAACTGAGGAACAGAAACTTAAGGCAGAAGCATCTAAAAAAGCTTTAGATATTAGTGGACGCTTTGATAAACCTGTCGTAACTGAAATTACGTCCGCCAGTACATTCTACGGTGCTGAAGATTATCATCAAGATTTCTATCAGAAACAACCAGAACATTATCAAGCATATAGAGTCAGATCAGGTCGAGATAGTGCTTAAGAGCAACCAACAAGATGTCTGTTATAGAACGGACCTAAAAATATGAACAAAGTAAAAAGACTGGACACCCATCTCGGATGTTCAGTTTTTTTGTAATTTGCGTTTAAATTGTAGAAGAATATTCATCAATATTTAAGGACTCATTGAGGATTATTTGAACAGACAATATTTTTATCAATAAGAGGGTATATGGTTTGACTGTAAACCTTCATCATGTTAGGGTTTTCATAAGAATAAGTTGACTTGTTGAATCAAACAAGATGTCTTTGTGTCAATCTCCAGTAACTAAAAGCAATCACTTTCTACTATAGGCAATTCTCCGTTTCAGTGACAGAAATAAACATTAGAAAGAGAGGATAATTATGAACAAAAGCGCTTTGAGATGGTTCTTTCCTGGTGTTGCCCTTTTTATGTTTTTTACTTTATTAATCGCTTTATTACAAGACTATATCCCCCCTAATCTGCCGGAATTTTTATCGAATATTACTGGATCTTTTTCATTTTGTATTATGTTGACCCTTGTTTTAATTGCTGTTCGTCCAAAAGCGATTGAGAAGAAATTAGGTTTAACTCAAATGTATGGAATTCATGCGTGGATGGCGATGGCATTGCCCGTTACTCTGCTTATCCATGTCGGTATACGTTGGAGTGGCTTAGCCAATGTCTTTACTTTATCGTTATCAGATACGTCTATACTTGGTTATGTAGGTTTAATATCACTCATTATCGTGATGTTTACAGGTATTTTTGTCTTATCCGACACATTAATTAAAAAGTCCAAAAAGTTAATGAACTTGAAGAAGAATACTTACAAACGAAATCGACATTTATGGTTACACCGTTTGGCTATTGTGAGTATCATTGCGATTCATTTCCATATTTATAATGTGTCATATCTAGTGGGGAATATACCATTCCTATTCTTAACGACACTTTATACGGTAATTGTTCTCGGTTGGTATGCCTTGTATAAAATTCGTTTGGCAATCTTGCCAAAATACGAGATAGTAAGGCTCGATAAACCGACTCCTAAAATTCATGAAATTGAATTGAGACCAACAAAAGGCAACAAACTTGATTATATTGCCGGACAATATGGCTTCTTCCGTTTCGTTGATTCAAAAGTTACAAGTGAGGCACATCCCTTCTCGTTCTCTAGCGCCCCGACATATAATGAGGATACTGTTATGGTGATGATTAAAGAGGACGGGGATTTTACAAGTTCACTTGATCAAGTAGAGGTAGGGGATAAGGTAACGATTGAGGGGCCTTATGGTAATTTTTATCCCGAACAAGTACGGCATTCAAATGAACCGATGGTTCTGCTGTCTGGTGGTATCGGGGTTACACCAAACTTAAGTTTATTACGCGAAGAAATTGCGAAAGATTCAGACCGACGAATCATTTTCATTTGGGGAGTAGGTTATGAAGAAGAGTTAATGTACTATGATGAATTAAAAGGGTTCGCCAAGCAATATCCAAACTTTTCTCACCACATTATCTTTAGTGAAGAAGAAGTTGAAGGCTTCGCTTATGGTTTTGTTGATGAAGATTTCATCAAAGAGGAAGGGCTTGAAGAGTATTTCGAAACAGCTTCATGGCATGTTTGTGGTCCGCCACCTATGCTTGAAGCGGCGAAAGGTTTACTTTCAGACAATGATGTGACAGAAGAACAAGCAAACATTGAAGAGTTTGCGTTTTAGTTGATATATATTTGGCGCCGAGTAAACATTCAATGATGATTTTACTTTGGGGTATGTTCGTAAATTTTGAAGAATGAACAAACTTTAATTGGATAAATAGTTAACCCGATCCGATTAGAGAAATAAAAAATGAAGGTTTTAAAATGGGTAAATTAGATGGAAAAGTAGCCATTATCACTGGTGCAGCTGGCGGAATCGGTAGAGTAACGGCTAAGTTATTTTTAGATGAAGGTTCTAAAGTTGCTTTAGTTGATTTATCAGAAGAAGACTTAAATGAAGCGATAGAAGAGCTTAACTCGGATGATAATATTATAGCGATTCCAGCTGATGTATCAAAAGAAGCTGATGTAAAAAATTATGTTAATAAAACGAAAGAACGTTTTGGACGCGTTGATATCTTATTCAATAACGCTGGGATTACAGGCAAACAAACAGACATTGTCGATTTAGAAGTAGAAGACTTTGATAACTTTATGGTAATTAACGCCAGAGGTGTTTTCTTAGGATTGAAACATACCCTACCATTACTTATTGAGCAAAAAAGCGGAAGTATTATTAATACTTCTTCTGTGGATGGTCTAAGAGGTTCACCTGGACTTGCTCCGTATGCTTCATCTAAACACGCAGTTGTGGCTTTAACGAAAACAGCTGCTTTAGAAGTTGCAGAGAGTGGTGTTCGTGTAAATTCGATTCATCCTTCACCAGTAGATACGAGTATGATGGAAAGTCTGGAGTCAAATACAGGTGATGCTGATTCTGCCCAAGAAGACTTTATAGCTGGGATTCCTTTAGGTCGTTATGCAGAGGCAGGCGATATCGCTAAACTCGCATTATTCTTAGCTTCAAATGACAGCTCGTTTATTAGTGGATCACAATATCGTGTTGATGGGGCGATGGGTGCACAACAATAATTGAGTTTAAAGTTTATAAGCTTCCTCGATTTCTTGAGGAAGCTTATTTGTATTAATGAGAAAAAACTGGACAACTCAAAAAGAGTGTCCAGTTTTTGCTTTTCTATATTTATGCAGAGACGAGTTGGCTCGTATCATTGATATACGGCTTAAATTGTGTATCATACATTAATTTGTACATTCCGTTATTTTCTATGAGTTGTTGGTGTGTGCCTCTTTCCACTTCGTGTCCATTTTCTAAGACGAGTATTTTATCTGCGGATATAATAGTGGACAGGCGGTGGGCGATGACTAAGCTGGTTTTGTTTTTGATTAAAGAACTTAAGGCTTCTTGAATGAGTCCTTCAGATATGGAGTCTAAACTTGAGGTTGCTTCATCTAAAATAATGATTTTTGGATCTTTTAAGAATACACGGGCAATGGATATACGTTGTTTCTCTCCACCGGATAATTTAATGCCTCTGTTACCAACTTCGGTATCGTATCCATCAGGAAGATTTGTGATAAAGTTATGGATATTGGCATCCTTACACGCTTTAATAATCTCTTCTTGAGTCGCATCACTTTTAGCATATAGGAGATTTTCTCTAATGGATGCATTGAATAGGTAAGTTTCTTGAGTAACCATCCCGATAGTTTGTCTAAGGAAGTGAAGGTCTAGATCTTGGATATTATGGTCACCTAGTTTAATTTCTCCACCAACGGCATCGTATAGGCGAGGGATAAGGTTAAATATGGTAGACTTTCCTGCACCAGAAGGACCGACGATGGCTAAAGTTTCGCCTTCTTTCACTTTGAAATTAATGTCGTGTAGAATGGGGGTGTTTTCTTTGTAGGCGAAAGATACGTTGTTAAAGCTAATCTCTCCACGGATATTTTTTGGAAGAATGGCATTGGGTTTATTGTCGATTTCTATTGGCATATCTAGATAGTTAAATATTCGACTAAATAACGCTAAGGATCTAATGAATTCAATCTGAATATCCATGAGTTGTATTAACGGTCGGTACATACGTGTCATAAGAGCCACTAAGATTGTAATATCACCGACCGAAAGTCCTTGATAATGATTGACGAGGATCATAAATCCTCCGACTAAATATATGAACATGGGACCTGCTTCGATAAACGTTTGAGCAGCCATTCTAAACCAACGGCCTACTGTTGTCTCTCGTACTTTTACCTTCATAAGCTTGTCATTTAGATTGCTATAACGCTCATACTCTGTCTCTTCTTTAGTGAATAATTTGACAAGTTGCTGACCACTCACACTTAGAGTTTCGTTCAATATTTCATTGGATTCGTCATTTAAGTCTTGAGATTCATTGGTAAGTGCCCATCTTTTTCGGCCGACTATTTTTATAGGGAAGACTAAAAGAGGAACAATCAAAATACCGACAAAGGCTAATGCCCAATTCAGCTGAAACATCGCCACAATAGATGTTGTTAAAATAGCTAGGCTGGATACTGTTTGTGTCAACGTTCCAGTAATAAAGCTTTGAACACCACTAACATCGCTGGTCATTCGAGTGATTATTTCCCCTTGTTTGCCTGAGGAATAGAATCCTTGAGATTGTTTTTGAAGATGATAGTACATTTGGTTACGCATGTCTTTTCCGATATTTTGGGATAGCCAGGCACCTAAGTAGCTGTGAATTAAACCGACGATACTTGTTAAGATAAGTACAAAAAATGATGCGGCGATGAGCTTGACTAATTTATTAAAGTCTCCACCAATAAAACCTTCGTCGATAATTCGGCCCGTTAACATTGATGGTAGAACACCTAGTAAAGCAGCCAGAAGGATGACAGTCATAATAATCATTAATTGAAGAGTATATGGTTTCAAGTAGAAGTAAATTCGCTTTAGTAATTGTAATGTGATTTTAGGTGGCTGTTCGTTAATTTCTCTATCTAACTCTCTATTATTGAATCTTCTCAATAAATCACTCCTTTTAAAGTCCCCAACCTTGTTCATCTATGACAGTTTCTAATTCGTTGAGTACTCGTATAAATGACTCTACGTCATTTTCATCTAGTCGTTCAACGAGTGTTTGAATATTTTGTTGTTGTTTGGCTATTTTCTCTTCGACGACTTCTTTACCTTGATCACTTAACATAACAAAAACGTTCCGACGATCTTCAGGAGAGATAGCACGAACGATTAGTTTTTTAGCTTCTAATTTATTCAGAATCGCAGTGACTCTCGGTGTTGTTACATTCATTATCTTGCCTAGTTCACTTGGAATGACTTTATCGCCATTGTTGTATAGGTAAGAAAGGACAAAACCAGTGCCTCGACCCGTTTTGGGTTGGGTATCTGCTGTGCGACGTTGTATCTTTAAGTGGTTGATATGTTCTATGATTTGCTCGACATACTTATAATTAGTCTCCATCATGCTTTCCTTTCAAAATTTATTTTAGAATGACTCGATCACGACAATAGTTAATATGATTAAATAGTTAACTTATGTGAACTATTATACACTGTGAAATGCAATTTGTCAATCAAATAGGAATAGGAATGTTGTGGTGGGTAGAAATAATGAACAATAAAAAAATGTAAGCTCATTGAAATGAATCAACAAGCTTACATTTTAAAGGGTTTAAATATTATTTAGCGCGTTTGACTTCAATACGGTACCCGTCTGGATCCGTCACAAAGAAGTATGTCGGTGTGCCGCCTGTTAGACCTCTTAAATCACCGGTCTCATAAGTAGAAGCTTTACACACTTCATGCATTTTTTCTAAGTCGCTAACAGTCACACCTAAATGACTGAAGCCATCTCCAATATTATATGGCTCTGCATCATAATTGTAAGTCAGTTCAATTTGTACTGAAGATCCAGGAGAATTTAAGTAGATTAAATCAAACTTATTTTCTGGGAATTCTCTTCGACTAGCCACTTCAAAATCGAATAGGTTAGTATAAAAGTCTAAGGTAGCCTCAATATCTCTAACGCGTAGGCAAATCTCAACGAGTTCTTGTTTCATAATAATATCATCCTCCAATAGTTTCTTATTATCATTCTACCATGAACTTAGTATGGATACATGTTAAATGATTGTAGGTGTAAGCTGGTTTAAACAAATTCATCTGAAAATACTTAAATATGTCATAACATTGGATAATGATTGATTATCACTTCGAAGTTATCTCAATGCCATCTCTGTTTCATAAGTAACTAAGGCGATATGCTATAATAAACGAGAATTGGAGGGAGTCACATGGCACGCAAAAAAACCTTTACTCAAGAAGAATTATATATAGCAACGCATCAATTGATGTTAGAAGATGGATATGATCAGTTCAACTTTATGAAGCTGGCTCAAGCACTCAACGTTTCGCGCACGGCACTCTATAAATATTACAGCAATAAAGATGAATTGTTGCGCGATTATTTACTTAATCAGATGGAGGATTTTGTTAGACGAATTGAAACGACTGAGTGGCCCGAAAACTACGAAGAAAAACTGTCAGAATTATTGGACTTGGTGTTTGACTTCTCGGACACGCATCGTATAACAACTCAGGTACAAGGTCAGAGATGGACCAAAGAAAATGAACATCAACCCGACATCCAAAAGTCAAAGCAATTACATCAAACTATGTTTAAATTTATCCATGAGGTGATCACAGAGGGTCAGCAAATTGGTTATCTTGACCCTGAGATACCTTCTTTAATGTTAATTGAAACAATATTCCATAGCGTTACGTTGCCGAACCGAGCAGGATTGTCGGGTAAAAAACGTAGTTATTTCATGAAAAAACTCTTGTTTAAAGGCATTTTAAATTCTACTGAAAACTAAATAATAATTAGTGACACAAGTGTCACTTTCAGGTATACTTAATTTTGCTTTTATATAAGAAGGAAAAGAGGGTATTTTATATGTTTTTAGCACGTAAAGAACTTTGGTTCTCCAAACGCCGCTTTTTACTGATCGGCTTTATCATTGTAATCATTACATGGTTAGTTTTTATGTTGAGTGGATTGGGTAATGGCTTGGCTGATTTAGGAACGGCTGTGATCCGTTACTCGGACATGGAATTAGCTGTTTTTGAAGAAGAAGCGGAATTTAGTTTGTCTAAATCGACTTTGTCAGGTAATTTAGTCGATGATCTCATTAAGCTGGATGGGATAGAAGAAGCGGCACCGATTGCGGCTTCGGTCGGAGCTATTTTAAAAAGTAGTAGTGACAATGAACAAAACGGAAAAAAAACGAGTGTTTTGTTTATTGGGATAGAAACGGGTAGTTTCTTAGAACCTAGAGTAGTTTCAGGGGATGCACTCCAAAAAAACCAGCCGAATCAAGTATTAGTTGATTCATCTTTAATGAAGCAAGGTTTTTCTTTAGGGGATACCGTCACTTTAAGTAATGATGATACAGAATTTGAGATTGGAGGTTTTTCAAACACTCAAACATTAAATCACTTACCGGTCATTTATTTACCGATGGAGACTCTAAGGGAATTCAAATATCAAGTCCCAGGATCTGATATGGGTATTGAAGCTCCTGTTAACGCGATTTTCTTAAAAGGTAGTAACTTGAACCAGGAAACCATCTTGAACACAATCGATGGGGTAGAAGTGGCTGATAAAAAACAAACCTTAAATGGTGTTCCTGGTTATAGTGCAGAGAGCGGTACCATTTCATTGATGTTATGGTTGTTAATTTTTATCTCAGCTTTCGTGATTGCGGTGTTCTTCTATGTCTTAACGACTCAAAAAGTGAATCAATTTGGTGTGATGAAAGCGATTGGGGCAAGCAATGGTTTTGTCATTAGAACCGTTGTGGGACAAGTCTTTCTATTGTCATCAATTAGTATATTGATTGGCGTCGGCTTGACTTATTTGATGGCTTTCTTCTTACCTGAAGATATGCCATTTAACTTATTACCACAAATGACTATCAACTATAGTTTTATCTTGCTAACTACGAGTATGTTAGGTTCATTATTCTCGGTAAGAAGTATTGTCAAAATCGATCCAGTTACTGCATTAGGGAGGGCTGAATAATGAGTGGACTCATGTTAAAAAATGTGACTAAAATATATCAAGAAGGTGAATTTACAACGACTGCATTAAAAGATATATATTTAAGTGTCGATCGTGGCGAATTTATCGCGATTATCGGACCATCCGGTTCGGGTAAAAGTACCTTCCTATCGATTGCAGGAGCTTTACTACAAGCAACATCAGGTCAAGTTCTCATAGATGATGTCAACATCGCATCTCTCTCTGACAAAGAACTTTCTAAAGTTCGCTTAGAGCAGATTGGTTTTATTCTGCAAACGTCGAATTTATTGCCATATCTTACAGTACAAGATCAATTACTTGTCGTTAAGAAAATGGGGGGACAAATTAAACCAGAACATCGAAAATTAGCCAAAGAATTATTAACCAATATTGGTTTAGGTCACAAATTGAAGAAATACCCACATCAATTATCTGGGGGTGAACGCCAACGAACAGCAATTGCTCGAGCATTCATGAATAACCCAAGTATTATTCTAGCAGACGAGCCGACAGCTAATTTAGATACGAAGCGTGCCCATGAAGTGGTGTCTTTAATTTCCAAGGAAGTCAAAGAACGTAACAAAGCAGCTATTATGGTGACTCATGATGAGCGGATGCTATCTTATTGTGACCGCATCTACCGCATTGAAGATGGTGTATTAACACTAGATGATTAATTAGCATGATTAGATTCAAAGATACTCAAAGGAATACACAGTCTAGTATGGCATTACAGTAATCTGCTTTTAACTACTATCACGCCGTGTTTTGAGTTAAACATTAAAAACATATGATAGTTTAATGTTCAAAACATCTGTACAGTGCGAAGCTTGTTGTAGAACGGACTGGTGAAAATGATAGAAAGAGTTCTTGAATGGTGAGTATAAACAAAGTGATACCATGCCAAGGCACATCGTTGCTTTGGCTTTTTTAGTGTATAAATAAGTATGGAATTTATTATATTGATATCTTAGACAATGAAGGTTATGTCGATCAGTTGCTCACATAAAGCAATTTGAAGTGACAGAATATTTCTACTTTAATGAATGAGCTTGGTTATATATTTATCCACTAATGAATGAGAAAGTACTTTCATTAATTAGGGAGAAGATGTCAAATGTTTAGACTGGTATATTCGAGATAATGTATTAGCTGCAAGTGCTCTCATCATTGGTTTCTCATAGTCAAAACTCAAGGTGCAACAATCCCAGCTGTCGCCATAAAGGCTTTAATTTTTGGCGAGAAAAACTTCAGCTAGTATCGTGGGTGTGGTTGCAGGTCCCATCTTTAATGTTTATATTTTAACTTAACATCTTAAGAAGAAATTAATGCTTGGTATTTGGCTAGTTAAGAGTATCAACTGCATTGCGATAGATTTTATAGTGAGTTATGTATACCAATGAATAAAGCAAAAACTATAAATTACTCTCAACAGACACTTCTAGTCGTTCTCTCAAAATCTCCAGAAAAGTGTGAGCGATTGGTTTTAATGTGTGCATGTTATTAGTAATATAGCCGATTTCAATCGTTTCGGAAGAGACGAGTGGCCTTGCAATAATATCGCTCCCGTTCAAATCAGCATTGATAATACCTGAGCTAATCGTGTAGCCATTTAGGCCAATAGCTAGATTAAACAAAGTTGCTCGGTCACTCACTGTAATTGTTTTACGTGAAGCATAGTCGGCCAATACTTCCTCCCAAAAATAAAAGGAATTGTGGTGCCCTTGATCGTAACTTAATTTTGGATAAGTATCTAAATCAGAGAGAGCTATCTTTTCATAATCGGCTAAGGGATGATCTTTATAAATAAATACATGTGGTTTAACAGAGATAAGTGGTGTGAAATGAATGTGTTTTTTTTCTAGTTCAGCGTTGATGACTTGACGGTTATAATGACTGCGATAGATAATACCAATTTCACTTTTCAAATTAGCTACGTCTTCAATGACTTCATAGGTTCGAAGTTCTTTCAATGTCGCTTGATAGTCATGGTCTTCGTATTGTTTCAGCAGACGGACGAATGCATCAACTACGAAAGCATAATGCTGCCCTGCCACGCTAAAAATTTGTTGCGGTGCTTCATCGTCTTTATAACGGCGGTTCATCAAATTAATTTGCTCGCTAATTTGCCTTGCATATAATAGGAATTCTTCGCCTTCACTCGTAAGAGTCACACCTTTGGAACTACGGTGGAACAGCGTGATATTCATTTCCTTTTCCAACTCTTTAATCGCATGTGACAAGGACGGTTGGGAAAGATATAATTCATCGGCTGCTTTAGTAATTGAAGCCGTCTCCACAACCTTCAAGAAATAATCTATTTGCTTTAGATTCATTGAAACACCCCTTTATTATTTGGGCATAGTTAAATACTATGCTAAGCACACTAAAATAGATATTACTAATAGCTCATCATGTATTCTATACTATTAGAAACAAATTAAAAAGGAGTAATATGAATGACACAAAAAACTAAACGCTTTTTAACCGTAGGTTCATTATTAAGACCTGAGTCATTATTAGATTATAAGACAAAAATAGAACATCGCGATGATATTGCGTATCCATTCTACGATGAATTTGAAGGTTACAAGGAAGAAGAAGATCAAGCTGTGGAAACAATTGTTAATCAACAAATCGAGCATGATTTACCTGAAGTAACGGATGGTGAATATTCAAAATCTATGTGGCATCTTGATTTTGTGTGGGGTCTAAACGGCATCAAACGCTATATCGCGGATAATGGCTACTTCTTCCGTGATCTGGATCAAGAGAGCAATTATGAAACTCGTAAAGATATAGGAATCGCAATTGAAGCGCCTTTACATAGTCAGAATCACACCTTTATTGACCACTTTAATCGCTTAAAAGAAGTATCACCCCAAGGTGCAACGTTAAAGCAATGTATTCCATCTCCGTCACATATTTTTGGAGAACTTAGCTTGTCAGAGGAAATCGGAGGGAAAGTTTATCAGACGGCAGAAGAATTCAAAAAGGATTTAAGTCAAGCTTACAAAGATTTCTTAAAGGAATTCGCTGAAGCAGGTGGAACGATTATCCAATTTGATGACTGCTTATGGGAGTTATTTGCTGAAGATAACCCGCATAGTCCTTTTAGTGGTACTGACTTTGATCACTCATCAATCTTAGGCTTAGCCCAAGAATTCATTGATTTGAATAATGATGTCATTGCCTATGCCCATTCACTGGGTCTAAAAGTCTATACGCATAATTGCCGTGGTAACTATGATTCACGTAATATGGGTGGTGGAAGTTACGAGAAAATCGCGCATTTATTCTTAGAAAAACAAAACTATGACCGTTTCTACTTAGAGTGGGATGATGAGCGTGCCGGAGACTTAAGTGCGTTAAGCGTCTTTAAAAACAAGCCTGACACAGAAGTAGTCTTAGGATTCTTATCAAGTAAGTCGGCAAAATTAGATGATGAAGCTGCAGTGTATGAACAATTAGAAAAAGCTACTCAGTATGTTTCAAAAGATAATCTGTACTTATCTCATCAATGTGGCTTCGCGTCATGTGATGGAGGGAATGAATTATCTCAGGAACAGCAATGGGATAAAATCAAGCAAGGTCAAGCCATTGCTTACCGATTCTGGGGAGAGTAAGTAAAAAAGAGCGATAAACTATGTCAACTGATCAGGTAGCAAAGCTTTCTTTATTTGGTCGTTGATTGTGAGAGTATATTTATGGAATAGTTTTACTATTCTGTAGATGTGCTCTTTTTCTGTATATTGGATGCAATCTATTCATCAAGGAGGCAGGCAACTAAAGAAACAGGGATCCAATATACTTTTGCAGAACAAGAAACATCCCAAGGAGATCCTTTCGATTGTTTAGAAGAAAGCTATAATTATTTAAAAGCTCACGGATTTAATTAAAGGAGTATTTCGATGAATCAAAACAAAGTAATACAGACCTCTGAAAAAGCGGAAACAATATTTCGACAGATTGATGATAATACAAAATTAGGTGACTTACGAAAAATTGCAAAAGAAATAAAAGTTGATCATGAACTGGCGATGGAACTTTGGTCGAGTGGTAAGTTTTTACCAAGGCTTTTATCAATCTTAATTATGGACAAAAAACTACTTTCAGAAGAAGTATTAGATGAACTTGTTGATGATATGCAAATTCATACATATGATGAAAGTAACAATCTAATGGATTGGTTGTTAGCTAATCAGCTCACAAAGAATAAGAAATTAACGACACTCATGGAGTCGTGGGAGGATAGTCCATACGCACTTCAAAGGCGGACTTACTGGTATCATCAAGGACGATTAAGATGGACTGGGAAAACACCACCAAATAATACATCAGACTTGGTAACTGCAATTGAAGCTAAAATTAGTCAAGAGCAACCAGAAGTTCAGTGGGCTATGAACTTTACAGCAGGCTGGATTGGGGTTTATGAGGAACAGTACCGTAAACGTTGCGTTATAATTGGTGAAGATACAGGTCTGTACAAAGATGAGAAAGTTTCGAAAGGGTGTACGCCGAATTATTTACCAGAATTTATTATGATTGAATCAAATAAACGCGATTTGTAAAAGCGATATTTAACTTCATTCTCACTTCCATAATATCTACTTGAGACGATAATTTATTAATTATAAAACAAAGTAAGTTATCACTATCATATTGAAATTATAATGTTTAGTTTAGGATGGAGTGAATGGTATATTGTAAGTGAATAACAAACTTGAAGGAGTAGTTTAATGACGTCAAAGGGTCTTGATCTAAATGCAAGATCGGTTTGACTCAAGTTAACGTCTACAAAAAAGAGCGAGGCATATGTGCCTCGCTCTTTAACTATTTACTTCGCATTTGATGCTTCTAATACTAAGACTGTATCGCGTTCAAGAATGGTTGTATCACCATTTGGAACAATCAACTCGTTGTCATCTCTTAACACTAAAACGATAAGAGAGTCGCGTTCCAAGTGAATATTTTTAATTTCTTTGTTTACCCAGTTATGGTGTCCGTTAATTCGGAATTCTAATAAATCCGTACCAACCACATCAAAGTAAGAACGCCCTGCTAAGACGATGACGTCGCCTACTTTAAGTTGTACATCTCCGTTAGGGACAATCGTTTCTCCTTGTCGGAGGATTTTTGCAATAATGAAATCAAAGGCCAAGGTGATATCTCGAATATAAGTATCAACGAGCTCGCTATCTGCTTCTATCTTAGTTGCTAAGAAGCCGACGTCACTTTTATCTTGTAAGGAGTTGAAGTTACGTAAGGACGCATCTTCTGGGTCTACCATGTCCATCTTTTTAGATAGTGTAGGTAATAAACCACCTTGAATTAAAGAAGATAAGAGACAAATATCAAAGACAATATGGTAAAGGTCATTCATGTATGGTGTGTCTGAATTGACTACACTGATCGCGAAAGCAATCGCCGCAGCCCCGCGCAGTCCTGCAAAAGCAATGACTGGCAGTTGATTTTTATTCAACTTAAAGGGCGCCATTAAACCATATATCGATGCTGGTCGAGCAATAAATGTTATAAATAACATGATGACTAGAGCGATTGGCATCATAGCGATAATCGAACTTGGTTCGGATAATAGACCAAGTAAGAAAAATAACCCAATTTGTGCCAAGTTTGTAAAGCTATCAAAGAAAAAGACAACTTCACGTTTACCGATGAATTCTTTATTACCAACATAAATACCAAAGATATAAACAGCTAAGTAGCCGTTACCACCAATTTGGTTGGTAAATTCATAAGTGAATAAAGCAGCAGCAGCTAACAAAATAACTTCCATACCTTCTCTTGTATATAAGTAGTCTAGAAGTCGGATAAATACCCATCCTAAAGCAAAGCCAACTAATAAACCGAGCCCAACTTGTAAGATAACTAAGACGGGGACATTGACATTTTGTCCTTGAAGAAGTGTCGAGAATAGCACAACCATCGTATAAGCTGTCGGGTCGTTGGAACCTGATTCCAATTCCAGTAAGGAGTCGGTGTTGTATTTTAACTTTAAGCGACGAGAGACGAGCGCATCCGACACACTGGCGTAATCGGTCGAACCGATAATGGATCCGAGTAACATGGCCTCAAGTAAGGAAAAGTCAAAAAC